>JALFAW010000239.1 GCA_022773305.1 Spirochaetia bacterium
ATTATTAAATGTTGCCCCCATTTTTCCACCTAAGGAATTTTATTATATTTTGAAATTTTTAAATAGTGGGCTTAAGTTGATGATGTTACGCTACGCTTCGGGGTCGCTACATACAGGGCTCGCTACCGCTCGGCCTCCTCACTTCGGTCGTTCACTACGTTCACTTCCCTTCGTTCCGGTGGCTGCCTGCGGCACCCTTCCTATCGCTCACGCATCTTGAACCTGAAAGATTAAGTTCAAAACAGGGACAGACCTCGCATTCAGGTCACATCTTTGTTCGTTTACAAAACAAGGTCTGTCCCTCTTTTTACATCTTTTTTAAAATGGGGACAGACCTCTCATTCAAGTTGTAACTTTGTTTATTTACAACACAAAGGTGTGTCCCCTTTTCTCAACTCTAACAAAACAAAGGTGTGTCCCTCTTTTATAATTAGGGACAGACCTTGTTTTTCATTCCCACAAAAGAGATTCAAACCCCACACTTTTGCATTTTGAATAAATAATTGAACACTTGTCAATCTATCCATTTAAAAATTGTAAATCGTATCAGTTTTTATAAAATTTATTTGTAATTATTACAAATCTACAAAATTCTTATTGACCAACACATCTGAATCTTTGTATAAATTACACATCTTAAAATTAGTTTAAGAACTTTTATATAATTAAATAATTTAAAAGACGGCAATGAGGTCGATTCACACAAATCCCTCATTGCCGTCTTTTTTTTTGATTTTTATTATTCTACGGAGGATATAAATGGTTAAATACATCACTAAACGATTGCTTCTTGGAATTCTGACTATCTTTGTTCTTGTTGCAATTACTTTCAGTCTTACAAAACTCATGCCTGGAAGTCCTCTTCAATCAAAGAATATTTCAGGTGACCTGCTCACAAAAATGGAAGCTGAATATGGACTAGATAAACCATTTGTTACTCAGTTTTTCATTTATTGTAAAAACATGCTCAAAGGAGATTTAGGAACTTCATATAAAAAAATGGGCACAAGTGTTACCGACATCATCAAACAGTCTATGGTACCAACAATCAAACTTGGCGTAGTCACAATGATTCTAGTTATAGTTGTGGGTGTTTTTGCCGGCATAATGATGGCTCGCTCCAAGACATCTTTTTCCAAAGGTGCATGGCTTACAGGATTAACACTCGGTGTAAGCATTCCAAACTTTTTAGTTGCACTTTTACTCATGATTTTCTTTGGTGTCATTGTGAATGCACTTCCGATTATAGGACTTTCCACTCCAAAACATTACATTCTGCCAGCAATAGCACAAGGACTTTATCCTATATCGGCAGTCGCAAGACTAACACAAAGTTCGTACGAAGAAGTAATCAGACAGGATTACATCACTATGGCAAAGGCAAAAGGAATCAGTAAAACAACAATTCTTTTCCGCCATATTCTAAAAAACGCAATGCTTCCTGTAATCACATATATGGGACCTATGGTTGCTATGCTTCTCACAGGTTCTGTTACAATCGAAAAAATATTTTCAATTCCAGGATTAGGACGCGAATTTACAAATGCGATTATGAATCATGATTACACAGTTGTCATGGGCATTACAATATTTATGGGAGCAATCATCATATTATGTAACCTGCTTGCAGATGTGATATGTGCAATCGTAGATCCACGAACAAGAAAATCACTATAAAAAAAAGATAGACAAAACCACTGAATCAGTGACTTTTATCTTAATCAATGCTTAAGTTGCAGACCTTATAGCTAAAAGGGGGAAAAAATGGAAAATCAAACAACAGACAGTAAACCAATCAACGCAGATATCAATTATGATAAAGAAAAATTATTCAGAAAACTATCAAAAGAAGAAAAAAATGATGAATTCATCGCAATTGAAAATCAAACATTTTTTCAATCTGTAAAAAAAGAATTCAAAAAAAATAAAAGAGCAGTTTTCGGACTTATAGTATTGCTTACAGTTTTGCTTCTGGCAATTTTTGGACCACTGTTTTCACCTTATACGTATGATCAACAGAATATGGCATTAAGAAATGCGCCTCCAAGTGCAGCTCACTTTTTTGGAACAGACAAAATGGGGCGTGATATATTCGTACGCATTCTATATGGTGCAAGAATTAGTCTTGGAGTTGGTCTTATGGCAGCAATTGTAAACCTGATTCTTGGAACAATCTATGGTGGAATTGCTGGTTATGCAGGTGGAAAAACTGACATGATAATGATGAGAATTGTCGACATCATCTATTCAGTTCCTTCCATGCTTTACATCGTTTTAATTATGCTTTGGCTTGGAGCAGGAGTAACTTCTATCATGATTGGAATATCCATAACCTGCTGGATTGGAATGGCTCGAATCGTCAGACAGGAAGTAAAAAGTTTAAAAGAGCAGGAATTCACGATGGCTGCTTACGTTCTGGGAGCAAGTCCAAAACGTATTCTACTCAAACATCTGCTTGTAAATGCAATGGGACCAATCATTGTAAATGTTACACTTCAAGTTCCTCAGGCAATTTTCACAGAAGCATGGCTGAGTTTCCTTGGAGTAGGTATTTCAGCTCCAAAAGCAAGTTGGGGTACACTTTGTGAAGCAGCACGCGAATTAATTCAAGTATATCCAATGCAGACAATTTATCCGCTTGTTGCAATCTGTATCACAATCATTTCATTCAACTTTGTTGGTGAAGGACTTGAACGAGCACTCGATCCAAAAAGAAAAAGATAAACAAAAGACAGGATAAGAATATGGCATTATTAGAAATAAAAGGATTAACAACAGAATTCAAAACAGATCAGGGCATAGTCAAAGCAGTCCGTTCAGTTGATTACCACATAGAAAAAGGTGAAGTTCTTGGAATTGTAGGTGAATCAGGTTCAGGAAAATCACAGGGAATGCTTTCGCTTATGGGACTTTTAGCTGGAAACGGAAAAGTAACTGGCGGAACTATCACTTTTGACGGCAAAGATTTAAGTCCAAATCACTACAACACAAAAAAAGAAAAAAAAGAATACGAAAAAATGCTGCAAAACATCAGAGGAAATGAAATTTCCATGATTTTTCAGGATCCCATGAGTTATCTAAATCCTATCGTTTCCATCGAAAAACAGATGACAGAAGGAATAATAGCTCACACAAAATGTTCCAAAAAACAGGCAGTGACACGTGCCATCGAACTGATGAAAATGGTTGGCATTCCAGCACCAGAAAGCAGGCTCAAACAATATCCTTTTGAGTTTTCAGGAGGAATGAGGCAAAGAATTATCATAGCAATAGCTTTGGCTTGTAATCCAAAACTTTTGATTGCCGATGAACCGACAACAGCACTCGATGTAACAGTTCAGGCACAAATCCTTGATTTGCTCAAAGAACTCACTCAAAAAATGGGAACTGCAGTCATTTTGATTACACACGATCTTGGAGTTGTAGCTTCACTTTGCGACAGAATCAGCATAATGTACGGCGGAAATATTATGGAAGAAGGTCGTGTAGATGAAATTTTCTATCAGGCAAAACATCCGTACACACAAGGACTTTTGAATTCCATTGCAAACTCAAATGTTGATAACAAAGAACCACTGAAACCTATTCCAGGAACTCCTCCTGATTTGATAAAACTTGGAAACGAATGTCCTTTTGCACCAAGATGCTCTCAAGCAATGCAAATATGCACAAAATATCATCCTGCTGTTACAGAATTTTCAGAAACACATAAATGCAAATGCTGGTTACATTGCAAAGATGACTATGAAAAAATCATTCAACAGCAAACTGGAGGTACACAGTCATGAACATCACAAAACCCATATTAGAAATACAAGGTTTAACAAAATATTTCGATGCCGCACATGGAAAAAAAGTGCATGCTGTTGAAAACGTTTCTTTTGTTCTGGAACGAGGTGAAACATTAGGAATTGTTGGAGAATCAGGTTGTGGAAAATCTTCCATGGGCAGAACTATTCTCAAAATCCATGAGCCAACTTCCGGAAAAATCATTTTTGATGGAAAAGACATCACTGATTATTCTCCAAAAAAAATGATGCCTTACAGGCGCCGTATGCAGATGATTTTCCAAGATCCATACGCTTCTCTAAATCCTCGAATGACAGGTGGAGAAATTATAGAAGAGCCCATGGTCATTCACAACATGGGAACAGCAGAAGACAGAAAAGCAATTGTGCAGGAACTGATTCAGACAGTAGGATTAAAACCAGACCACATCCGTCGATATCCATATGAATTTTCAGGTGGACAAAGACAGCGCATTGGAATTGCCCGTGCACTTGCTCTAAACCCAGAATTTATAGTCTGTGACGAACCAATTTCTGCACTCGACGTTTCTATACAAGCTCAAGTCATAAATCTTTTGGAAAAACTCCAGCATGAACGTGGCTTTTCATATCTTTTTATTGCACATGATTTGGAAATGGTACATCACATAAGTCATAAAATCGATGTAATGTATCTTGGAAATATGGTGGAATTCGGTAGTTCGGATGATGTCTACAAAAATCCACTTCATCCATATACAAAAGCACTTATTTCTGCATCGCCAGTGCCAGACCCAAATCAAGCAAAAACAAAGAAACGCATCATTCTAGAAGGTGAAGTTCCAAGTCCTCTTGAACCACCGAAAGGCTGCCCATTTTCAGCACGCTGTAAATACTGCACAGAACAGTGCAAAAATGAAAAACCAGACTTTTATGACTTAGGAATAAGGAAAGTGGCCTGCCACCTTTATTCACCGCAGAACATTTCAAAAACAATGGGAATAAAAAGTGATTCAGAAAATAAAAAAGAATAAATCATGATTTTAAGTTTGAAAAACAAGGTCGTACCCCATTTTGTACTCCTTTAATAAAAACGAGGTCTGTCCCTAGTTTAATTTAAGGTATGTCCCCTGTTTTAATTCGAGGTCTGTCCCTGTTTGAAAAACAAGGTCTGTCCCCAATTAAACTCATGGGACGAAAAACCAAGGTCGTACCCCATTTTTCAAATCACAAAATCATGCTTTTATAAAAATCAAATGGAGGTTTCATTATGAAAATCAGAACACTCATCTCAAAAACAATCCTTGCTTCCACATTTTCGCTAGCCTTGATTGCAACTCTTTGTTCGTGTGGCAAAAAATCCACAAGCCGCGTCAAAACAAATGACAAAGGAGAAATCGAAGAAATTTCTGTAGTAGTTCAGTCAGAAACTGGAGAATATGATCCCGCTGGTGCTGCAGCTTATGTTTACTTTTCTCACCAAAGTTATACATTAAGTCCACTTGTTGCCTACACAGAAGATGGAAAATTCACTCCAGCTACAGCAGAAAAATGGGAAATCAGTGATGACCTTCTTACATACACATTCTACATCAGAAGCGATGCAAAATGGTCAGACGGTTCAAGCGTAACTTCAGCAGATTACAAAAATACTATGATTCGTGCTTTGGAACCTTCGAACGGAGCCTGGTACGTAGATTTTCTTTTCCCAATAAAAGGTGCACTTGAAGCTTTCAATGGAGAAGGCTCTTTAGATGATGTAGCCATCGATGCCACAGACCCAAAAATAATCAAAATTACACTCAAAGAACCTTGCGCATACTTCCTCGATATGTTCCCAAATATTCCAACATTTATGCCTTCCAATGTAAAATATGCAACAAATGAAGACAAAAACTGGGATATGGAACCTGCAAAAAATCTTGGAAACGGACCATGGTACATGGCAGAACGAAAACCAGGAGAATACATCCTTTATAAGAAAAACCCATATTATTTTGATGCCGATTCAGTAAATCTTCTTTCTATAAAATTAAGATTCATGGATGATGACCAGGCAAAAGCAGCAGCATATCAGACAGGAGAAATTACATTACTAACAGGTGCGCCATCATCAATTGCAGAAAGATACCAGGGTTCTCCAGATTTGGAATTCTCAGAAGTTCCTCAGACCAATTACATAATGATGAATCCAAACATTGCACCATTTGACAATCCAAAAGTTCGTAAAGCATTTGCACTTGCCCTGAACAGAAAAGACATTGCAACAGTAGTTGGAATTTCATGCGTGCCTTCTACAACATTTGTAGGAAGCTTCTATAAATCAAAAGTAGACGGAACACCTTGGGGAACACTACAGGGAGACCTTCTCGAAGAAAATCTGGAAGAAGCAAAAAAACTCCTTGCCGAAGCTGGTTATCCTAATGGAGAAGGACTTCCAACAATAACATACACATATCCATCAATGTCTTACGAAGGAGATGTTGCACAAGTTTTGCAGCAGCAATGGAAACAACTAGGTGTCACAGTTGAACTTCAAGCACTCGAAAATGAAGTTTACGTAGCACAACGTCGTGAGAAAAAAGACCAGCTCATCAGAATGCAGTGGTATGCCGACTACAATGATCCAACAACATGGCTTATGATGTACGTAAAAGGAAATGCTCTCAACGACATCAATTATGACAACGAAGAATATAACAGTTTGCTTGCACAGTCAAACCTTGAACTTGATGCACAAAAAAGACAGAATTTGTTACTAAAGGCTGAAAAAATTGCAGTAAGCGAAGACACTGTAATCTGTCCTCTGTTTACAAATAACAATACAAACCTGATTCCACCAGAACTTGAAAACTACTACTACGATGTTCTAAACTATCCAAATTATACAGGTATGCGTGTAAAACAGGAAAAATAAAAATTAGTTTTTAAAGAAACATAAACTTTCCACCGCAGGCACAAAAAAACTTGCGGTGGATTTTTACAAAAAATGTATCAGGAAAAATGTCGAGTTTTAAATTTTTATTGAGGGGGTAGTACAACCCCCTCAAAACGGCGAAGTCAAGGCTTTAAGCGTTAGCGTGCCTTGACTCGACGTATTCTTTGGGTGGCTTTTTGCTTCGCAAAAATCAGGCTTTTCAGGGTTACGCTATCGCTTCATTCCTTCGCTACGCTTCGGAACTG
>JALFAW010000098.1 GCA_022773305.1 Spirochaetia bacterium
TTAAATTTTTATTCTTTGGGTGGCTTTTTGCTTCGCAAAAAACAGGCTTTTCAGGGTTCCGCTATCGCTTCATTCCTTCGCTACGCTTCGGAACTGGCTACGCCAGCCCTTACAATCCTTGCCACTGTTTAAAATTAAAAAACTCTAAATTGAACCTAATAATAACATAAAAATCAAAAATCAGATAATTGTAAATCTTTTATGATTATTTGATTTGTTACAAAACCGTTGTAATAATTTTTGGACATATTATACAGAATATCATAATATTGTCCAAGTTTTATGTCTTTTCCAAATCTTTCTCCTTGTGACCAAAACATTCCGACTATTTTGTGCTTATCGGTTTCAAAAGTGAGTTTAAGGTGCATAGGTTCTTTTTTGCCAACAAGTTGAACATCACAAAGTTTGATTTTTGGCGTATAAAAAACAAGTTCATTATTCTCCGCTCCAAAAGGTTCAAAAAGGTCGAGAATCTTGAATACTTCTGGTGTAAGTTCATTTACAGGAAGTTGAGCATCAATTGAAACTGCCTGTTTTCCTTCGTCAACAAGTTGAATGTCGTTTAAAAACTCTTTTGTTTTTTCAATAAAAAGAGGAAGTTTTCTTTGATGGAAACTAAAACCTGCTGCACAGTCATGTCCACCATGATTTATAAAAAAATCTCCAAATTCTTCAAGAAAATTTGTTGCGATAAATCCTCTACAAGTTCGAATGGAACCTACACAAATCGGTTCTGACTTTCCATCATCACAAAAAGAAATCGCAATTGCTGGAACATTAAAATCTTGCATTAATTTGTTTGCTACAAGTCCTGTTACACCTTTGTTAATACATTCATCATAACATAAACATAGTTTATTCTGATTTTCAGTAAAACTTTTTTTTGCAGATTCTTGAACTGCACAATAGGCTTGAGAAACAAGATTTTTTCTTTCTTCATTTAAATCAAAAATTGTGTTTGCAAGTTGTTCCCTTTCTTTTGGATCTTGTGAAAGCAAAAGTTGCAAAGAAAGATTTGATTTTCCAAGTCGTCCAGCTGCATTCAATGCCGGGATTACCTGCCATGACAAAACAGTGGAATTTAATTCGTCCAGATTAATTTTAAGTCTATTGAAAAGTTCAGCAAGACCTGGGCGCGGCAAATCTTTTTTCATAGATAAAATGCCGTTTTTTACAAAAATCCTGTTTTCATTTTTCATAGGCATAATATCTGCCAACGCTGCCAAAGCTACAAGTTGTAAATCTTTACGTTCATCTTCCTGCGACTGAGGATTTTTATTTGCAATGATTTTCTGACAGTAAGTTACATAAAGATTATATAAAGTGTTGACAGAAGATTTTTTATTTAATTCACAATATTTTGCAGTAACAGAAATGTTTTCAAGTTGTTCAATGGATTTATTTCCCAAAGAAGGAATTATGCTTGAGATTTCTTTTTTCAAATCATGAAGATTAAACTCAATTCCATTACCAAAAATGTCTCTAAGAATTTTCTGAGTTTTTGGAACATCCCAGCAATAAATTAACTGTCCCTGCAAAAAATAAGGAAGTTTTAAATCGTAAATAGAAGTTTTTTCTGGAATGATTTTTTCATGAAGTTCCTTAATTTTCACAAGATTTTTGATTTTTAAACAGTCAATATCATAGCATTTTTGTTCAGTATTTTCTGAAATATTAAAAAGGCATATTTCAGCATTGTAAAAATCAGACTGAGAAAACCTGAGGGCGCTGACAAGTTTGTAGGCAACTGCGGCACCTGAAATTTCAGCAAAAGGATAATTAAGTTCTGGAATTTTAGGATCGAGTACAAAAAGAGCAGGTGGAATTTCTTTTTGCGGATTGTGATGGTCTGTTATTATTACGTCAATTCCTAATTGCATAGCATGTTTTGTTTCTTCTACATTAGAAATTCCACAGTCAACTGTAATAATTAAAGAACCGCCTTCATTTGCAAAATCATCAACAGCCGTCATAGAAAGTCCGTAAGCATCATCACAAACAGGAAGCCGCCATTTTACATCACAACCAAATTTCACAAGAAAATCATAAAGAATTGCGGTACTTGTAATGCCATCAACATCACTATCACCGAAAATCAAAATTTTTTCACCTTCTTCTTTTGCCTGAATTATTCTTTCTACTGCATCTTCAATATCACAAAAACAAAATGGACTGTGCTGAAAACGTAAATTATCTTCTAAAAAAAATAGAAGTTCCGAATTTGAAGTAATTCCACGACGAACAAAAACTGAAGCCAAAATCTGACTGATATTAAATCGTGAACAAAGCGGTTGAATTTCATTTAATTTAACCGGCTTTTTTTGAAAATTTATCAATTTAAAATCCTTTAGAGAACAAATTTGTGGGATATACTAAGTATAATACAAAATTTATAAAATTCCAATTCCAGTTTCAATAGAATTTATTTTTTGTTCAATTGAATTCTGAAGAAGAAAAAATAAAATCTGCTTAATCTGCTCATATTCTTCTTTATCAATCTGCATTTTCCGCACTTGAGAAGGTGAAAGTGAAGTAACTGCATTTAAATAAATCAGTGCGTTTGTGTTTAACGGCAAAAAATCATTTTTATTCTGAGTGGAGGCATAACAGTCAGCACAGATAAAGGCATTTTCACGGCAATTATAAAAGGTAAGTGTGTTCATTCCTGCAGAATTATCAAAAAAAGAACAGCCGCAAAAACTGCATTCTAATGTTTGTGGTTGTATTCCTAAAAGTTCCACAAAACGCCATAAAAAACGCATCAAACCTACTTTTGATTGATTATCGTCACAAAGTTCCATTCCGTCAAAAAATCCATTTACAAGTTTAAAACACTGACTATTGCTGCCCGCACAATGAGTTTTAAGGGCAAGTTCACAGACAAGTGAAGCTGCAAAGTTTTTGTAAAGACTTTCGCCAAAAGTCTGATGATATTTTAGCACTTCAAAATCAGTAATCTTAATCTGATTTTTTTCAGGATTTTCGTAAAGCCAGATGTTTCCAAAATTCCACAGTGCAACTAAAGATTTCATTTTACTTTTAGGTCCGCCATACAAAACTGCATGAATGATACCTTTTTCTTCAGTTAATAAAGTGATGCTGCTGTTATTTTCGCCAATTGGTTTTACATTTATCACCAGTGCTTTATAGGTGAAAGTTCTTTGCATTTTATTTTACACTATCTAAAAATATAAAATTATTTTTGACCATAATAAGCATTTGGACCATGTTTTCGTAAATAATGTTTATCAACAATATAATCAGGAAGATTTTTTGCCGCTGGATTCAATGCAATTGTATTAAAAGCCATTTTACAGATTTCTTCCATTACAGTTCCATTGTAAACTGCTTTATCTGCATTTTTTCCCCAAGCAAAAGGACCATGACCTCCGCACAAAACCATATTGATTTCTGCTGGATTTAAACTTAATCGCTTAAAATGCTCTACAATCAAAAGACCAGTTTCTTTTTCATAATCATTTTGTACAGCTTCTTTTGAAAGATAAGGTGTGCATGGAATGTTTTTTTGAATGTGGTCAGCGTGAGTTGTTCCAAAAAGTGGTACATCTTTTACAGCCTGTGCCCAGCTTACCGCAAAAGTCGAGTGTGTATGTATAATTCCACCAACATCAGCATTTTGATTCACAGCAAATTCTTTGTAAAGAACAGCGTGAGTTGGAGTGTCAGAAGAAGGATTTAATTTTCCGTCGACAACTTTTCCTTCCAAATCAACAATAACCATAGACTCTGCAGTCAATTCTGGATAAGGAACTCCAGACGGTTTGATTGCAAAAACACCTTCTTTTTTGTCAAAAGCTGAAACATTTCCCCAAGTGTAAAGTGCAAGATGATTTTCAGGAATTTTCATATTAGCTTCAAAAGCCTGATTTCTTATTTCTTCAAATTTCATATAATTCTCCCATGTAATAATAATAAGTTTAAAAACGCAAACTTTAAGTAAGATAAAACCTGACAATTTCAACGATTTTATCTTACTTAAAAAAATTAAAGACTTTCAACTGCAGCTTTTTCTACAGCAAGACCTTTTTTATATCTTTCATAGAAAACTTCAAAAGATTTACTGATTTTTTCATCTGGCTGCGAAGTTTCTTTTTTACATTCTGCAAAAACATTTTGATTTAAATAATCACTAAGTGATTTTTTCTGTGCGTCAGTAGCGTAAGCTGCAAGAATTGCCATGCCCCACGGACCACCTTCACCTGCTGTTTCCATTGCACTTACTGGAGTTTTCATTGCACAAGCCATATATTTTAATCCAGCTTCAGTTTTAAAATATCCGCCAGCACCTGTCATGCTTTTTACAGGAACTTTTTCATCATCATAAAGAATATCCATACCTACACGCAACGCTCCCAAAGAAGAGAACATCTGAACACGCATAAAGTTTGCAATATTAAACTGAGCATTTTCTCCGCGAACAAAAAGTGGACGACCAGAATTAAATCCTGTAATTGTTTCTCCTGAAAGATAATTATATGCAAGGAGATTTCCACAATCTTCATCAGCTTCCAGTGATTTCATAATAAGTTTATCGTAAAATTCACCGATTTTTGGAGAGTTTTCACTTCCGCACATCGTATCAACAATTTCCTTGAAAAAATTCATCCAATAATTATGTTCACCAGTACAGTTGTTACAGTGAACCATTGCAACAGGATATCCGTCTGGAGTTGTAACAATGTCAATAATTCCAGGATAAGCTTTTTTCAAATCTTTTTCCAAAACAACCATACTGAAAACTGAAGTTCCTGCACTTATATTACCAGTCTGAGCTTCAACAGAATTTGTAGCTACCATTCCAGTTCCCGCATCACCTTCCGGAGGACACATCAAAATACCAGCTTTCAAATCACCTTCAGGATCAAGGAATTTTGCACCATCTTCAGTAAGTTTTCCAGCATTTTCACCTGCCATTAAAACTTTAGGGAAAATATCTTTGATTTTAAAACCAAATTTGTTTACACTTTCCAAAGCTTCAAATTTTGAAACAAAATCCTTTTTATAATCACAGGATTTTTTGTCAGCAGAAAACTCAACTGGGAACATTCCAGAAGCATCACCAACACCAATTACTTTTTCACCAGTAAGCTTGTAGTGAATGTATGCAGCAAGCGTATAAACATTTGCAATTTTTGAAACATGTTCTTCATTGTTTAAAATAGCCTGATAAAAATGAGAAACAGACCATCGTTCAGGGACTGGAAAGTTAAAAAGGGTAGATAATAATTCTGAAGCTGCTCCTGTTATTGTATTTCGCCATGTACGGAAAGGAACAAGCAGATTGTCATCTTTGTCAAATGCAAGATAACCGTGCATCATTGCAGAAATTCCTGCACATTTAAAACTTGTAAGAGTAACATTATATTTTTCTTTTACATCTTTTTTTAAGTCAGCATAACAAGTTTGTAAACCTTTATGTATTTCTTCTATATTATACGTCCAAATTCCATCTATTAAAGAATTTTCCCAAGTAAAAGAACCGTTTGCGATAGGTTCAAATTTATCATTAATCAAAACTGCTTTGATTCGTGTGGAACCAAATTCAATACCAAGGCATGCGTTTCCGCTAGAAATAATTTCCGCATTTGTCATAGAATTTCTCCTAAGATTACAAAAAAATATGTCTTTAATTATAGCTAATTTTAAATAAAAATAAATAGAAGAAATTCCGTAAATTTTTATATTTTTTTATGCAATAGGTTTAAATCTCATACTCAAAATCAAACAGAGCTTCCACATTATAAAATAATTAATAGGAAAAATATCGGGTTTAAAATTTTATTCTATGGGTGGCTTTTTGCTTTGCAAAAATCAGGCTTTTCAGGGTTGCGCTATCGCTTCATTCCTTCGCTACGCTTCGGAACTGGCTACGCCAGCCCTTACAATCCTTGCCACGGTTTATAACCGAAAAACTCGAAATTGAACTTAATAGTTTTAGTAAATACATTACTTATTTTTAATTAAAAAAGAACAGAAATATATAAATACAAAATTCTACATTTGATCTAAATAAAAAAAAACTTTGCAAAAATGTCAAAATAGTCCTAAAATAGAATTTATGGATAAAAATCATTTAAAACATATACAAACACTTTTTGATGATGCCACTGCACAAAAAAAAATGGCAGGCGTGAATTTATTAATCTATAAAGATGGAAACGAAATTGGATATTTTCAATCAGGTTATGCGGATATAAAAGAAAAACGTCTTTATGACAGAAATACAATCTGCAGAATGTACTCCATGACAAAACCAGTTACAGCAGTTGCTGCCCTTATTCTTGTAGAAGAAGGAAAACTTGATCTTAGCGAAGAACTTGGTAATTATTTGCCATGTTTTTGGAATCTTCAAGTTTGTTATAAAGGAAACGATATCCGAAAATCTTGCAGGAATATTTTAATACAAGATTTATTGAATATGACAAGCGGATATACTTATGGAGCATGGTCAGATGATTCTCCAATAGGCGAAAAAATGACTTCAACTTTGATTAATGAATTGAATGAAGATGTAATTGGAGAAAATAAAATAACAACACAACAAGTTGCACAACGACTTGCTCAAATTCCAGTAAGTTTTGAACCTGGAACTGACTATAATTACGGACTTTCTGCAGATATTCTTGGAGCAGTAATTGAAAAAGTGTCAGGAGAAAAACTCAGTGAGTTTATGAAAAAGCGCATTTTTGAACCTCTTGGCATGAGTGATACAGCTTTTTTTGTTCCTTTGGAAAAACAACCTAGACTTTCTAAAGTGTACAAATCTTATGATGTAAAAGATGAAAAAGGAAATGTAACAGGAAAAGAACTTGAACTTTTTACAAACTGCAATCTTGGAATTCAAGATAAAATGGACCATGCACCTGCATTTGAAAGTGGAGGAGCAGGTCTTTGTTCTACCATCGATGATTATATGAAATTTGCGCTAATGCTTTTAAACAAAGGTTCGTTAAATGGAAAACGCATTTTGCAGCCAAAAACTGTAGAGTTTATGCAGAATTCTTACCTTCGTGATGATTTGCAGCAACATTTCAATCAAAAAATGGAACATTTAAGCGGATACACTTACTGCAATCTTGTGCGTGTAGCTTTTGAACCGGAAAAATGCAAGTTTATCACCGAAAAAGGCGAATTTGGCTGGGATGGCTGGCTTGGTCCATACCTTTCAATTGACATAAAAAATCAACTTGCTATAGTTATGACAATGCAAAGAACAGATAGTGGCACAACTGACGTTACCAGAAAGATGAAAAATATAGTTTACAGTTCATTGTAGATTTTTTATGGCTTTTATTCCGCAAAATAAATAAAATTATATCAAAAGATGTCAAAATCAAACATTGACACATTAATATTTATTTTGATATAATCATATATTCACTTGTGGGGGTAGGAAATGGTTTTTCCTTTGGAACAATTAGTAGAATTTAATGATAATATTTATGAAATAACAGTGGCTGCAAGTCTCCGTGCATATCAGATGGCAAAAGTAAATGACCCGGAAATAGAAGCAAATCATGACAAAGTTGTCTGTGTTGCTGCAAGACAGCTTTTTACAAAAAAAGTAACTTATCGTATTGAACAGAAAAACTAAATGTCTGAAAGCAAATACATAGAATCTGCAAAAATTCCTGCAATTGTATTATTTGCACCGACAGCATCTGGAAAGACTGCCTTGACTAGAGAACTTTTTTCTCCAAAGGGCAGTCATTTTATTTTAAATGCAGAAGTGGTTAGTGCAGATTCTCAGGCTGTTTACCGGCATATGGATATCGGTACAGCAAAGCCCACAAAAGAATTTTGTAAAGAAATCCCTCATCATCTTATAGATATTCTGGAACCAGATCAGCAGTTTAATGTTTCAGATTTTGTAGATGCAGCAGATGAAGTTTGTAAAAAAATCATAAAAAAAGGAAAAACACCTGTAGTATGTGGCGGAACAGGTTTTTACATTAGAAATTTTTTATATGGTGTACCTCCAACTCCAATATCAGATGAGAAATTAAGAAATAAATTAAAAGAGCGCATTATTATAGAAGGAAATGAAGTTCTTTATCGTGAATTACAGAAAATAGATCCTGAAAGTGCCCGTAAAATCCATAAAAATGATTCCTATAGAATTTGCCGTGCACTGGAGGTTTACTATCTTTGTGGAAAAACCCGTACAAGTTTTCAGCTGGAGCATAAGCTTCGTGAAATGTATGATTTTTTGTTTATAGTTTTAGAACCTAATCGGGAACAACTTTATAAAAAAATTGCAGTGCGTGTTGAAAAAATGTTTGAATCAGGCTTAGAAAAAGAAATAAAAAAGCTGATTGAAGCAGGTTATTCAAAGGAAAGTCCTGGATTAAAGGCAATCGGTTATAGTGAATGGTTTGATTATGAAAATCCTTTTGATCAGAATAACATTCAAAAAATAAAAGAACAGATAATTCATCACAGTTGTAAATACGCAAAAAAACAGTTTACATATATTCGTGATATAGAAGGAAGTAATATAATAAAATATGATGCATCAGAAGAAAATTTCAGGCAGATTATTTCTCTGATTAAAAAGTGGAAAAAAATATGTTGATTTACTTGAGGTAATGAAAACATAAATCAAAAAAACGAGAAAACTATATTGACTTTTTTATCGATATACGTGATAATAATAACACTTTATAAAGTAGGAGTGCCATCGTGCCTTGTGGAAAGAAAAGAAAACGCCAGAAGATGGCGACACATAAGCGAAAAAAGATGCTTAGACGAAATCGACATAAGAGCAAGTAGTTTTTAGTCGAAGCTTGTGTCCATGACCGCGTTACAGATATTGGTTTAACGCGGTCTTTTTTTTACTTTTTTTGAAAAGTTTCTGTCTTTGGAGGCATAAAATTTTACTTTCAAAAATTCATTCTCCACAAAACTTAAAAAATCTTTCTCAAAGTGAAATCATACAACTTGCACAGGAAATCAGAAAAGAAATCATTAATGTAGTCGGAAAAAATGGTGGGCATTTAGCAAGCAATCTTGGTGTTGTAGAACTAACTTTGGCGTTGCATAGAGTTTTTGAAAGCCCTAAAGATGCAATCATTTGGGATGTAAGTCATCAGTGTTATACTCATAAATTATTAACCGACAGATACAAAGATTTTCAAACTTTACGTCAAAAAGATGGAATTTCAGGATTTACAAATACTCAGGAAAGTGTTCATGATTTTTTTATAAATGGTCATTCTTCTACATCAATTTCTTCTGCTCTTGGTTTACTGACTGCCAGAGAATTAAATAATGATTCTGGAAAGGTTATTGCTGTGATCGGAGATGGTGCTTTGACTGGTGGAATGGCGTACGAAGCACTGTCACATGCAGGTCAGCTTTGCAAAAACTTAATAGTAGTTTTAAACGACAATCAGATGTCTATTGACCATAATACTGGAGCAGTTTCACGATATTTGAGTCGCCTCACGATGACAGGCGGATATCAGTCATTTAGATATAAAGTTGACAAACTTATTGATAAAATTCCATATATTGGACGACCCTTTGAAAAATTTATTTTCAGATTTAAGCGTGCATTGAAAGGTCTTTTTTTGACGAATAATCTGTTTGTAGATTTAGGATTTGAATATGTTGGACCACTAGACGGTCACAATGAAGCTCTTTTGGAAAAAGTGTTAAAGAAAGTCAGCCATCTTCATCGTCCTGTTGTTGTACATGTCATCACAAAAAAAGGAAGGGGATACAGTCCTGCGGAAAATAATCCTGAACTTTTTCATGGAATTGGTCCTTTTCAGATTAGTGATGGAACTGTTGAAACTTTTGATACCACAAGTTTTACCGAAGCATTCAGTCAAATTATCTGTCAAAAAGCTCAGGAAAACAAAGATATTGTTGCAATCACCGCGGCCATGGCTAAAGGAACAGGCCTGACATCATTTTCTATAAAATATCCTGAACGTTTTTTTGATGTAGGAATTGCAGAAGAACATGCTGTAACATTTGCTGGTGGGCTTGCAAAAGGTGGGAAAATTCCAGTTACCTGCATTTATTCAACATTTATGCAACGTTCTGTAGACCAGATGATTCATGATATTGCTTTACAAAAAGCTCACGCAGTTTTTATGCTTGACAGAGCTGGGGCTGTACCCTCAGATGGTGTAACTCATCAGGGAATTTTTGACATTTCTTTATTCAGACCAATTCCAGATTTAGAAATTTTAAGTCCTGTCAGTCAGAATGATTTAAAACTTTGTTTTGACTGGGCTGTAGATAAAGGAACTTGCGTGGTTATCAGATACCCGAAATTATCATGTCCTACAGAATTTCCACAGTTTTCATCACCAGTTGAACTAGGAAGAGGTATTTTTATGCCTTGTACAGAGTTTGTCATAGAAAATGTTACAGAAAAACAACTTGAAGCTCACAAAAACAAAGTTCTTGTTGTTTTAACAGGTGGAATGTATCCTGAAGCTCAAAAAGCTGTACGTTCAGTTTTGCTTGAAGACGGGTATGCTGATATGTACATTTTAAGATTTATTAAACCTTTTGATGAAAGTTATTTTTTGGAACTTGCAAAAAAATATTACGGGATTGTTTTTGTTGAAGATGGTGTAAAAATTGGTGGAATTTGTGAGTATCTGAAATCTATTCTTGCAGAGAATGGAATTTTAAATACAAAACTTCTTGGATTTGAAGATAAGTTTTTCAGTCATGGTACAAGAGATGAAATTCTTGAAGCGGCAGGTTTATCAGTAAATCACATAAAAAGGGCAATAAAACAATGTGCAAAATAAATACAAAAATGAAAATTGGAAACAGAGTTTTATCTACAGAAAAAAAAGCATTCGTGATGGGAATTGTAAATGCAACGCCTGATTCTTTTTTTGAAGGTAGCCGAGGCGGTATAGAAAGAGCCTTGCAATTGATAGAAGAAGGTGCTGACATTATCGATATCGGTGGTGAATCTACAAGACCAGGTTTTACGCCAGTTTCTGTTGAAGACGAAATAAAAAGGGTTGTTCCACTTGTAAAAGAAATCAGAAAACATTCAGATATTCCAATTTCTATAGATACTACAAAACTTGAAGTTATGAAAGCGTGCATGGATTATGATGTTCAGATTTGGAATGATGTTCTTGCATTAAGTGGAAAAAAAGAAAATGCCTGTTTTGTAGCCAAAAATAATATAAGCGTAATATTGATGCACAATGGTGAAGGTGATATTGAACAAGTCAATAAGGAATTGTGCGCAACAATCGATTTTTCATTGCAGAATGGCATAAAAAAAGAACAGATTATTGTTGACCCTGGAATTGGCTTTGGAAAAACGAATGAACAGTCAATAAATATCATCAAAAATACAGATAAAATATGCAATCTTGAATATCCAGTTTTAATGGCACTTTCAAGAAAAAGATGCATTGGAGAAATGACAGGTCGTCCGGCAGAACAAAGACTTGTGGGAACTGTAACAGCAAATCTCATTTCAGTTCAACGTGGTGCCTGTATGATTAGAGTTCACGATGTAAAAGAAACTGTAGATATGCTGAATGTTCTAAAATCTTTAAGTAGATAAACAATTCCACAAAGTCAAAGTTTGAAGAATGGGAACATTAAAATACTTTGTCTGAATGAGGTGTTTGCTGAGTTCCTTTTCTGATTTTTGCAAAAACTTCTTCACCACACATTTTTTTAACAATCTGCATTGCAAATTCTTCACTTGCTCCCGGTCCTCTTGCAGTAATTAAATTTCCATCTTCTATAAAAGTTTTATTCTTATAGCCAGATAAAAATTCAGATTTTGCATGACTTTCCATATCAGGATAACAAGTCCATTTTCTTTCTTTTAAAATATCTGTTTTTCCTAGAACTACAGCGGGACTGGCACAAATTGCAGCAACTATTTTTCCATTGTTCCAAGAATCCTGTAAATGAGCGAGGAGTTTTTTGTTATTAGCAAGATTTTCTGCTCCCAATGAACCTCCAGGACAAATCACACAGTCAACAATTGAAGAATAGTTATTAAAATACTCTTCAATAGACATATCCATGACAATTGGAACATTATGGGAACTTGTAGTAATAAAAAGTTTTCCTTCATTTTTACCTTTTACACCAACTGTCAAAACATTTATACCAGCTCGCCTCAAATAATCAACAGGACAAAGAGCTTCAACATCTTCAAATCCATCAGCAAAAAATACAGCAGCACTTTTCATAAACACCTCGTTAATATTATACATATAATTATCATATTTTTTAAAAGTTTCTTCAAGATTAATTTCAAAATTTTTATTTTATAGATTACAATTTTTATTCAAAAGGGCTTCGTATTGAGCACTAGAATATTGT
>JALFAW010000141.1 GCA_022773305.1 Spirochaetia bacterium
AGCTTAAAAAAGTTAATAATTCGTCTGACAAAATTTACCATTTTCAACCTCCGTTTCTAGTTTAAATATTATAACTCTTCATACATTTACCCTGTAAAAATAAGTTTATTCCTACTATGCCATCCATTATTATAACATAGTAGGAATTCCACAATTTGTAAAATCTTATTACTTGGCTACCATAACATACTGAACTTGTGCATTATTGCAAATTATAAACTGGGGATGCGTATCGGTACAAACGACCCTTAAGAACCCAGTAAAAATCCCAATCAGGGTAGTACCGTGGAGTGTATTTATCAACAAGTTTACTTACGTTAACCGCTACCTCATCTAATCGGTAGTCAGTTTCCCTTTCTCGTAAAGAGTTTGTAACATAGTGCTTTTTTTACAAACGTCAAATTTTCCTACCACTTTTTTTCAGGACATAGCCTAATTTAATTAACCTAAGTTTTTTTTAACACTAATTTCTTTTCTCCATACAACTTGTATAAAAAAAAGAATAATGCGATAATCGATTTTATGACTATCGCTTTATTTTCTGACAGTTACTTTCCTACAAAATCGGGAGTAGTCACTGTTGTAGTTCAGTTGAGAGAACAGCTTATTAAACTTGGTCATAAAGTTTTGCTTGTCACAGTGGAAACAACTGAAGATTACAATTCTAATGACCCTCTTGTTTATCAAGTAAAATCAAAACCCCTTGGGCTTGGAACAGACCAATTTATTGGTATACCTTTTCTTCCGCATCTTGTGAAATTTATAAAAGAAAACAATGTAGATTTAATTCACTGCCACACAGAATTTGGCATTGGTGCAGCTGCAATATACTGTTCAAAAAGACTTCATATTCCAGCAATCTGCACAACCCATACAATGTGGACAGAGTTTTACAAATATTACATACCGTTTGCTAAATTGATTTCTCCTAGATTCGTCACAAAGTTTATGAAAACTTTTTATAAACGTTTTAATGCTCTCATCGCCGTCTCAACGAAAGCAAGAAATTACACGAAAAACAAAAAAATGCTTCCGAAAATGCCGTCAGTTGTAATTCCAAACGCAATTGACAGCACGAAGTTTGCTCAGACACATCTGACGACACGCGAGAAACAAAAAATCAGAAAACAATATGGCATCAAAAGCAAAGATGTAGTTCTGTTGTTTTTAGGACGCATTGCAGAAGAAAAAAGAGTATTTGAATTATTGAAAATCTGTAAACAAATCGTAAAACAGTGCGATAACTGTAAGGTTTTATTTGTAGGAAACGGTCCTGCTTATAATTCTTTGATGAATATGAGTTCAAAAGAGATAGGCGAGGGGAAAATAATATTTACTGGATTTGTAGAATGGCAAAAAGTCCACAACTTTTATGAAATGGCTGATATTTTTATAACAGCGTCACTTTCAGAAATGCATTCCATGACTATTTTGGAAGCTCAACTTTCCTCACTGCCAATCGTTGTGCGTGATGATGAAAGTTATTACGACTGTATTTTTAATGATCAAAATGGATTTCTCTGCAAAACGGATGAAGAAATGCAGGAAAAGATTATTAAGCTGATTTACGATGAAAATAAGCGAAAAGTGTTTGGTGCAAAAAGTTTGGAAATCACAAAAAATTTTACTATTGAAAACTATATGAAAAAAACACTTTATGTCTATGAACAGGTTATCAAAAAATATCCAGCCAAAATCAATGACATACAGATTATGAAGGAATTGGAAAAGTTATAAATAAAAAAACACACGGAAACAAATCCCGTGTGTTTGAGTGTTTAATATTAAAATCAATAGAAAAATGTTTTTATTCTGCAAAAAGTGGAGTTGAAAGATATTTGTCACCGTTGTCTGGCAATAAAACTACGATATTTTTGCCTGCATTCTCCGAACGTTTTGCAACTTGAATAGCAGCATAAACTGCGGCACCTGATGAAATGCCAAGTAAAAAACCTTCTTTTTTTGCTGTAAGTTTTCCATATTCAAATGCTGATTCATTTTCTACTGGCAAAACTTCGTCATATATTTTTGTATCTAATACATCTGGAATGAAGCCTGCTCCAATTCCCTGAATTTTGTGAGAACCTGCTTCTCCTTTACTCAAGACCGGTGATGAAGCTGGTTCTACTGCAACTATTTTTACTTCTGGTTTTTGAGATTTCAAATATTTTCCAACACCGGTGATTGTTCCGCCTGTTCCAACTCCAGCGATAAAATAGTCTATTTTTCCGTCTGTGTCTTCCCAGATTTCTGGTCCTGTTGTTGCAATGTGTGCTGCAGGATTTGATGGATTTACAAACTGTCCTGCAATCCAGCTGTTTGGAATTGTTTTTGCAAGTTCATCTGCTTTTGCGATGGCACCTTTCATTCCTTTTGCACCTTCTGTAAGTACAAGTTCAGCACCATAACCTTTCATAATCTGACGTCGTTCAACAGACATGGTTTCTGGCATAACAATGATGATTTTGTATCCTCTAGCTGCTGCAACTGAAGCAAGTCCAATTCCTGTGTTTCCTGAAGTTGGTTCGATGATTGTTGCACCAGGTTTTAATGCGCCTGATTTTTCTGCTTCATCAATCATATTTTTTGCAATTCTGTCTTTTACACTTCCTGCCGGATTAAAGTATTCCAGTTTTGCATAAATTTTTGCCTGAAGATTAAACTCTTTTTCAAGGTGTGTGAGTTCCAAAAGTGGTGTGTGACCGATAAGCTGGTCTACTGATGTGTAAATTTTTGACATTTTATTACCTCTCTTATATGTATTTCCACGTGAGCGCTGGGAAGGGCGCCGAAGGCGGCCACCACAACGAAAGAAGCTGCGGTGTTTTTTTCCTGTTTTCTGGTAGTTTCGCTTTTGGGCAGCTTCTGAAGTGAGGAGGCTGAGCGTTAGCGAACCCTGGACATAGCGACCCCCAAAGCGAATGCGAAGGGGGACACGCCCAATTTGTTACTATAATTTACTGTAAATTCTAAATTGAATCAAAAGCATTTTGTAAATCATCGATGATGTCTTCGTAGTGTTCAGTTCCTATGCTCAAGCGGATTGTGCTTTGAGAAATGCTCTGGTCTGCAAGTTCTTCGTCGGAAAGCTGACTGTGAGTTGTTGTTGCAGGATGAATTACAAGTGATTTTACATCTGCAACGTTGGCAAGCAAACTGAAAATTTTCAAATTATCTATAAACTTCCATGCTGCTTTTTTTCCGCCTTTGATTTCGAATGTAAAAATTGAAGCTCCGCCATTTGGAAAATATTTTTCGTAAAGTGGGTGGTCTGGATGGTCTGGAAGCGATGGATGGTTCACTTTTGCAACTTTTGGATGATTTTGCAGGAAGTCTACTACTTTTTTTGTATTTTCAGCGTGGCGGTCGAGTCTGAGCGAAAGTGTTTCTATTCCTTGAAGCAAAAGGAATGCATTGAACGGACTGATTGCTGCTCCCTGGTCTCGCAAAAGGATTGCTCTGACGTATGTTACAAATGCTGCTGGTCCAACTACATCAGCAAAGCTGACTCCATGATAACTTGGATTTGGTGCGGCAATGTTTGGATATTTTCCTGACTTTTTCCAATCAAATTTTCCTGAATCTACGATGATTCCGCCGAGTGTTGTTCCGTGTCCACCGATGAATTTTGTTGCTGAATGTACTACGATGTCTGCTCCATGTTCGAATGGACGGATAAAATATGGAGTTCCGAATGTATTGTCGATGACTACTGGGAGTCCGTGTTTGTGAGCAATTTCTGCAATTTTATCGATATCAGGAATATCTGAATTTGGATTTCCAAGTGTTTCAAGATATACAGCTTTTGTGTTTGGTTTGATTGATTTTTCTACTTCTTCAAGATTGTGTGCATCTACGAATGTTGTTTCTACACCAAACTGTTTTAGTGTGTGTGCAAGAAGGTTATATGAGCCTCCATAAATTGTTTTTTGTGATACGATGTGGTCTCCTGCCTGTGCCAGAGCCTGAATTGTGTATGTGATTGCTGCTGCTCCTGAAGCTACTGCCAATGCTGCAACACCACCTTCCAATGCAGCTATACGTTTTTCCAAAACATCTTGAGTGGAATTTGTAAGTCTTCCATAAATGTTTCCTGCATCTTTTAATCCGAAACGGTCGGCTGCATGTTGTGAATTATGAAATACATAAGAAGTTGTCTGATAAATTGGAACTGCACGTGAATCTGTTGCAGGGTCTGCTTGTTCCTGTCCAACATGTAACTGTAATGTTTCAAAATGTAATTTTTTTGCCATATTTTTCTCCTCGTTGTGGCAATGCACAAGCACGCCTCGACTCTTTTTTTGCTTCTATACCTACTAAAACACTAGGTTATAAATATTTTATAGCATTTTATAACCTACTATATCAATAGGTATTTGTACTTTTTTTACTATTTTTTTATTTAATAGGACAAATGTCGAGTTTTAAATTTTTATTGAGGGGGTAGTACAACCCCCCTCAAAACGGCGAAGTCAAGGCTTTAAGCGTTAGCGTGCCTTGACTCGACGTATTCTTTGGGTGGCTTTTTGCTTCGCAAAAAACAGGCTTTTCAGGGTTCCGCTATCGCTTCATTCCTTCGCTACGCTTCGGAACTGGCTACGCCAGCCCTT
>JALFAW010000257.1 GCA_022773305.1 Spirochaetia bacterium
CAGGGAGCCTGCACAATCTTTGCAGCTAATATAAAACGAATTATTACAATTCTTGATGAAAAATAAGGAAATGAAAGACAAATAATTTGCTCTTTTAAAGAGCAAAAGCCAGATTTATGAGATTTTTTTCTCAAAAATCTGGTTTTTTTTTTCAGGCCTTAAAATTTTGAGACCTTTTTCAGTGGCCTCAAAAAAAATAGCATCTCTTTTTTTTATTGAGGTGGTAGTACAACCCATCAAAACGGCGAAGTCAAGGCTTTAAGCGTTAGCGTGCCTTGACTCGACGTATTAATCACATACCATTGTTCGCGTTTTTTAGCAGACTTCGCAGTTGTCAGATTTTTCTGTAGTAATCTCTTTTCCGTCTGCAGTAAGAGGCGTTCCATTCAAAACCATTTTGTGATTTTCAATTTTCATAACGATTTTGAAGAACTTGTCTGCATCAATTTTTGCAGGTTTTGGAATTGATGTGTCAGAACCAGCAGGAACAACAATTGTTCCAGGTGCAGCCCAAGGTGCTGTCAAAAGTTCAACTTTTTCTTGACCGTCTTCAACATAATCACATGCCAAAAGCATTCCAAAGCTTTCAACTCCTTTCATTTTGCGAGGAGCAAGGTTTGCAGCGATTATAACGTGCTTACCTAAAAGTTCTTCTTTTGAAAGATATGGACGTAAACCAGACTGAATAATTCGTGGAGTTCCAGAACCGTCATCCATAGTTTCGATGTAAAGTTTATCGCCTTTTGGATTTTCTTCAACTTTTTCGATTTTTGCAACTCGCAATTCAATATGTTCGTTGAAATATTTAATAGGATTTGTTTCAGCTTCTGATTTTGGGCCTTCACAATTACCATTTGAAGAAACGTCTTTTGAACATTCAGTTTTTTTGCAATCATCTTTTGAACTAACATCTTTTTTCACAGAAATATCTGCCATAAGACTTTCCAAATCAATTTCACCAGCAACACAAGGAGTTGTAATTCCCCAATTTTCTAAAACCTGAGGATGAATTTCACCAAAAACACCAGCAACCTGACCATTTACAATCAAAGCAGCCTGTCTTCCAGGAATAAATCTTGGATCATCAGACTCCTGCACTTTATATTCATGGTCAAGGAAGTAAACAAGAGAAGAAACCTCGCTCGCCAAAGTATTAAAGTTTGTATTACCAGCTGCAGTCAAAAATCCCAAATGCTGACGAGTAATAGTTCCAGTATTTTCATCATCTTTTAAATATGCAACTTTACCAATCTCAAAAATCTTGTGAGGATACATTGCATTTGCAGAACCAGCTTCAGCACGACAAAGAGAAGAAAGAATTTCTGAACGAATAAACTGATAGTTTTCGCTCATAGGATTTGCAATTTCAATAACCTTAGAACCATCAATCATCATATTATCAATGTAATCTTTTTTGGAACCAACATAATTGAAAATCATTTCCTGATAACCTAAACCAACCATCAAAGTTTTTGCCTTTCGACTAAACTCAGTAAGTGGCAAAAGTCTACCGATTGTAAAATCCTGAGGAGTTCGTGGCTCAAAAGCAGAAACATTACAGCCAATCATAACATCTTCTATAATATCAACTTCGTGCAAAAAGTCATTTCTGTATGGAGCTGGTTTTAAAGTAATTTCATCATTGTTTATTTCAACATAATTACCCATTCTGATTAAAGCATCTTCTACAGTTTTCATGTCAAAATCAGAACCAAGAAGTTTATTCACAGCTCCAAGTGTAGTTTTTGTCGATGGCTGGAAATAGAAAGGAACAAGAATATCTTTTCCAAGTCCAGTTTCATAAGGATGCTTAACAAGAATTGGTTTGATTGTATAACCCTGATCAGCAAAATCGCAGGCAACAATATTTGCAGAAAGAACAAGATTTTCCATATTGTCACCAGTAAGTTCAACCATCAAATCACTATCACCAACCTGAACTGCACCCAAAGTTGCCGAATTGATAATTGGTGCCATAGACATAACTTCGTTTTTTGCATCAGAAAGTAAAGGGAAAAGTTTAGCATCTTTCAAAATCCAGCCAAAATCCTTTCCTTTTGGATGTTCTGTCAAAATCTGGCGGCAAGTCATAGGCTGCTCGCATTGCAAAGGAACAAAACTTGTTTTATCAGGGTCCACAGCATGATATTTTACAGGGAATTCAATCTGAGAAACTCTGTAAACACCCATAGATATAGATTTTCGTTTACGACCAAAATTCCAGCAGAGTTTTTCCTGAGTTTGAATAATATCTTTGAGCATCGGATCATCAATCGGTTTACCAGTAATCATAAAGGCAACCATAAAAGGACGCACATCTTTCACATTTTCATCAACATAAACAATGCGGTTTTCATAATCAGCATTACCAAAGTTGGACATAAGCTTCATATAATCAACAGTTTTTCCACCTTCATGAAGCTTAATCTGACGCGCAACACCATTAGTTGACCACAAATCAGGACGGTTCGTATCATTCAATTCAATTTTTACCACACGTTCATTTTCAGGCAAAGAAAAATCAGGTTTTTCGTCAAGT
This sequence comes from Spirochaetia bacterium, assembly GCA_022773305.1. Lineage (GTDB taxonomy): Bacteria > Spirochaetota > Spirochaetia > Treponematales > Treponemataceae > Treponema_D. Next base: position 2,540 of record JALFAW010000257.1, read on the forward strand.
TCTGCTTTTGCACATGGAAGAACATCTTCCAGTTCATCATAAGAATATTTTTTTCCTATAGCTTCAAAAAAAAGTTTTTCGTTGCACTCAATTTTTGGCATTTTATCCTTCCTTATAAAAAAACTGCCCGGTAACAAACACCAGCAGCATTGCATTTCTAAAAAAATTGAAAACACTTTTTAGAGTATTTATTATAGTCTTTATAGAAGAGAATTTCAAGAATCAAGACAAAAATACACAAAAAGAAAAAATAACAGAAATTTCCAAGATTTTTTTTAGCAAAGTTATGTTAGTCAGTCGCCTTTCACAGCTCGTTGCCACTCGGTCCTTGTCAATCTGCACACCAACGGAAATCAGGTTTGCACGAATTGTGAGTTTTGGCAAGTCAAGTTTCAAAAACGTAAAAAGGGGACAGACCTTGTTTTAGTATAAATCAAGGTCTGTCCCTGTTTTAAAAAACAAAACTCACAAAATTGTGTTTACGCAGACAAGGACTCACGCTTCGCGTGTCTGTTCAAGCCTCGGTGCGCTGTGCAAGTTTAAAATCTGCAGCCCGCTACGCTCCACACCAAACTGGCGAACAGGGGTATTGGCAAAATCAGTTTCCACTTTCAGCCAAAACTCATTGAGAATTTGTTTTACTTTAAAAGGTTTACATCTGGCTCGTGATTTTATTTTTTTTGGAGAATTCCAGAAAACTTATCCAAAATTATGTCAGGCTTATAAGAAAGTTTTGCTTTCCTGAGACCTGGAATTCCTAAATCTTCTTCGCGGTTTAAATATTCGTAGGAATTGCAGTTTTGTGCAAAAAATTGATTTATCGCCGCATAAGCACCATTTTTTGCAGGTTCGGCAAGTGATTTTTCAAAATGAATATCCAAAACAGAAGCAGAAATCGGGGAGGCGAGCGTCATTGCAACAGGTTCATTATTAATATAAAGGAGTCCGCCAGACATATTTAAAACTTCAAAATTTTCAACAGCGTTATGAATAATATTTCTTTCAGCAATCAATTCAGAGAAGGAAGAGCCGTTTCTTTCTTGAAACCATTTTTCTTCAATAAGGATAATTTGTTTTTTTATGTTTTCATCTATATTAGATTTGTCAAAATATAAAAAATTCCAGTGATTTTCGTAAGTTTTTATAAAATGCAGAACGTGATTCTTTTTTTTTTGATATTTTTGTCCCTGTAGTTGAGCAAGATTTTGTTGAAGATATAAATAATCGCTTTGAGAACGGTCTGATTCCCATTCTATGTGATATTCTGGAAAATGCAGATTCAAAATGTTGTCAATCAGTTTAGTTTGAGATTCAGTGCAAAGGCAGAATTCAAGGATTGAATAATTTTTAAGTAAATAATCAATAGAATTCAAAATAAAATCATCAGTTGAATATTTAAAGGGAATAGGAAATGCACATTTTGCATGTTTCCCTTTTTGAATATTTCCGAAAAACCTGTATAAAACCTGATTATGAACAAAAACGGAACTTTGCTGCTGTTCTTGATAAAGAAAAATGTTTGCAGGAGAGCAATCGTTACCCAAAAAAGTAGAAGTATCAATGTTTTGTAATAATTGAGAGAATTCAACAGCAGTCATAGTTAGAAATTAGTGAGAATTCTTGAAAAAATCAAGTACATAAAAATGAGTAAAAAAACAGGGACAGACCTCGATTTTAAACAGATTTTTTTGAGTTTTTTAGCAGAGCGTTAAAAAAAACTCGCAGCACGTGCGGATTAAACGTCCATTGGTGTGTAAACATTCAGCACGTGCAGGGACAGACCTTGCCAGTTTTGTTTGCGTCAGCAACATGGAGGGCTGCCGAAGGCAGGTGCGACGCACCGAGCGGTTTGAGCGAGCCCGGAATACTGCGACCCGAAGCGTAGCGAAGGGGGACGCCCTTAAAAAAAATAAAAAAAAAACTTGACAAATCAGAACGGGGAGGGGTACAATTAAATTACAATTTATAAACATATAGGAGTAAAACATGAAAAAAACAAAATTGTTTAAAGTAGGAATTTTGTCTGCCTTGTTGGCATGCGGAATGATTTTCTGTACAAGTTGTAAACAAACTGAACAACCTGAACAACCACCTGTAGAAAAACCAGAAGAAAAACCAGGAGAAAAACCAGAAGAAAAACCAGAAGAAAAACCAGAAGAAAAACCAGAAGAAAAACCAGCTGAAGTAACAGGAAAACCATTTACTATCAGTTTTAATGGACAGCAATACAGTGCAGGTTCTTTTGCTACTGCAGATGATTGGGTATCAATTGAAATAAAGTTTGCAGAAGTTCCATCAACAGAAAAAGTTCAGTTCTGTTTGGTTTCAGATAAAGTTGAAAAAGAAGAGACTTGGGGACCTGCTTATTTTAGTAGATATCCTCAGGTAGCAGAAGTGGTAACTATCGATTTAGATGATTGGATTAATAACCAAAAAGATAATTCTGGAAAAACATTGGCTGAACAGGGAGCAACAAAAATAACTTCTATAGGTATTCAGGCAAAGGCAGCAGATTCTCCAGATGTAAAAGTTGCAAGTGCAATAGTAACTAAAAAAGATGGAACAAAAGAAGCTGTTGTAGCTGTAAAAGATTGGGCATCAACTGTAACAGAAAACTAATTTGGTTTTAATGCTTTATAAAAGGTCACTGTTTAAACACAGTGGCCTTTTTTATTTTTTTTCGCGTCAGCAACATGGAGGGCTGCCGAAGGCAGGTGCGACGCACCGAGCGGTTTGAGCGAGCCCGGAATACTGCGACCCGAAGCGCAGCGAAGGGGGACGCCCCTTGAAAAAATCAGGGACAGACCTGGATTTCTAGATTTCAAAACCTCTATTGTTAATCTCTTTGAATTATGTTATATTTTTGTTTATGAAAGTTGCAATTTTTTTTGGTTCAAAATCTGACAAAGATACGATGAAAAAGGCTGCCGACGTTTTAAGTGAGTTCGGTGTGGATTTCAAGGCTTACATTATTTCGGCTCACAGAGCTGGAGCTTTGCTTAAAAAAACTGTTGAACAGGTGGAAAAAGAAGGCTGCCAGGTGATAATCGCAGGTGCTGGTCTTGCTGCAGCTCTTCCTGGTGTGATTGCTGGAATCACAACTTTGCCTGTGATTGGTGTGCCTCTTGAATGTGTTAGTGAAAAATCAAATGGTCTTGGTGGAATGGATGCTTTGTTGAGCATTGTGCAGATGCCACCTCAAATTCCTGTTGCAACTGTGGGCATTAATAGTGCAAAAAATGCTGCTTATCTTGCTTTGCAGATTCTTGCTTTGCAGGATATTGAATTGTCAAAAAAACTTAAGGATTTCAGAGCAAAACTGGCAGAAGATGCTGCTGCTTCTGGAATTGATGTAAAGTTTTGATGTTTTAAATTTTGGGACGTTGCGTAGCGATACTAACGTTTTCTGAAGTTTTTTCTACATTGTTGAAAATGTTTGTCCCACTAGAAAGTGTAGTGGGCAACGTGGAACGAGGGGATTTTGCAACAAGCACGAATGTGCTAAGTTTTCAGCGGACTTTCCCTCCTTATGTTTATTATGAAAAATTATTTATTTACAGGAGTTTTTTATGGCATCTTATAAAGAGTCTGGTGTTGATGTTGAAGAAGGTTACCGTGCGGTTAATAAATATAAAGAACATGCAAAAAGAACTGCTATTCCTGGTTTGTTGACTGGGCTTGGAAGTTTTAACGGTATGTTTGAAGTGCCTAAGGGGATGAAAAATCCTGTTATTGTTAGTGGTACTGATGGTGTTGGTACAAAACTTGACATTGCTTTTAAAATGAAAAAATATGACACAGTTGGTATTGACTGTGTTGCTATGAGCGTAAACGATATTCTTTGTTCTGGTGTGCAGACTTTGTTTTTCCTGGATTATGTTGCTTGTGGTAAACTTGAATCTGATGTTGCTGCTGATCTGGTAAAAGGTGTTGCTGATGGTTGTGTTGATACTGGTTGTGCTTTGCTTGGCGGCGAAACTGCTGAAATGCCTGATTTTTATGATGATGGTAAATATGATTTAGCTGGTTTTGGCGTTGGCGTTGGTGAAAAATCTGAAATGATTACTGGTGAAAAGATTAAAGAAGGTGATGTTTTGATTGGTCTTTCTTCTACTGGTGTTCATTCTAATGGTTTCAGTCTTGTACGCAAACTTGTGCAGAATTTTGATGATCCTTTTGTTTTGGATGGAAAAGATACTGGAAAAACTATTGGTGAAGTTCTTTTGACTCCAACTCGCATTTACGTAAAACCTGTGATGGAAGTTTTGGAAAAATATCGCAAGGCTATTCATGGTATGGTTCATGTTACTGGCGGTGGTTTTTATGAAAACATCCCTCGTATGTATCCTAAGGCTGAAAATGGTAAAAAGCAGCTTATTTCTGTGATTAAGCGTGATAGTTGGGAAATTCCTCCTGTTTTTGGTGAACTTATTCGTCGCGGTGCAGATTTGGATAGCATTTATAACACTTTCAATATGGGGATTGGTTTTGTTCTTGCTGTTAATGCAAAAGAAGCTGATGATGTTCTGGATATGTTCAATAAAAATGCTTCTAAATATCATAAAGATTATTGTCCTGATATGAAAGCTTATAAGATTGGTCGTGTTGAATATGCAAAAGGCGATGTAAATGGACAAAAAGACGCTGTGATTTTTGAATAGTTTTCTATTGAAATATTTCTGCTTGATTTGGTGAGGAAAAATGAAATCTAAGGTTGCTGTTCTGGTAAGTGGCGGTGGTACTAATCTTCAGACGTTGATTGATTATGAAGCGGAGCATAAAGTTGAGTGTCCGTATGAAATTGTTGTAGTGATTAGTGACCATAAAGATGCTTTTGCGTTGGAACGTGCTCAGAAAGCTGGCATTCCAACGGCTGTAACTTCTCCTTTTAGTGTGATGGGAAAAGATGTGGCTCAGAATGCAACCAGAGATGAAAAACGTCTTGCTGTTTCGAATGCTATGCTTGAACATTGTCAAAAATATGGTGCCCAAATTATAGTAGAGGCTGGTTGTCTTACTGTTTTATCTGGCGATATTTTGAAAAATTATGCAAACAGGATTATAAATCTGCATCCAGCATTACTGCCGAAGTTTGGTGGTGTTGGAATGTGGGGACATCATGTTCACGAAGCTGTTCTGGCAGCTGGCGAAACTGAAAGTGGTTGTACCGTTCATCTTGTAAATGAAGTTTGCGATGGCGGAGAAATCCTTTTGCAAAAAAAAGTTCCTGTTCTGCCTGATGATACGCCTGAGTCTCTTTATGCCAGAATTGCACCGAAAGAACATGAAGCTTTGCTCGAAGGACTTTTGCTTATTTGTAATCGCTTGTGATTATACGATTTTTTTGATTTTATGAATACGCTTATAAATACTACGCTTTGTTATATCCAAAAAGATGATTGTTATTTGATGATTCATCGTGTAAAAAAGGTGAATGATTATAATAAGGATAAGTGGATTGGCATTGGCGGCAAGTTTGAAAATGGTGAAAGCCCTTTTGAATGTGTTAGGCGTGAGGTTTTGGAAGAAACTGGGCTTGTTTTGAATGAAGAAAAACTTGAATATCGTGGAATTGTGACTTTTGTTTGTAAAAATTCAGAAGCGCCGGATGGTTTGTTTACTGAGTTTATGCATATTTTCTGGTGTGATGATTTTGACGGCACTTTGATTGACAGTGATGACTGCAATGAAGGCGTGCTGGAGTGGGTTCCAAAAACTGCTATGAATGATTTGCCACACTGGAAAGGTGATGAGATTTTTCTTGATTTGATAGAAAGGCGAGTTCCTTTTTTTTCGCTTAAACTGAATTATGATGAAAAAGGAAATCTTATTGATTCGAGAATATTCTAGACAAGTTATTTTATTTTGGTTGTATCTATTTGTTTATAAGGTTTGTAGTTTTTGTTTGTTTTTGAGATTGTTTGTTTTTTGGGTATTGACCAGGGCAAACGCATTATAAAAAATATTTTCATAAAAGTTGGCGCGAGGGAGTGAGACACAGGGCAAAAAGACTTTTTTTGGGGCTGCCGCGAGAGCGGCATTATAATAGTTTCTATACCCCAAAAAACGTCTAGCGCAT
>JALFAW010000264.1 GCA_022773305.1 Spirochaetia bacterium
TCTTGCATCTGTCTATCCTGCTGTCTTTTATTGTTTTTAGAGATTCTTTTAAGTTCATACGTCCACCTGAAAGGATTTTACTACTTCTCTTAATTTTTAAATACAATACATTTTAAAGGTATTTATAATGCGGAGGCCCTGCCTGTGTATCTTTTCCACCTTTTATTTTTTACAATTTTATGATATACTGTGTTTATGTCTTATGAAGTAACTGCAACTAGACGTCGTCCTCAGCAATTTGATAATCTTGTTGGTCAGGAATTTGTAGCTCAAACACTGAAAAATTCTATCAAGTCTGGAAAAATTGCTCATGCATATTTATTTACTGGTCCTCGAGGGTGTGGAAAAACTTCTTCTGCACGAATTCTGGCTAAAGCGTTAAACTGTCAGAATGGTCCTACTGATTGTCCGTGTGGAGTTTGTTCAAACTGTAAGGAGATTACAAACGGAACTTCGCTCGATGTTATTGAAATTGATGGTGCATCGAATACTAGTGTAGAAAATGTTCGTCAAATTAAAGATGAAGTACTTTTTCCTCCGAGTAATTCAAAGTATAAGATTTACATTATCGATGAAGTTCATATGCTTTCAATTCCAGCTTTTAATGCTCTGTTAAAAACTATTGAAGAACCACCGCCATACGTTATTTTTATTTTTGCAACTACTGAACTTCAAAAAGTTCCAGCAACTATAAAATCACGTTGTCAGCAGTATAATTTCAGGCTTGTTGCCATCGATAAAGTAAAGGAATGTCTTTCTCAAGCGGCAGCTGAATTAAGTATTCAGGCTGATGACGAAGCGTTATTTTGGATTGCACGTGAGTCAACAGGTTCGATGCGTGATGCCTACACTTTGTTCGACCAGGTTGTTGCTTTTAGCGATGGGCATATCACTTATGAAAAGATTCGTGATAAACTTGGACTTGTGGGTGTTGAAAGACTTAATCTCCTTTTTGAAGCTTGCTGTCAAAATCAGATTGATTCTGTTTTGAATATGCTTGATGAGTTTTTACAGTCGGGTGTATCTATTGAACAGTTTATTTCAAACTGTGCTGATTATCTTCGCAGCCTTATGCTCATAAAAAGTGGTATCAAAAAGGAATCTTTGCTTGGAAATGCAGCCGACCGTTACAGTGTTTCTGTTCTTGCAAAATGGAATTTAATTCAGATTGAACGTGCACTTTCAATTTTCCTTCAATTATATAAAGATGTGCGATATTCTCTTTCGCCTCGTTATGAACTTGAGCTTGCATTTGGCAGACTTTGCTGGATAAGCGATTATGTTTCGAATGCGGAAGTCAAGCGTGCCATTGATGCTGCGCAAAAACTTTTGATGTCGCAGAATGGAGTAGTTTCTTCAAGTGTAAAAGCAAATGAAATTGAGAATACTCAAAATAATCAGAATACTTCACTTTCAAATTCTAGTTTATCTTCAGATTTGCCATCTGGTACGCTGAATAATTCTGCTTTATCAAATCAAGTTCCTGAAGGGCTTCCAATTCTTCGTCCTTCCAAACAGATGCTTGATGAAGAAGGTCTTGAAAATCCTTATGATGAAGCTTCGGCAATTTTTGATGGAGCAACTTCTGATTCTAATGTACAAAAAACAGGAGAAGAAAAGCACCCTTTTTCTGATGGCGGTTCGCTACCGCCTGAACAATCAGCGGAAAAGGTGGTAACGAACTCAAAAGAGGCTTTTAGTGATTCAATCTCTTTGCAGCTTCCACAGTTGAATATCAAACTTCAAGGCAATGGGGAGATTAATCCTGAAGTTCAAAAAGAACATATTTCAAATGTACTTGTGAAAGAAGCCTTGAAAGAAGTTCCGGGAAAGGATTTTTCTAATCTTGTAAATGAACCTGATTTTTCGCAGGAAGATTATGATGGCGAATGGACGAATGTTGATGAGATACCTGATGACGATTATCCTATCGAAGATGATGAATATGTTTCTCAAAAAGCTGAGTCATTTTTGAATCAAAATGAACAAAATAATCTTCAGGAAAATGATTTTCCAGCCCAGATAAATGAAAAATTTAAAACTGCCGATGGCGTGGAAATTTCTGTTGCTCAACTTCGCGGAAATGTTATGGCCAGTCTTTCTGTTAAAGATGGTTTTGCTGCTTCAAATCTGCAAAAAACTGGATTTTGGAAAGTTTTGGAAAATTCTGTTCAGACAAATGTACAAAGTCAGTATGATTTGGAATTGATTAAGCGCAAACAGAATGTTATTGAAGCGGAAATTTCTGCAATTTGTGGAAAACAAATGAGTTTTGTAGTAGACTTACAGGAAGAAAAAAAGGAAATAAAGAAAGAATCTGTTCAGATTCCGTTACAAGTTGAAATTCTTGTGAATGCTTTTAAAGGAACTATTGTAGCTGGAAAAGTGTAGGGAATTTTTCTAGTTAATGAATATTTTGAAAATGTTACAAAAATGAAATCGCTACAAAAATGGCGAAAAATTTGAAATTTTGGGAGTAATTGATATGAATCCGTTTGATTTATTAAAAAACACAAAAGCAATAAAAGAACAATCTGATAAACTTCAGGCTGAATTGGAAGAACTTACTGCCGAAGGTTCATCTGGTGGCAGAATGGTAACTGTGACTTTGAATGGAAAATTTGAACTTTTAGGAATCAAACTAGATCCAATTTGTGTTGATAATCGTGATGTACAAATGCTTGAAGATTTGATTGTTGCCGCACACAAAAATGCAATGGAAAACATTCAGGAAAAAATCAAATCAAAATCTTCTGATATTCTTGGCGGTCTTGATTTAAGTAAATTTGGACTTTAAATTTTTATTGAAAGGTCAAAAATGAACGCTTTTGAAGAACTGACAAATAATTTTTCACGTCTTCCAGGAATTGGAAAAAAAAGTGCAATTCGCATGGTTAACTGGCTTTTAAAACAGGATTCTTCTTATGTCCGCCAATTTGCGCAGAATATTTCTACTCTGCAGGAAAAAATTAAGCCTTGTTCTGTTTGTGGTGCCTGGTCAGAAACGTCTGTTTGTCCCATTTGTTCCGACCCTTTGCGTGAAAAAAATCAGATTTGTGTTGTGGAGCAACCTCAGGATGTTTCTACAATTGAATCTTACGGCGAATACAAAGGAACTTATCATGTTCTTGGCGGCCTTATCAAACCTCTTGAAGGAATTGGTCCTTCGCAACTTTCATTTGCTTCGCTTATCAACCGTTTAAAAAAAGATGATATAAGTGAAATAATTATTGCCACAAATCCAACGGTCGAAGGTGATACTACTGCTCTTTATTTGAACAAAATCATCCTTGAGGCAGAACTTCCTTTTCCTCCAAAAGTAACACGCCTTGCTACTGGAATTCCAGTTGGTGGTGATTTGGAATATATTGATAAACGAACTTTAAGTTTAAGTTTCCGGGGCAGAAGTCAAATGTAGTTTTTGTATCGATATTTTTCTACTTTTCGAACAGCTTTAACGCATATCTTACTGTATCCATAGCATCTTTCCCATAAAAATCTGCTCCGATTTTGTCAGCATGTTCTTGTGTCATTACAGCTCCGCCAACGCACACTTTTGTCTGCGGACATTCCTGTCGCAAGAGTTTGATTGTTTCTTCCATTGAAGCGACTGTCGTTGTCATAAGGGCTGAAAGTCCGGCTAGTTTGATGTTTTGTTCTTTGCAAACTTGCACGATTTTTTCTGGAGGAACATCTTTTCCTAAATCTATTACTTCGAAGTCGTAATTTTCAAGCAGAACTTTTACGATGTTTTTCCCAATATCATGGATATCACCTTTTACTGTTGCAATCACAATTCTGCCTTTTGATTTTCCTTTTTCCCCGCTTTTTTCCATATAATCACGAATTTCGCCGAATGCAGATTTTGCAGCCTCTGCAGCCATCAAAAGTTGTGGAAGATACATCGTTTTTTCTTCAAATTTTTTTCCTACAAAATCAAGTCCCACAATCAAATGTTTATTGATGATTTCAAGACTGTCCATTGTTTTGAGCATTTCTTTTGTGATTTGAGCAGCGTCTTCTTTGAGTCCGTGAATTATTGCGTCAGCCAAAAGTGATTTTTCTTGAAGTTGTGAACCGTTAATTGTTTTGTTTGTATCGTTGTTATCTTTTTTCTTGTCAGCAGCGATAGAATCAGCATATTCTTTCAAAACTTCATTTTGTTTTGACTTCTGCATTTCTATCGTTTCATAATCTTGTGCCCAAGAAATGTAATTTGTGCAGTTTTCATCTTTTCCGTTTAACAGGCAGAAACATTTATAAGCTTTTATCATTTCTGCCTGGAGAGGATTCATAATTGCTGCACTCAAACCATTTGTCATTGCCATTGTAAAAAATGATGAAGTGACGAATTCACGGTTTGGAAGTCCGAATGAAACATTTGAAATGCCAAGACTTGTCAATCCGCCCATTTTATGAATTTCTTTTACAGCTTCGAGAGTTGCAATTGCCGCTTTTGAATCAGAACTAACTGCCATTGCCAAAGGATCTATGATTATGTCTTTCTTTGAAATGCCGTATTTTTCAGCTTCAGCATAAATTTTTTGTGCTATTTCTATTCTTTTTTTGCTTGATTCTGGGATTCCATCTTCGTCCAGTGTTAATGCAACGACAAGTCCACCATATTTTTGAACGAGAGGAAAGATTTCGTTCATCACCTGTTGTTTACCATTTACAGAATTCACCATTGGCTTTCCATTGTAACGACGAAGAGCAGCTTCCATGACTTTTGGTTCTGTTGTGTCAATTTGAAGCGGCAGATTTGTCACCGACTGAAGTTCTGTCATCACACTGAGCATCATCTGTTTTTCATCAATTTCTGGAAGTCCGACGTTTACATCAAGCACTTGTGCCCCAGCTTTTTCCTGTTCCAGCCCTTGATGAATTATGTAAGCAATGTCGTTATTTCGCAATGCTTCTTTAAACTTCTTTTTTCCTGTTGGATTTATGCGTTCCCCAATCAAAACCGGAGGATTATCTGCTCCGAAATAAACAATCTGAGTATTCGAAGAAATGTATCCGCAAGATGAATTATTCTTTTGTTTGTTTGCAAGTGCGTAGTTAAACTCATCATCGTGAGAAACTAATTTTTTAATATATTCTGGTGTAGTTCCGCAGCAGCCACCAAGAACGGCAGGTCCAAACTCTGAAAGTTCTACCATAGTTTTTACAAAATCATCTGCACTTACATCAAAAACAGTTTTACCGTCAACAACTTTTGGAAGTCCTGCATTAGGCTTTACAAGAATCGGAACGCTGGCTGCTTCGCAAAGTCTTTTTACAACCGGCTTCATCTGTTTTGGTCCAAGACTACAGTTTACGCCAATCACATCTACGCGAAGCCCTTCAAGCATTGCAATCATAGTTTCTGGAGTGGAGCCACTCAAAGTTCTTCCCTGCTGGTCATAAACATTTGACACAATAATTGGAAAACTTACTCCAAGTTCTTGCATAGTTTCTTTTGCCGCCAAAACTGCTGCTTTTGTTTCATAGCCATCATTCATTGTTTCAATCATCACGCAGTCAATTTTGCACTTAAATGCAATTTTGAAACTTTTTTTGTAAAGAGAAACGCAGTCTTCAAAATCCAAATCGCCCATCGGTTTTAAAAGTTTTCCGCAGGAACCAATATCAAAAGCAATAAATTTTTTCGCAGGATTATTTTCTGTGCAACCCGCACTCCCTTCATTACAACTGTCACCCTCCGCACAGTCCGCACTCCCTGCATTCACATCGGAGTTATTCAAAAGTCTACTTTCAAAACCAGTGTCTTTCCAGCATTCGCGGTAAAACTTTTCCCTGGCAGCATTTGCATTTTCAATCGCGCTTGTAATGATTTTTTCCAGGTTTAAAGGAAATTTTGTGATAAATGCACCAAAAGTGTTTGTGTTTACAATATTTGAACCAGCACAAAAATATCGGAAATTCAAATCAATAATATTTTCAGGTTTATTTATATTCCAGGTTTCAGGCAATTCACCAGCTTTAAGCCCCATTTCCTGCAAAACAGTGCCAGTTCCGCCATCAAAAAACAATACTTCTTTTCCCAAAATATTTTTTAACATAATTTCTCCAATTCAATAAAAAGGCTTGCATTTCAAACTTTAACAAGCAAATTTTTTTTTACAATTCCAAATCGCAAACAACAGCATCGCAGGCTTTTATTAAATCATCAGGTTTTAGTTTAATTTGAATACCCCGCTGCCCACCACTTATGCAAATAAAATCGCACAACAAAACAGTTTCATCGATAAAAGTACGAAATTTTCTTTTCATTCCAAGAGGCGAACATCCTCCTCGAATATATCCAGTCAATCCCAAAAGTTCTTCTGGCTTTACAGGCGAAATCTCTTTGCAACCGGCAGCATTTCTTGCTTTTTTTAGATTAATTTCAGAAACAGCACTCTGGCAAAAAACACAGATTTCCTTATTTTCCGTTCGCATCACAATAGTTTTAAAGACACATTCTGGCTGAACCCCAATTTTTTCAGCAAGTCTCAGTGCAGCCCCTTTTGCAAGTTCGTGTTCGCCATCATCATCGTAAGAAGAAGTTTCATAAGGAATCTTTAAACCGTCCAAAATTCTCATTGCATTAGTTTTCATAACAAAACCTCAAAACTACAAAAACGCAAAAACTAAAAATTATTGCTGAGTTATTACCGAATTCTCCAAAACTGACTCAGTCACCCAAGTATTCCCGCCTATTATTGAATTTTTTCCGATAACAGTTTCGCCACCCAAAATAGTCGCATTTGCATAAATCGTTACATTATCTTCAATCGTAGGATGACGTTTTTTGTTCTGCAAATTTTTCTTTACACTCAAAGCACCAAGTGTTACACCCTGATAAACTTTCACATTATTCCCGATGATGCAAGTTTCTCCAATTACAACTCCAGTGCCATGATCAATAAAAAAAGACTCACCAATAGAAGCTCCAGGATGAATATCAATTCCAGTTTTTCCATGAACATGTTCACTCATAATTCTTGGAATCACAGGCACACCATTTTTATACAAAAAGTTTGCAATTCGGTGAACAAGAATCGCTTCAAGTCCCGGATAAGACAAAATCACTTCCTCATTGCTCTTTGCAGCTGGATCCCCATTAAAAGCCGCAATCGTATCCAGTTGAATTTTCCTTCGAATCTCAGGGATTTCTTCAATCAAACAAACCGCAACCTTCTCTGCAAGTTTAAAACAATGCGATTGGGAAATGTTAAATTTTGCGTCCTGTTCACTTTCGTCCTTATTACACATCTGTTTCGTGTAAATCAGCGCTTTTTCAATTTCCCTAGTCAGTTTAGCAATGATATTATTCACACGCTGACCCGTAATATAACGAATATTTGAAGGGTCAATTTCCTCCGCAACCCTAAATCCTGGGAAAATCAAAGACTGCAAATCGCTCAAAACTTCTACAACATTCTGACGGTTAGGAAAATTTTCCGCATTTTTTCTATTAATCAATCCGTATCGGTCATAAGAATCCAAAATTCCATCAATCAACATATCAATATTCATATATTTCTCCAAAAATAACAGAATTTTTCATAAAATTTTATTTTTTTCAGGGTGGCTTTTGCTCGTTTCTATTTATCTCAACTCAGTTCAAGAACCATCCGTAATGACTCTACTCAGAAACCAACTCTCAGCAACTACAGCAAGCAAAAACAGGCTTTGCGCACTTCGGCGACTAACCGCGCCTCATCCCTCCGCTACGCTCCGGGACTGCCTTCGGCAGGTGCTCCAATCCTTGCCACAGTTTAAAAACAAACACTTATATCAAATGGCAAAAATAACGTTATTTGATGTATTTTAGAGTTTTTTTTGCGCAACTCTCTTTTCTAATTGTTCTCCTGGCTCGCAAGAATCATAACTTTTAAAAAGTTGAAACATTCTTCAAGTTTATGATTTTAAGTAATTTTTACTTGAGTGTAGATTACCGAGCAAAGTCAAATCTTTGATACTTATTACCAGGGCAAACGCATTATAAAAAATATTTTCATAAAAGTTGGCGCGAGGGAGTGAGACACAGGGCAAAAAGACTTTTTTTGGGGCTGCCGCGAGAGCGGCATTATAATAGTTTCTATACCCCAAAAAACGTCTAGCGCAT
>JALFAW010000269.1 GCA_022773305.1 Spirochaetia bacterium
ATGCGCTAGACGTTTTTTGGGGTATAGAAACTATTATAATGCCGCTCTCGCGGCAGCCCCAAAAAAAGTCTTTTTGCCCTGTGTCTCACTCCCTCGCGCCAACTTTTATGAAAATATTTTTTATAATGCGTTTGCCCTGATAAAAAACATTATAAATAACATCATAAATATGGAAATAGGGACAGACTTGATATTCACGAGTTTTAGTGAAACGTAAAAAACTCGTGACACATGCAAGCTTAATTTATGTTGGATTGGAATGAATGATTTTAGCACAAGATAGAGGAAATAAGTTGTTTGCATGCATTTATTCCATCCATGGCACTTGAAACTATTCCTCCTGAATATCCACTTCCTTCACCAACTGGGTAAAGTGATTTAATCACGTTTGATTCAAAGTTATCTTTATTTCTAAGAATTCTTATTGGAGTACTTGTGCGCGTTTCAATTGCAATTAAAAGTGCATCTTCGCAAATGAATCCTTTCATATTTTGATTAAAATTTCTAAATCCTTGTTGAAGTCGTTTGCTAATATGTTCTGGAAGCCATTCGCAAAGATTCGAAGAAATTAAGCCGGGAGTGTAACTAGATTTTGGTAGTGTTTGAGATTTTTTGTTATCTAGAAAATCTGGTAACCTTTGTGCAGGAGCTGCTTGATCATTTCCATTCATCTTTGCAAGTTGTTCCAAATGCGTTCTAAAAAGTAATCCAGCTAATGCTTTACAACCAATTTTTTCTGCTTGCTTAATAAATTCTTGTGGAATATCCTCTGGACGAATTTCTACAACAATCGCTGCATTTGACCATTGAGAATTTCTTTGGGCTGATGACATTCCATTTACCACTATTTCATTTTGTCCCGAACTAGATGGTACAACAAAACCACCTGGACACATACAGAAAGAATAAACTCCACGTTCTTCAACTTGAGTTGTTAATCGATATTCTGCTGCTCCTAGATTTTCACTGTTGTTTGAATGATATTGAATTTTGTCAATAAGTGAGCGAGGATGTTCCACGCGAACTCCAACTGCAAATGTTTTCGCTTCTAGCGATTCTGGGGCAATCTTGGCTAAAATATGGTAAATATCTGTAGCTGAATGTCCTGTGGCAAGTAGAACAGAATCTGCGTAAAAACTTTTTTTCTCACCGGTCAAAACATTCTTTGTAATCGTTCCAATGATTTTTTTTCTTGAAGAATTTGGAGAATTTTGAAAAGGTTCATTAGTGTTTGAGAAAGTTTTGTTATCATTACTCAAAATAAAATCAATCACTTTAGTATTGAAATGAATTTCACCTCCAAGAGAGATGATTTTTTCACACATATTGTTGATTATTTTTGGAAGTTTATTAGTTCCAATGTGAGGATGAGCATCTGTGAGAATTTTCTGGTCTGCTCCAAAATAATGGAAAATTTGCAACACTTCGTAAATATTGCCTCGTTTGTTGCTTCTTGTGAAAAGTTTTCCATCAGAAAAAGTTCCAGCACCTCCTTCACCAAAACAATAATTTGAATCTTCGTTGACTATTTTTTTCGTACTGATTTTTGCTATGTCTATTTTTCTTTGTGAAGTTTGTGCTCCTCTTTCTAGAATTATAGGTTTTATTCCATTTTCTAAAAGTTTGAGAGCACCAAAAAGTCCTGCTGGACCTGAACCTATTATTAGAACAATTTTTTTTCCGTCAGTTTTTTTCCATTGAAAAGATTTTATTCCAATCTCTTGAGGATTTTCACCAATAAACACTTTGTATCGTAAGTGAAATTTCACTTTTCCGTGACGGGCATCTATAGATTTTTTTAAAAATCGAAGATGAATTTTGTTGTTTTCAAAATCGTCAAGTTTTAGCTTAAGTATTTCGTTTTTATCTTGTGTTGATTTGTGTTTTTCAACATTTTTTTTAAGTTCTGAGAGAATAATTCTTTTGTGTAGAATAAAGTTTTTTTCATCTTCTGGTTTTACTGTGATTAAAATTTCTGATGTCATAATGAAGATTATACAAAGATTTATAGATTTATTAAAGATTGTTTTATTAGGACAAATGTCGAGTTTTGAATTTTTGTTTTTAGGGTGGCTTTTTGCTTCGCAAAAATCAGGCTTTTCAGGGTTACGCTATCGCTTCATTCCTTCGCTCCGCTTCGGAACTGGCTTCGCCAGCCCTTACAATCCTTGCCA
>JALFAW010000274.1 GCA_022773305.1 Spirochaetia bacterium
AATGCGCTAGACGTTTTTTGGGGTATAGAAACTATTATAATGCCGCTCTCGCGGCAGCCCCAAAAAAAGTCTTTTTGCCCTGTGTCTCACTCCCTCGCGCCAACTTTTATGAAAATATTTTTTATAATGCGTTTGCCCTGAATAAACACTCCTCATATATTGATTTTATCATCATTTATTGAATAATATTGTTTTGTTGGATTAATTTACATAAAATAAATAGATTACACAGTGTGTAATAAGGAAAAATTTGATGAAAAAACTTAAAAAAGATTTAGTTAATAATTTATCTTCAAAACTTTCATTAGAAAAAGATGAAATTACACAGATTGTAGATACTGTTTTAGATGGTGTGAAAGAAATTTTAAGTGAAGGTTCTTCTTTAGAAATAAGAGGTTTTGGTACTTTTGAAGTGAAAATTCGAAAAGGCAAAAAGAATGCTAGAAATCCCAAAACTGGAGAAAAAGTTCAAACACAACCTCATTATGTTATTTGTTTGAAACCAGGTCAAGAATTAAAGGACAATATTAAAAAACTAAAAGTAATTGATTAGTAAATGAAACTTTTTTTTTCTATATTAAAAAAAATTATTTTACTTCTCATTTCCGTTCTCATTTTCTTTTTGTCACATCCAAATTCTTTTTTTTCAGATGGTATTGGTTTTTTAGGTTATTTTATTTATCTTCCTGTTTTATTTCTTATGGAAAAATCTTCCCTTAAAACAGTTTTTCTTTGGGGTGGATTATATGGTGCATTTTCATATGGATTATTTGCATTCTGGCTTAAAAATTTTCATCCTCTTACTTTATATATAATATGTATAGTTTATTTTTTGATTTTTGCACTTGTTTTTTTTATTTTAAAAGTTATTAAGAATTCATTCAGAACATATTTTTGTTTTTTTTCATGTGTTTTTTTGTGTGCCTTTGAGTATTTAAAAACTTTGGGATTTTGTGGATTTAGTTATGGAGTTTCAGCTTATACACAATGGAAAAATATTTATTTCATTCAGATTTGCCAGATAGTTGGAGTTTTTGGATTAAATATTCTAATAATCTTTCCATCTTGTTTAATTTTTGGAGTTTATATAAATTATATAAATAGAATTAGTTTTGAAAAACAAATCATACAAACACAAACAAATAGTTATTCAAATGATTTTCTTAAAAATGAAAAGAAAAAAAACATATTTGCTTGGAAAAAATACTATGTCAGTGCTTTAGTTTGGTTAGTTTTGATGTGTTTTTCGTATTGTTTTGGTTTCTACACAATTCAAAATCATAAAAAAAGTATGGCAAATCATGATTATGTTAATATAGTTGCTATCCAAAATAATGAAGATCCATGGAAAAATGGACTTGTAGAATATTCTAAAAATATTAAAAATCTAGAAAAACTGACTGAAGAAACTATCGATTATTATAAACAAATAGATTTTGTGATTTGGCCTGAAACTGCAGTTGTTCCATCAATTATGACTCATTATCAAGGTGGAAAAGATAAAAACAGAAAGGAAGTGATAAAATCTTTACTTGAATTTATTGATGACAGAAATGTTATTTTTGTAATAGGGAATTCATATGAACAAAGAAATCCAACAGGAAAAATAGACAGATATAATAGTGTTTTTGTTTTTGAACCTAAAAGAAATGTGATTCCACCTAAACCAGAAATATATTCAAAAATTCATCTTGTTCCATTTACGGAATATTTTCCCTATAAAGAAAAGTTTCCAAGTTTTTATAAAAAACTGCTAAACGGTGATACTCAAATGTGGGAAAAAGGAAAAGAATATAAAGTTTTTTATAATAAGAATTTGTATTTTTCAACTCCAGTATGTTTTGAAGATACCTTTGGTGATGATTGTAGAAGGTTTGTAAAAAACGGAGCAAGAGCTTTTTTTAATCTGAGTAATGATGCCTGGTCAAAGAGTTTTGTTTGTCAAAAGCAACATTTAAGTATGGCTGTTTTTCGATGTGTTGAAAATAAAGTTCCAACTGTTAGAAGTACTTCAAGTGGACAAACTTGTATTATCAATGAATATGGAAAAATAATTGCTCAAGCCCCAGCTTTTTGCGAATCGTATGTAATTGGAAGAATACCGGTGTTAAAAGATTTTAAAATCTCAGTTTATTCTAGATTTGGAGATTATGCTGGTAAAATTGAAGTGATTTTGATTTTATTAATATTGATAATCAAATTATTTAGCGTTATAATTACGAAAGTTATAAAAAAATGAGTAAGAATATAAAATAGGAAATATATATGTCAGAAAAAACTACAATTGGTAAAAGAAATGTTACAGTTTTTGGAACAGAAACTGAGTTTGATGGAGTATTAGAATTCAAAGACAGATTAATAATCACTGGAAAGTTTAATGGAAAAATTGTAGCACCAACTGGTGATTTAACTGTAGATAAAAATGCTGAATGTACTGTGGAATCAATTGATGCAAATTCTATAGTTATTTGTGGAAATTTAAAAGGTGATATGAATGCTAACGAAAGGGTAGAAATCTGTTCTGGAAGTGTAGTAGAAGGAAATATTACAACTGCTAGAATTCGCATCGCAAACAATGTCGATTTTTCAGGCGAAGTAAGTATGATTGAAAAAGACCCTGAAGTTGATTTATTTTCTGTTGCCTCAAGCGAATATAAACAGGCAATGGTAGTTCATTCTGATGTTGTAAAATGATTTGTGTTAATTCAAAATGAATATCCATATTGACTTTTTTGAAAAAAAAAATTATGATTAATTAACATTTTTTTAAGAGTTATCAGTTATATTTTTTCCCTTTAGTTAAATCAAAAAAACATTTTTTTATAGCTAATCTATTTTTTTAATAATTTATATTATGGAGATTTTTTTTAATGGCTGCATTACGAAAACGTCGAGGAACTGACGCGAATGTGAATCAGGAAAATGCTGAAATGGAACAGGCAGAATTTGATTTTGGTTCATCTGAAGAAATAGTAAACGAACCAGTAAATCAGGAAAATATGGAAAACTTTCAGACAGAAAATGAAAATGAAAGTTCAGATGAGAATCAAAGTGAAAATCAACTTACTAATCATAGTATTAAGCAAGAAAATCCAAGTGATTTAGAACAATCTGTAGATGAAACAGAAAAAAATGAAGAATCTAATGAAGTAAAAGTTGTAGTTAAAAAACGACGAGTTGTCAAAAAAAGTGATGAAGTATCAAAAAGAACAAATGATACAGAAAATCATCAGACTTCAAATCCTTCAGAAACACATTTTGAATATAATCAAAACAAACATTCAAATCAAAAATTTACTAGAAATCCAAGACAACAAAAAAGACCTTACAGTGCAAAATCAAGTTATACATCACAAAATAGTGATAATCAAGAGAATGTTCAAGTTACTGAATCTATAGAAGATATTGCAAATAAACCAAGACTTGTCATAAATGAATTGACAATAAAATCAATGCCTGAACTTAGGGAAATGGCACAACAATATGATTTTACTGCCGATGATTTAGCTCCAATGAAAAAGCAAGATTTGATTTTTGTTATATTAAAAAAACACACTGAACGCGGTGGAATCATTTTTGCATCTGGCGCTTTAGAAATATTACCAGATGGATACGGTTTTTTACGTTCGCCCCAAAATAGCTATTTGCCTGGTCCTGATGATATTTACATATCTCCAAGTCAAATCAGACTTTTTAATTTAAAAACTGGAGATACTGTTTATGGTCAGACTCGTTCACCAAAAGAAGGTGAAAGATTTTTTGCACTTTTGAGAATTGAAACTGTAAATTATGATGAACCACGCATTGCTCAAACTAGAATTCCGTTTGAAAACTTAACTCCATTATATCCAGATGAAAAATTACGTTTGGAAACTGTTTCTACAGAAGTTTCTACACGAATTGTAGATTTGTTTGCTCCGATTGGTAAAGGTCAACGTCTTTTAATTGTTGCTCCACCAAAAGCCGGAAAAACAATTTTGATGCAAAAAATAGCAAATGCAATTACAACAAATAATCCTGAAGTATTATTGATTGTTCTTCTTATTGATGAACGTCCTGAAGAAGTAACTGAAATGGAACGTGCAATAAAAGGTGAAGTTATTTCTTCAACTTTTGATGAACAGGCTACTCGTCATGTGCAGGTTGCTGAAATGGTTTTGGAAAAGGCTAAACGTCTTGTGGAACACAAACGTGATGTTGTGATTCTTCTTGATTCAATAACACGACTTGCAAGAGCTTATAATCAAACAGTTCAGACATCTGGAAAAGTTTTATCTGGTGGTGTTGATTCAAATGCTCTTTTCAAACCAAAAAGATTTTTTGGTGCAGCAAGAAATGTTGAAGAAGGTGGCTCTCTGACTATTATTTCTACTGCACTTATCGAAACTGGTAGTAGAATGGATGAAGTTATTTTTGAAGAATTTAAAGGAACTGGAAACAGCGAGATTAATTTGGATAGAAAACTTGCAGAACGAAGACTTTTCCCAGCAATTAATATCAAAAAATCTGGTACAAGAAAAGAAGAACTTTTGCTTACAGATGAAGAATTACAGAAAATTTGGATTTTACGTAAGGTTTTGAATCCTATGGAAGATGTTGAAGTTACAGAACTTATTCTTGATAGAATGAAGAAGAGTAAAACTAATGAAGCTTTTCTTGCGAGTATGAATGCAGGAACTGCAACCTTGGATTAATCAATTAAGATATAAAAATTTAAAAAAAAGGAAATGCAAACAGAATAAAAATTTGTTTTCATTTCCTTTTTTTATTGAGGGGGTAGTACAACCCCTCAAAACGGCGAAGTCAAGGCTTTAAGCGTTAGCGTGCCTTGACTCGACGTATTTTGATTTTTTTTTGAATGATAGATTCAAAGATTTTTTATTTTATCTGCCAACTTATTAATTCACAGTTCTCAGGGAAAATGAAGAATAAATCAGATGTGAGACTATCTTTCGAAATTGAAAGATTAGTCTTAGATACCCCTTTTGAAGAAAGTTTAACTTTTCCAATCTCTGTTCCGTTTGCACCGAAGCTTCCAGTTTTTACAATAATTTCTTTGTTATCATTAACAGGTGTATATTTTATTGTGATTTCACAATTTGCAGATGGAAATTCTACAGATTTTATACAAACATATCCATCTTCTTTTACACTTATAATTGTATTATCGTTAGAAACTGCGATATTCCTTGAATATGCAAAAGTTGCAGCAGGAATTTCTTCAGTAGGATTAAAGTTTTGAACTTGTTTAACACCTTCTTTTGTGATTCTTTGATGAGGAAGAGATAAGTCCTCATTAATCTTAAATTCATCAATAAAAAGATTTCTGTATCCTTTTTTTTCAGTTGGTAAGTTTTTTTCTACAGTAGGTGCATGGTAAGCAATATACCATCTGTCTTTAAAATTAAAAACCCAGTGATGATTATTTCCTCCAGCAAAAAGAGGTGCTCCGCCTGGATTTGGAAGTGTCCAGCCTTTATATTCAAATGGTCCAAGAGGATTTTTTGATGTCATATATCCAATAACGGCTACAGGAACATCAGTGTCATAATTTTTTCTATCAACCCAGTTAGTACAATATGTATAATAATATGTATCTTTATATTTATGAATTCCAGAATCTTCAAACAAGAAAGGTGGATCAATCACCTGAGGTTCACCTTTTATGCTTATCATGTCATCGCCAAGTTCAACGCAACGTGCTGTTTTTGGGTTAGCAGCGTTGTCTGGATTGTGTCCGCCACCAAAATAAATGTAAGCTCTTCCGTCGTCATCTACAAAAACTGCTGGGTCAAAAAGCCATGTTACATTTGCACAGTTTGGTGTTTGACGTGAAATCAATTGTTTTTTGAGTGGATCAACAAAAGGTCCAATTGGAGAATCTCCAACTAAAACTCCAATGCCACTTCCATTGTCAGCAAAATAAATAAAAAACTTATCTTTTCCATCAATATTTTTCCATGCAACAGCTGGTGCCCATGAATTATTAGCCCATCTTGCTGCAGCCTGTGGATTTGATTTACCAGCAACCTGAATTTCACCATGATTTGTCCAGTTTACTAAATCCTTTGAAGAGAAAATATTGAGCGAAGCAATTTTACCATAATTGTTTTCGATTTTTCCTTTAGAAAACTCAAACTGCTGCATATCGTTTGTTGCATAAAGATAAGCTGTATCTTTGTAAACAAGAACAGCAGGGTCTGCACCAAATTTGTAGGCAATTACAGGATTGTTTTCTGTAGGCATTTTAATTGCTTTCTCTGCCATGAGTTTCTGCATTTCAGTAAGTTTTTCTGAAATTTCAGAATCGTTTTTTTGATTGTCGTTTGTTTTACAACCACTCATAATAAATAGGACTCCAACTAATAAATATAATATTATTTTTTTCATAGACTTAATTATAAATGAAATTAATTTTTTTTGAAACTTACTTTATAAAAATTATACAAATTTACGGAAAACATCTTATGCGAGAAATTGAAAAGACATTATAATTCCAAATATTTTGGATATTTTGCTTGAATTTTATTCAATATTTTGATAAGATTATGCGAATATAATCTTGTGGTGTTAATTTGATTGTTAACGGGGACGGAATGATAGAAGCATTTTTATGCAAGCTAGTGGTTACCGGGCTTTCTTTAATATCGGGCAAGAAACAGGAGTTATTATGAAAAAGGGAATTCACCCAAATTACAAACTTACAAAAATTACTTGTCTTTGTGGTAATGTAATCGAAACAAGATCAACTGTTGAAAATATCAACGTTGAAATTTGTTCTGCTTGCCATCCATTCTTTACTGGAAAACAGAAACTTGTTGATACAGCAGGTCGTATTGATCGCTTCAACAAACGTTATGGTATTAAGGCAGACAATAAATAAGTTTTTTGCTTTGAAAAAAAAGGCACGTCGTTTGGAGCGTGTCTTTTTTATTGAGGGGGTAGTACAACCCCCTCAAAACGGCGAAGTCAAGGCTTTAAGCGTTAGCG
>JALFAW010000284.1 GCA_022773305.1 Spirochaetia bacterium
TCATTAACTGAAATTGTAGTTTTACCAAAACTCAGGAAAAAGCGAGATTTACAATTATAGTTTCTATACCCCAAAAAACGTCTAGCGCATTATTGCGCGTTTTTGACCTGTGAATCACGATCGGGAGCCAGATATTACAACTAATCATTTTATAATGCGTTTGCCCTGTGGGAGAGTTATGTTTAAAATCAAGGATTTTCCCTATTGAATAGATTTATACAATTATTCACATGTTTTTTTACATTGCTTTTATAGAAAAACCGTTTTATAATTATCTATATTACTATTGAATTCTTGGGGGAATTATGAAATACGGTTATTTTGATGATGATAACGCTGAGTATGTTATCACTAGACCTGACACACCAACCAGCTGGAGCAATTATCTTGGTTCAACAGTTTATGGTGCTGTAATTACAAATAATGCTGGTGGTTATGGTTTTTATAAATCTGGTGCACAGGGCCGCTTTATGCGTCTGCGCTTTAATTCCATTCCTATGGATCAGCCAGGTCGCTATTTTTATCTTCGTGATATGGATGATGGTGATTTCTGGTCAGCTTCCTGGCAGCCTGTTGGAAAACCTCTTGATCAGTATAAATCTGAATGTCGTCATGGAACTGCATACACGACAATCACTTCTGAATATAAAGGCATTAAATCTGAAACTAAATACTATGTTCCGCTTGGACAGAATTTTGAATACTGGCGTCTGAAAGTAACAAATAATTCTGACAAAGTTCGCAAAATCCGTCTTTTCTCTTACTGTGAATTTACAAATCAATGGAATACAACTCAGGATCAGGTTAATCTTCAATATTCATTGTTTATTGCAAAAGGTGAAAAAGTTGGTGATAATCTTTTGAGATTTGTTTCTCAGGATAATCTTTATATTCAGCATCCTGAATATGATGTCGGTGGCGCTTACATGAGTGAATGGGTTGCTCTTGTGGGTACTCCAATGACAGGTTTTGATACAAGTCGTGAAGCGTTTATCGGAACTTATGGTTCTTATGAACATCCAAAGGCTGTTGTTGACGGAGCTTGTACAAATTCTGAAGCTTTTGGTGATAATACTTGTGGTACAGTTCAAGGTGATTTGGAACTTAAGCCTGGCGAAACAAAAGAAGTTATGCTCATGCTTGGTATTGATGATGCTTTGGCTGTTGGTCAAAAAATTGTAAATGAATTTGGAAACTTTAAACGTGCTGATGAAGAATTTGAAAAACTTGTAAATAACTGGCACGCTAAACTTGGTTCTTTCAAAGCAATCACACCTGATGAAGATATTAATCACACTGTAAATGTTTGGGGACTTTATAACTGTCTGATTACATTTGCATGGAGCCGTGCTGCATCTCTTGTTTATAATGGAGAACGTGATGGACTTGGTTATCGTGATTCTGTGCAGGATATTCTTGGAGTTTCTGCTGCAATTCCAGAAGAAGCAGAAGAACGTCTTGTGCGCATGATTTCTGGTCAATGTCAAAATGGTGGTGCTGTTCCTGTTATTTCAAAAGATTTTAATGCAGGTCACGAAAAAACTCCAAAACCTGAAGAATTCCGTTCTGATGACTGTGAATGGTTCTTCAATGCAGTTCCTTGTTATGTTGCAGAAACTGGTAATTTTGATTTTTATAATAAAGTTGTTCCTTATGCTGACGGTGGAGAAGCAACTGTTTATGGACATTTGCGTCGTGCTTTGGAATTCAACTTGGAAAGAATGGGTGCCGACGGTCTTCCTTGCGGTCTTTTGGCTGACTGGAACGACTGTCTGAAACTTGGATATCATGGTGAATCTTTATTTGTTGCTTTCCAGTTGCGTCTGGGGCTTACTACTTATGCTGATATTTCTAAACGTCTTGGCAAAAAAGATGAAGCTAAGTGGGCTTTAGAACAGCGTGAAACATTGGATGCAAATATTCAGAAAAAATGTTGGGATGGAAAATGGTTTATCTGGGCCATTGCTGAGGATGGAACTGTATACGGAACACAGTCTATTGAAGAAGGACAGATTTACTTTAATACTCAGGTTTGGGCTGTGCTTTCTTCTGCAGCAACTGCTGAACAAGCACGCATTTGTATGGAATCTGTAAAAGAAAAACTTGCTACTCCTTACGGTTTGATGCTTTGTGCTCCTCCTTTTGTAAAAACTCGTTCTGACATTATGTCTTCAGTTGTTTTCCTTCCTGGTATTAAAGAAAATGCCGGTATTTTCAATCATACACAAGGATGGGGAATTATCGCTGAGACTATGCTTGGAAATGGTGACAGAGCTTACGAATATTGTAAAGCTGCTATTCCTGCTGCATACAATGATAAAGCTGAAATCCGCCAGAGCGAACCTTATGTTGTTGGTCAGACAACTTATTCAACATTCTCAAAGCGTCCTGGAAATACTCGTGTAAGCTGGCTTTCTGGTGCTGGAACATGGTCTTATTATGCAATCACTCAGTATATGCTTGGAATTAAACCACAATATGAAGGACTTTTGATTGATCCTTGTATCAAATCAGATTGGGATGGATACAAAGTTGAACGCCGTTGGAGAAAAATGAACTTGAAGATTGAAGTAAAAAATCCTCAGCATGTTTGCAAAGGCGTGGAATATATGGAAGTGGATGGAAAACGTCTTGACTCTGCTGTAATTCCAGTAGAAATGCTCAAAGACGGCTCAAATGTTGTAGTTTACATGGGCAAAAACTCTCAGCCAGTTCCTGTTGAAAGAGTGTAATAAGTTTTTTATTTCAATTCAGACAGATGTTGTTTTTTAATGTCTGTCTGAAATCTTACTCATAATTCTATAAAAAAACAGAATTTTGATGGTAAAATTGCCAAAAAAATTCTGTTTTTTCTTTTTTTTACTCAAATTATCAAATTTCATGTAAAATTATAGTGTATTCTCATAATTGCAAAAGGTAAAAAACTAAGTCATTATTTCAGCGCTGGATTAAGTTTTGGAGGAATTTTGGCAAATCTAAATCTATTAGCTAATGCATTAAGTTTTATTGAAGATCATCTTTGTGATGAAATAAAAACGGAAGATATTGCTCAGACTTGCTGTGTTTCAAAATCATCTTTGGAAAAAACATTTAGGTTCACGACACATTTTTCTGTTTATGATTATATCACAAGACGGCGGATGAACAATGCAGCCAAGCTTTTGATTGAAAAGCCAGAATTAAGCATTTTGGATGTGGCAGTAGAATATGGTTATTCTAGTCACGAAGCTTTTACTAGAGCTTTTTGTAAAGTGTGGAAATGTAATCCTATGGAGTATCGCAAGTTGAAATATAAAAGACTTCGTCCATTCGATTTTTTTCCTCAGATTACAGGAGTTATGCAATTAGAAGGAGAAAATTTTATGAGAAGAACTTTGGATATTTCTGAACTTTATGATTTTATAAAAGAAAGAAAAGATTGTTATTTTGTCTGCTGTGATATACATCATATGATTGAAATTAATGAGGTGAGTCGTGAAGCCGGTGATATTGCCATCATTGAAGCTATGAAAAGGATGGAAGATTCCAGCAGCGAAGATGATGTTGTTTTTAGGATTGGCGGCGATGAGTTTGTAATCCTGACTAATTCAAAAGATAAAAACTATGCTGATGACATTTGCAGGAAAATTCTTTCGATGAACGGAAAATTGCTTCCTTATGACAAAGCTGAAGTTCCGCTCAAACTTTATGCCTCGTCAATTAAACTTTCTGATAACAAAACTATCCGCTATAACGAGATTTTCCAGGAACTACAGGTGACTTGTCGTACAAAACAAGAACAACAGTAAAATTGAGGGTCAGTCCCTGTCTCGTACTGAAAACTTATGCACAAACTTACATTTAGTTTGCACGAGCCTCGAGTTTTGGCATTTTTTTTGTCCTTTTTGAAAGTAAGGTCTCACTTTAGCCAAAACTCAGTTCTTTTTTAGTTTAAAACGAGGCTTGCCCTCACTTTTTTTACAAGATTTTTTTGAGAGGTTTTGCAACTAACTGAACAACAGGACCTAAAAGAACCGACATTACTACAGAACCAATCACCGAACCTTGAATACCGTCTTTTGAAAAAAGGATTCCAAACAAAACTCCAATTCCAACAGCTGAGAAG
>JALFAW010000288.1 GCA_022773305.1 Spirochaetia bacterium
TTTGGGGCTGCCGCGAGAGCGGCATTATAATAGTTTCTATACCCCAAAAAACGTCTAGCGCATTATTGCGCGTTTTTGACCTGTGAATCACGACCGGGAGCCAGATATTACAACTAATCATTTTATAATGCGTTTGCCCTGTAAATATCAAGTATTGATTTTTTTTATGGCAGGTAGCTTTATTAATACATATTTTTACTTATTATCGTTTGTGAACTTTTTTATAAACTTTTTTGCATAATCCGCCGATAATAAAAAAGGAAAACTGACTTTTTTTGGAGTTGTACAATTATGAAATTTTTGAATAAAAAAATTTTTTCTATAATAATAATGATAACTTGTAGCAGTTATTTTTTTGCTTCTTCGTTTTTTTCTGGATATGCTGGAGGCAAACTGAATTACAGTACAAACCCTGACGCTGAACAATATGACCCAGATTTAAAACTTCAGGCTTTTTTTGCTGGTCAGTTTAATCTAAATGAAAACTTTTGGACACATCTTGAATTTTCTGTTGATACAAATGATTTAATTAACGAGAATTTTTTTACCGCAACAGAATCTTTATTTCAAATTGATGAACTTTCACTGATTGCTCGTGCACAAACGCAGAATGCAAGTAATTATTTTAGTGCTTTTGTGGGAACTTATGATCCAATTGGTTCTGATGTATTTTTGCAAAGATATTTTAGCATAAAATCGATTACTTCAAAACTTTCTGATAGTTATCTTGGACTTGCAGGTTCGATTCTGTATCCTCATTTTGGTTTTGGAATTTCTGATGTAGTAAAATTTTATCAAAGTCCGATTGCTATTGGAGGTTATTTATATTTTAATCATGAAGATTCTAAATTCTTTGTTTTTAATGCAGATTTGAGAGCTGCTTGCGTTTCTCGATATTTCACTTGTGATTTTGCATTAGGACTTGGTATTCCACTAGCAAACAATCAAGAAGATTATATTATTGCTGTAGAAAAACTTTATTGGCACGCAGGAACTACTATGCTTTTTGGAAACGACTACACTACTTCACTGTTTGTTCAAGCAGGTCTTTACAATGCAACATTTAAAAGTAACAACAATGTAATTGTGGGTAAAGATGATATATACCTTTTGATTGAACCAAGATTTTTCACAAACAATTTGCATATTAATTTGAGTTTTTACAGTCTGCCTCCAAAAACTGTAAGAAAAATGCTTTTTGTTGAAGACACGCTTGGTTTTGATGCAAATATTTATTCTGACTCTGTAATGATTGGTGCAAAACAGTTAACTATCGGAAGTCATCTGGCATTTTCTTTTGTAGATAAATCTCTGTTTGACTTTTCATCAGGAAATTTGATGGATAATGGATATAATATTGATTTAACTCCTTATATTTCGACTGATTTTTTAACTGGCGAACTTCATATTCAGGGGAAAGTAAAACTTATGGAATTTGCAAGAGGATTTGCTGCTAAAGCTTTCAGTGTAGATATCGGTTACAGAACTAAGTTCTAGTATTTGTCTTTTGATTTCGCCAGTGCGGTGTGAATGGTGCAGGGTTTTAAACTACACAGCGCACCGAGGCTTGAACAGGCGGCGAAGCCGAGTCCGAAGGACCGAGCGTGAGCGAGCTGTGAAAGGCGACTGACTGACTGCACTTTGCTGAATTCATAATCAAAAAATTTACTTGTATTTGTAACTTTTTAGTGTTATTTTTGATTATATGAGTATGACTAACGATGAAGAATATATTGGTGATGAACTGACGATGCCAACTCTTCCAGTTCCAAACCAATCGCCTGCAAATCCTGATGATTTTTACAAGATGGCATTTCAGTTTCAGAAAATTATGATGATTTATGAAAGTGCCATCAAACAGATAGAAACAAAACTTGATATCTTAAATAAAGAAAATAAGGTGAGCCGCAAAAGAAATCCTATTGAAACAATTAAAAGCAGAATTAAATCGCCGGATAGCATTGCAAAGAAACTTGAAAAAAAGCATTTGCCGGTAACTTTTGAATCTATGATGACGAATTTGAATGATATTGCTGGAGTGCGCGTAATTTGTCCATATATTTCTGATATTTATAGTGTGCGGGAGATGCTTTTGAAACAGCCGGATATTACTTTGATTCATGAAAGTGATTATATCAGCGAGCCGAAACAAAGCGGTTACAGAAGTTTGCATCTGGTAATTGAAGTGCCAGTTTATCTTTCAAAAACAGAACATAATGTTCGCGTAGAAATTCAGTTACGAACGATTGCAATGGATTTTTGGGCGAGTCTGGAGCATGAACTTCATTACAAAAACGATGCTGATGTGCCTGACAGTATTCGACGGGAACTTTTCCGAGTGGCTGAAACTATTGCTATGACTGACCGTGAAATGGAAGAAATTGCACTGGAACTTCAGGCGCTTGATTAATTTTTTATTTTGCCGGAGTTTTTATGAGAAACGCATTTTTTAACGAGAGAACTGATGAGAATTCTGACAAATGGGAACAAGCTGTAAAACGTGAAGTTCCTATTTATTCTAGAAATGATGTGCGCACTGAATTTGAGCGAGATTACACAAGAATTTTACATTCACAGGCGTACAGAAGGCTCAAACACAAAACCCAAGTCTTTTTTGCACCTCACAATGACCATATCTGCACAAGAATGGAACACGTTATGCACGTTGCTTCAGTTGCATCTACAATTTCTAAATTTTTGGGGTTGAATGAACAGCTTGCCAGTGCCATTGCAATGGGGCATGATATTGGACACGCACCTTTTGGTCACCACGGAGAAGATTGTCTGAACAAACTTCTGGAACAAAAACAAGGTCACAATGCTCCCAAAAAATTCTGGCACGAAAGAAACAGTCTTTTTTTTGCTGACTACATTGAAACGCTTCAGGATCCCAACGGTGTGGAACAGCCTTTGAATTTGACTTATGCTGTGCGCGACGGTTTGATTTGCCATTGCGGTGAGATTGACCAACAGGGAATAAAACCTAGAAAAGAAGCGATTGATTTGTATTCGATGAAACGACCTGGATTTACCCAGCCTTTTACATGGGAAGGTTGTGTTGTTAAAATTGCAGACAAAATTGCATATCTGGGAAGGGATATTGAAGACGCACGAGCTTATCACATTCTTGATATGTCAGCCTACCGCCAGTTACGTGAAATTGTTGGTTCAACGCTCGGTTTTGAAAGAAAAGGTGCGCATGCCCTCAGAAGCGGAAAAGCTGTGAACACAACTACACTCATTAATGATTTGATTGTGGATTTATGTGAACAAAGCAGCCCCGAAAAAGGACTTTGTTTTTCTGATGAATATTTTAAGTTTATTTTAGAGCTCAAAAAGTTTAATTTTGCAAGGATTTACAATCACTGGAGGCTTGGAGAATTTGCTGTTTATGCAGAAAATGTCATCGGAACAATTTTCAGGACACTGCAAAAAACAAAACTTTATGCAGAAAATGGACGTGTAGCTCAGGCTTTGCAGCATTACCCGAAACTTTGTCAGACTTTTGAGGACTGGCTCATCAAATATACTTCGTACAGACCGTTTATTTCGGAAAAACACAGTTTTGTAGATAAAAAAGCGATTTTAAAATACAACACAATTCCAGTTTTTGAACTGCATGATGATGAATCTTTTACAAAATGCATTATTGAATACATTTCGGGGATGACTGACCAGTTTGCAATTCAGATTTATGAAGAAATCATCACTTTTTAGTTTTCATCTGCATTTACATTTTTTGACTTTTCTGATTTTTGAATAATTCAACACAATCTTTTTCAGGGATGGCACGACTGTACAAAAATCCCTGAATGTAATCAGCACCAGCCTGTTCTACAATTTGATTTTGAGTTGAAGTTTCCACCCCTTCTACAAGAATGTTTAAGTTGGAATCTTTGAAAGTACTCAAAATGTTGCTGAAAAAACGTTCGCCTTTTTTGTCTTCTTCAGTCATCAAAACAAGACTTCTATCAATTTTTATTGCAGAGAACGGCAGCATTACGACATTTGCAAGATTTGAATATCCAGTTCCAAAATCATCCAGATAGAATTTTATGCCCAAATCTGAAAGTTTTTTCATATTTTCAAGGACAATGTTAAAATCATCGATGAAGATACTTTCTGTAATCTCCATGATGATATTCTGAGGTGAAACATCATATTTTTTCATAATCGAATTGACTGTTTCAACGATATTTGGATTTACCATCTGATAAACAGAAAAGTTCACGGAAACGGCTGGAACTAAATCCTTGTTTTCTGAAAGAAAACGGCACACTTTTTCGAAAACAAGATTTCCAAGTTTTTCAATAAGTCCGCGGTTTTCTGCAACTTCCACAAATTCAGCAGGCGGAATATTTCCAATCTCTGTAAAATTCAAACGAGAAAGTGCTTCCATATAAGTAAACTTTTTTTCTTGCACAGAATAAATCGGCTGAAACCATACCTGAAACTGTTTAGAATCAATATTCAGTTCGCGTTTAAGGATTTTGTAAATCTGGCGTTTTCGTTCCATATCTAAAAGAGTCTGTTCATCACAAACTTGAAGTGTATGAACGCCTTCTTTTTTGACTCTTACAAACATGCTGTTTATCACTTCAGTGACTGTTTCGTAAGTAACATTGCCTTTGGAAAAATTTACACCCACATAATAAACATCAAGTGGAGATGGTAAAATATCTTCATAGTTATTATTTAAATCTTTTATAAAGTTTTCAATCTGTTCGGAATTATTGTATAATTCTTCTATATTATTGCAAACACCAACAAATCTATTCGAAACAACGTGATAAGAATAATTTCTGAAACAATTTGAGATGCTCTTTCCAATGCTGAATAAAAGTTGATTCATCTCTGTGGAATCCATATTTTGCATCAGATTGTTAATATTCTCGATAGAAAGTGCAAATATAAATCCTTCTGTTTTTTTATCTGTAACATGCTTTTTTAGTTTTGTTTCAGTCATGAGACCAGTTACATTATCATATTCAATCAAATCAGTTTGAATTGTAATATATGCAAAAAATAGGGCTACAAATGAGGAAAGTCCTGTCATAATAGTTTTGGGATTAAAAATCTGGAAACTCAAAACAAAAAGTGAAATAAAAGGATATAGCAAAAAAACTAACAAAAGGCGACGTGGGATGGATTTTCGTTTTACAATCATGCAACCAACAGAATGTGCAGCATAATAAAGTGTTGTTGCATAAGTGATATTTTTGAGATTTCCTCTGACATACCCTACGCCACTAACATATTTAAAAATCCAACCTGTTTTTATGTTTAAAAGGATAAATATCGCGTAAATAATGTAAACAACACCATTAACTATCATAATCAACTTGCCGGTAGAAGAATAAGCAAATGCTACACTGTTTGCATAACAACATAAAATGTAAGGTACCATGCACAAAAACAAAAAGAAAATTGTGGTTATAAGAGTATCAAGCCACAACGGAAGCTTATCATAATATGTAATGCAAATGACAGAAATGATATCACAAAAAGCGGCCACAAACGAAGAAATACTTCCCCATACAAAAAATCTGTGCCTTTTGCTGTCTATAGAAAATGTCATCAAGACATTAAAAATCAAAATCAACGAGAGAATGCAGGTTATAATTTCGCCAAAACAATTATAGTTCAGTTCATCAAAAAGCATAAGATATTCTATCACAATTTTTTATTTTTCAAAAGTAAATTTTTGACTATTTTTTTTTGATTATTTCCAAAAATCTGTTGTTTTCAAATAATCACAATATCATACAATTAAAAATTCTCATGAAAAAGTAGTTTTTGGAAATATCTTTTTTACGTTTACATACCGAACAGAATATTACTCTTCTTAATATTTACAAAAAAAATCTAATAACATTTTTTTCTAAAGTGTGGTTTAAAACATGCCGATAATTTCAGGGTAGAATTGTAACTTCGAGGAATAATGAATAGACAAAGAATTTTAATTATTTTATTTTCTCTTATGTTTTGTAAAATGAAACTTTTTACAGAAGATTTTGTTGTCCCAACAATAACTTCTCCTTATGCTATTGAGAATGCAAAATTTGACAGTACAGGCAATCATTTTGCATATGAAGTTGCAGATAAATATTATGTTCGTAATTCACAATCGTTAATTCTTGAAGATGTATTTGATAAAAATCAGATAACTCAACTTTCACCTTTTGGAAACATGCAAAATAAAAAAGATTATCCTGCTGTACATATCACACAAAGTGGAAAGTCTATTATTATTGCTACACAAAAGGAATCAAACAGCAATATTTCATCAAAAACAATCTCAAATCTTCCAGTAAATGTGAAAAATGCTTCTACAAATAAAGCACAAACTTACGTAGCTTTTATTGGGGAAGATAATAATTGTTACGTTTATGATATTGCATCAAATTCTCAGATTTCAAAAATTCCATGTTCTAAAGAAACTTCTGATTTAGTATTAACAAATAAAAATAAAATCGTGATTAGCGACAGTCCAAAATCAATTGGAATTTATAACTTTGAAGGAAAAAAAGAAAAACAATTTACATCATCGAGTAAAATAAATGGATTTACTCTTTCAAATGATGAAGAAACTTTAGTAACCTACAATGATAATGGTATTATAGATTACTATAATACTAAATCAACAAAACAGATAGGTTACATTCCAAATTTTGGTTCAAAACAAATCAATGATGTTACGCTTAGCAAAGATTCAAACCGTCTTTTGATTACAGGCAAAGATAATAAACTTTATATTGTAAAAACAAAGGATGTTTTATACTCTGAAAATACAATTGCTCCACCAAGCAAACAGTTTACAATCGATTACAAAACAAAAAATCCAAATGCACAAAAATCTGGAATAACAGAATTTTTAATAGATGAAACTTTGAATAATCATATTGAAAAAAATCCAGAATATATTACTTCCACCTTTGAACAAGAATTAGAATCGCAGAAATTTAAATTATCAGAGAATAATACAACTGAACCTACAGTTATTGGAAAACAACCTGAACAGGCAAATTTTCCTTCGAGCATTAAAGAAAAAAACAAAGAATATACGTTCAGTAATCAACCTGAAAAAATATTTGAAAACAAAGAAATTACTCGTAACACACAGTATCCAAAAGACTATCCTGCTCCACTTAATCAAGAGGAAGATAACAAAACAGAAAATAATAAAATCATAGAAACAAAAATAATTTCCAAACAGAATACTGTTACCACAGAACAACAAGAAAATGAAGATTTATCTCAAAACAATGAATTAACAAAAGAAGAAAAAAAGGCTCTGGAAAAAGCTGAAAGAGAAGCCAAAAAACTTGCTGCAGCAGAAGATAAAAAGAAAGAAGCTGAAGAAAAAAAAGCTGCTAAAGAGGCAGAAAAAACAGCAAAACAAAAAGAACGCGAAGAAAAACAAAAAAATAAATTGACTTTAAAAGAATTCTTTGAACAAGAAGATATTAAAACATATTACAAAGATGGTCATGGAATTCTTGCTGATGTAGGAATAAAAACTCAAAAAAAACCTTATTTATTTGATTTATCATTAACAACAGGTTATTATAATTACGATATTCTGCAGCCATTCTACTTCGGAGGAATTATAAGTGGTTCAATTGGTTTTCCAGTTTCAGATTTTCCATATAAATATCATACAGAATCTGAAACAATTAACAATCCTGTTTATGTTGATTTATTTTTTGGAATTCCTATTGGATTCTCAATCTACCCTTGGAAAAACAGTGTTGAATTGTATGCAGAAATTGACAATGGTTTAGGATTAGTTAAATTATGGAATGGAGGGTTTGGACAAAATTCTGTTGCCGGTAAATTTTATCCTATCTATGAGCTTAAGGTTAAAATCGGCGTTGCTTGGGATTTTATAAATTTATCTTTATGCGGAAATTATGATATAATGAAAGGAGTAAGTTTTGAAATCCAATTAGGGTGTATAATCAATATTGGAGGTACACGAACAATAGGAAGCTTAACACAGGAAAAAAATGATGAAATTGCAAAATAAGATTATTTTTTTTTACATCACAGTTTTCTCGTTAATCTATCTTTCTTGCAGCACTTCTTATGATTCTGTTTTAGGTGATTATAATTCTATGTTTGAAATAGATTATTCTGATTCTATTACTAGCGATATGTTAAGTCCTGGAGATGAAGGTTTTAATCCTAAAGAAATGCTTTTAGATGAATATTTTCTTGGCTCTGATTCAAGTTTATTCATCTCAGCACCACCATATTCTTCTAGTTTTGATTGGCGTGTTTCAAATCCAGAAGATGATACCCTTATCGCTATTACTTTATTTGGCAATAATTATGCTCAGTACGTTGCTACTGATAAAGTTTTTTCTATAAATGCAAGAACATGTGGCTTAGAAGAAGGAAAAACATACAAACTAACTTTACAAGTTACAGATGAAGGAGGGTTATTATATACAGATACATGTGCTTTGGTAATCTATAAAAGATATAATTTTAATTAACCAAAAAAACTAGATAAGTTTAAGAATTGTTCTTTTGTAGATTGTTGGATGTTCCAAGTTTTGGGACAAGTTATAATATTAAATTTATTGGAGACAATATGAAAAAATTTACAAAAATTGTTGCTCTTACGGCAACATTAATGTCTTTTCTCTTCACGAGCTGTAATAATCTTTCAACAGGTTCTGTAAGTGGAGATTTTAAACAAAATATTGCAAGCTTTGAAATTATTGCTATGGCGGATTCCAATTTAGTTGATTTTTCTTCATCAACAATCGATTTGTCTAGTGATTCAGAAACTGCAAAATCAATTGCTGCAAGAACTATTGCACCTACTGCTTTAGACGGAACTTCAGGTCTTAAGTTTTACTTAGGAGGCTTAAATAAAGTTACTTCAGAAAAAGTTTTTGCTACAAACGTTGCATTTGTAGGTGATGGAGTAAGTAAAACAAAAGGCAAAGTTACAGTAGATTTAGAACCTTCAAATTATTCTTTTATCCTTGTAGCTTTATTGAATGCAGATGCAGAAGCGGTTGGCATAACTAGTACAACAGAAGTTTCATCATTATTAGATAAAGCTGTTTTAGTTGGATATGCAAATGCAGATCTGCGCTATCCAAAAGAAGCTGCAAAAGTAAATTTCTACCTTTCTTCTGATGGATTAACAGGAACCGGTTCAGTAGATTTTAAGTTCTATCTTGACCATTGGTCAGATAGTAGTTTGAATCAAAAGATTGGCGGAGAAGGAGATAACAAAGCCAATAAAGTTATAACTGATGCAACAATAAAACTGACAAATTACAGAACTAATTCACCAATCTCAGAAACTGTTTCCACAGGTGTTTCTTTCGATGGTAAAACTTCAGCTGGAAGCAGTATATCTTATAATACAAGTAAAATTTCAGCTCTTGGAACTTTAACAGCTGGAACTTACAATATTGTAGTTTCATTTACAAAAGATGGAAGAATTTATTCTTATAGTGATGACGTAAAGGTTTTACCTGGTCAAACAACTACAGCAACAATAGGAATTCCAGATCTTTTAGTAGGTGCTCCAGAAGCTCCAACTAATTTTGTTCAGACTTATGCAGAACCAGCAGCCAGTGATTCAGATAATTACTATGTATTCTTTGGTTGGGAAGATAACTCAAAAACAGAACAGTATTTTGAACTTCAACTTTTTGATATTACAGCCACTAGTACTGCTGTAACTGCTACAAACGAAGAAACTACATGGACTGATTCTACAAGTTCAAATACTTATTCATATACTACAGATTTCTATGGTTTAAAAGATACTTCAAAACCAAGTTGGTACGCAGGAAGTTTACAGAAGAATAATAAATTTGCAGGATTCTATATGCCACTTGGAAAACGATATCTTGCAAGAATTCGTGCTGTAAGCGAAGCTGGTGAATCTGCATGGGTATATGCACAAAATCCTACAGACGCCTCTCCTTCATATACAATACCTGTAACTGAAATAACTGCCGAAGATGTAAAACTTTCTAGTACAAAAACTCTCACAGGTAAAAATTTTGCTACAAATATAATTAATCTTTACAGAATCAGTTATATGCCAAATGGTGGAAGTTTTGAAAGTGCACAACAGACTGTATTCTATTTTTCACAAACACAAGATGGAACAGCAATTATGTGTCCTGATGGTACTCATGATAATAATGCGCCTTATGTAGCAGCTCCTGGTACAATTTCATTGAAACAAGGAAACATTATTTGGACAAACTGGAAAATAAATCAGACTAGTGGTAAAACTTATCCAAATATTTTTAATGCAGCAGGTGATTCGTTGGATGCAACTAAACTTTATTACGTAGCTACAACTCTAGATACTCCTGATATCAATGGAAATACATCATATTACGTTATTGCCTCTAAACAACCATCTGACGTTTCAGAATTAACTGGTAAATTTGTTAATTCTGGAGTTCCACAAAACTATAAAGGATTCTCAAATCTTATTCTTTATGCAAACTATACAAAGAACACTTTTGGTGTTCAGATAGATAACCCTGAAGATAATCTGTTTAGTAAAAACTATGACGTTACTATAACAGGTTCAGGAACAGGTACTGCTCCAGATATAAATATAAGCTTAACAAATTCAAATACTGGATCTTGTGAAATCATTCGAACTGGTAATAATGGCGCCTATGCTCTTACATTAGCAAAATGGACATTTGCTGCAAAAGACAATGCTAAAGTTACATACAGCAAGATTACAGGTGAACTGTTTGAAATGGGAACACCTTATGGAGATGTAAGTAAAGGTTGCTATACCGCAAGTTCTAACCAGATTGATATGGGATTAACAACTTTGACTGCTGGAAAGTATAAAGTTGTTTTCAAAGGCTACGTTGGGGCTTCTGTCCAACCATACACATACACTGTATATATTTCTCTCACTGACTAATATAAATGAGATTTTTTTGGAGACTGCTTATGCAGTCTCCTTTATGGTGTATGTTTTATGAAAAAGTTTGAATTGTTCGGTTCAATAGTTACAATTTTCTCTTTTCTTTTCTTTAGTTGTAATAATTTGGCTTATGACGTTACCGTAAGCCCAAATCATACAGTAAGGAGAACTGTAACTATTACCGTAACATCAAATTCAAATCTTTTGAGTTTTCCTAATAATAATGAACCTAATCTAATATCACAAAAAACTTCAAGAACCATAGCACCAGCTGCCATTTCTTCTTCAAATCTGAATTTTTATCTTGGTGGAAAAGATGTTCTTTACAATAAAAAACTTCCTGTTCAGAAAGTTAATTTTTTGGAAACACAACCTCAACAAGGAAAAATAACGCTTGCACTTGATTCGTCAAGTTATTATCTGACATTAATAGCAGTTGAAAAAGATACAGATGATATTGTACTGAATAATAATTATATAGAAGAATTGCTTGAAAAAGCTGTTTTATGTGGAAATACAACAGCAGATTTACTTTACAGTGATACCACAACTCCTATCATTTTTTATATGACAGCTGATGGGTTACATGGGCAAGGGAACTATGATTTTTCATTATATCTTGATAATTGGAGTTCCCAAAGTCTGATTTCTGATAGAGGTGACAAAGTTTGCCAGACAATTCAGGATGTCGAAGCTGGAATCTATCAAAATAGTAATCTCGTTGGTGAGAAATCAAGTTTATCATTTGATACTCCTCAACAAGAAAATTCTGTTTTATCTTACAAGGGTTCTCTTTCGGCTGGAAATTATGAATTAAGACTCACATTTATTAAAGATAAAAAGAAGTTTTCTTATGTTGAAGATTTTGTAATCATTCCAGGTCAGACTACATCTAGTATTCTAGGAATTCCAGATTTATTAATGAATCCCCCTGCTCCTCCAACAGATTTTATACAAGGATATGTACTTGCTAGTGATTCAAATTCTGATTATTATTATCTCATTTTCAACTGGAAAGATAACTCAAACACAGAAGATTATTTTGAAATACAAATTCAAGATGAAAATTCGAATACAGTCTATGTTACTCCGACGACAGTGATTGATGAAAATGCATGGAATACACAGTTAGAAACCTTCACTTCTTCTTATGGACAAGATTTCTATGGAAGTAAAAACTGGTATGCTGGAGATTTGGATAAAAACAGTACTTGGGCAATTTTTTATATGCCATTAGGAAGCAGATATATTTCTAGAATTCGTTCTGTGAATCAAGCAGGAGGTTCATCTTGGTGTTATGGAAAATCAGGTTCACCTTCTGCTAATATTGAAGCAGGAAAAAATACAGCTGAAGAAGTTTCTTTACCATATTCAAAAAAAATTATTGCATCACCTTTTTATTCTGATATTATAAATCTGTATAGATTGAAATATAATCTTAATGGTGGAACTTTTAATTCAACTATACCTACCATATATTATTTTTCTCAAACTACAAATGGAATTCCTATTATGACTCCAGAGGGAGCAACAACAAATTCAATATATAACTCTGGTAACACTATTTTGCTTTCTAAAAATGAAACTACTTGGAAACACTGGCGGCGTGATTTTTTTGGTGGAGAAATAGTTGATGTTAAATCTAATTATAAAGGTTTTGAAAACTTAAATCTATATGCAGATTATTTTGATTTACCGGCAGCTGTAGACAATAATGACTACAGCATTGAAAACAACTTATCTTTTTCAGTAGAATCGTCTGGAAGTGGAAATCAACCTAGTTTATCTCTTAACGAAAATAAAGTTGAATTCGATATGACAAATGACAATTATTCTATTGATCAACTTATCTTCACTTATTCATATAAAAATGAAAATATTCATTATAGTAAAGTACAGTTAATTCTTTCAAATGATGAATCTGGAGAATTAGGAGTTTTTGAGTCTTCAATCAATACTTTTTCTATTCCAGTGCATAATTTGAATTCAGGATCATACGATGTCGTAATAAAAGCATTTATTTCAAATAATCCAATTCCATATAAGTATTCTTTTCAAATCATAATGAGCTGATTTTAAATCTTTAGTCAAATACTGCATTTATAGACAATTTTTTTCAGCCAATGAATTACAAAAATCTGATAAGTAAAAAATATTTACAATTTTAAACACTGGCAATTTTTTTTCAATACAAAACTTTAATACATTTTCCTTTCCCAAAATCTTGAGTATTTCTTTGACAAACGAAAAAAGAAAGGTCTGTCCCCTTTTTTTATGTTCTTTAATCATGTTAACCTTCCAAAAAATTAAGTTTGCGTGTTTACACCGAAGCAAACTTTAGTTTTCTGCCACTGAGGTGTATCTTCTGCATGAGTTTAATATCACACTGAACCGAGCATGGAACTGTCACGCGCTAGCGTGAGTCGCTTGCGACCGAGTGCTTAGCGAGCAGTGGAACGCGACAGGGTGAACTGTACTGTTCCCAAAAAAATATTTTTCTTATGTTATACGTAACTATTTAACACAAAATATTAACATCAAACCAACTCTGTCCCTAATTGACAAACGAGGTTTGTCCCTGTTTATCTTTGCAATTTTTTTTTACAACCTCATTACATATCTTTAAACTACTTTAATAAAGTTGTATAATAGATAATCAAAAAAATCGATTTAATTATTATTGTTATTTCTACAATTGTGCAGTATCAATTCTGCAATTCACTCTCGGTAGAATCCTTTAATAAAATGATTTCTGCCTGTAGTTATAATAATTTTTTAGGAGTGTTACTTTTATGTCTAAGTACCCATTTGAATCAATCGAGCCTAAATGGCAGAAATTTTGGGAAGAAAACAAAACTTTTAAAGCCGTAGAGGATGAAAAATATCCAAAAGAAAAAAGAATGTATGTTTTGGATATGTTTCCTTACCCTTCTGCAGCCGGACTTCACGTAGGTCATCCAGAAGGCTATACTGCAACTGACATTTACTGCCGTTATCTTCGCATGAACGGTTACAATGTTCTTCATCCAATGGGATTTGACTCTTTTGGACTACCAGCAGAAAATTACGCTATCAAAACTGGGACTCACCCAAAAACCACAACAAATGCAAATATCGAACATTTTACAAAACAGATAAAATCTCTTGGTTTCAGCTATGACTGGGACAGATGTGTTTCGACTTGTGAGCCAGATTATTACAAATGGACTCAGTGGATTTTTATTCAGCTTTACAAAAAAGGTCTTGCCTACGAAGCTCAGACTCCAATAAAC
Organism: Spirochaetia bacterium; assembly: GCA_022773305.1. GTDB lineage: Bacteria > Spirochaetota > Spirochaetia > Treponematales > Treponemataceae > Treponema_D. The sequence continues at coordinate 14,209 of JALFAW010000288.1, forward strand.
TGGTGTCCTTCGTGCATGACTGGGCTTGCAAATGAGGAAGTAAAAGAAGGAAAATGTGAACGCTGTGGGGCTCAAGTAACACACAAAACAATCCGCCAGTGGATTTTAAAAATCACAGAATATGCAGACCGTCTTGATAAAGATTTGGAAGGTCTTGATTGGCCTGAATCTGTAAAAGCAATGCAGCATAACTGGATTGGAAAATCAACTGGTGCTGAAGTTACCTTTACTGTTGCTGATAAAGACGGAAATCCTACTGACAAAAATCTTACTGTTTACACTACCCGCTGCGATACACTTTTTGGTGCAACTTATATGGTTGTTTCACCAGAACATCAGATTATTGACGCAATTACAACACCAGAACAGGCAGATGCTGTAAAAAAATATCAGGAAGACGCTGCAAAAAAATCTGATCTTGAGCGTACAGATCTTGCAAAAGATAAAACTGGTGTTTTCTCAGGAAGTTACGCAATTAATCCTGTAAATGGCAAACTCATTCCTATCTGGATTGCTGATTATGTGTTGATTTCCTACGGTACTGGTGCAATTATGGCAGTTCCTGCTCACGATGACCGCGACTGGGATTTTGCAAAAAAATTTAATCTCCCGATTATCGAAGTACTAAAATCAGAAGTAGACGTACAAAAACAAGCTTGGACGCAGGACGGAATTCATGTTAATTCAGAATTCCTTGACGGTTTAAACAAAAAAGACGCAATCGAAAAAATGCTTGAATTCCTTGAAGAAAAGAAAATCGGACGAAAAGCTATTAACTACAAACTTCGCGACTGGGTTTATTCACGTCAGCGTTACTGGGGTGAGCCAATTCCTTTAATTCACTGTCCGGAATGTGGAACTGTTCCTGTTCCAGATGACCAGTTGCCTCTTGAACTCCCGGAAGTTAAATCTTATCAGCCAACGGGAACTGGAGAATCTCCTCTTGCAGCAATAGATTCATGGGTAAACTGCACGTGTCCAAAATGTGGTAAACCTGCAAAACGTGAAACAAACACAATGCCTCAGTGGGGTGGTTCTTGCTGGTATTATCTGCGATATCTGGACGCACACAACGATAAACAATTTTGTTCACCTGAATCAGAAAAATATTGGATGCCTGTTGATTTGTACATTGGTGGTGCTGAACATGCTGTTTTGCACCTTTTGTATGCACGTTTCTGGCACAAAGTTCTTTATGATTTAGGTTTAGTTTCCACAAAAGAACCTTTCCAGAGACTTGTAAATCAGGGAATGATTACTTCATTTGCTTTCCAGAGAAAAAACAAAACTCTCGTTCCAACAGACGAAGTAGAACAAAAAGAAGACGGAAAATATTACGAGAAAACAACTGGTGAAGAACTTGAACAAATTGTTGCAAAAATGTCAAAATCTCTAAAAAATGTTGTAAATCCTGATGATGAAATCAAGGCATACGGTGCGGACAGTGTTCGAATGTACGAAATGTTCATGGG
>JALFAW010000305.1 GCA_022773305.1 Spirochaetia bacterium
CGAATCATCAGCAGATTCAAAGAACAAAATGGTACCGTTATCTGTAAAGAACTCAAAGGTATTGCAGATGGGGTTGTCAGGAGAGAATGCATTGACTGTGTAAAGGACGCAGCAGTATTGCTGGAAGATGAATTAAAATAAGTGGATATCAATAGCGTTAAGCTTTTATTTGGAGTACCGTCTTGGAGATGCAAGACGGTATTTTTATATGGAAAGAAAAAATCGCCATAATAAAAAATGGCAATTTGATAATACAGATGTACAATATATGTCCATGCAGGCTGTTAGAATGAAGATATCAAAAAACAAAGGAGGACTACTTATTATGGAAAGTGTAAAAGATTTATTGGTATTTATTTTTGGAGTGTCATTTCTGACAGCTGGGACATTGGCAATTGCAAACCCGTTTCTGACAGCAAAAAAGGTAAAAAAATATGCCGGAGGGCTGCAGACAAAGTTAAATAATTTGGAAGAATTGCTGCAGATGATCAGAAATATGAACTGTAGTCTGGTAAAACAGGTGTATTTCAATGAACAGGGAATCATTGAGATACAGGGAAAAGCAGGTAAACATAAACTTTATCTGGAAAATGACAGAATTTTTGTATTAAGGGATGAAAGCGCAAAAGCCAAAATGAACTACCGGATCATTGTGGAAGAGAATGCTATTCTTGATTTTATTGCGAAAGAAGAAAATCACGATCTGCCGATTAATCCATTCAGTCAGTATAAAAAAGCTATGCGGTTAAAAAAATTGTATTGGACAGCCATGATTGGAGTTTTTTCAAGTATTTTCCTGATTGTGGTTGTAACTTTAATGCCTTCTGGGAATGATTACATTCAAATGGTAAAAAACGGATCTCCTAAAGGCTATCCGGACATCACATATCAGGAGGCATTTGGGGAATATTTTTCGAATATAAGCTGGAAATATTTTCAAGCAGATGATGGAAGAAATATTGTGGAGTTTCATGGAAACTGTTTTTATAATGATGATACCGTAGATGTATGTTTTCAGTTTGCTGTGGATAAAGATCAGGGCACATTTTCCACAGAATATATGGGGATTGATGGAGAAGCACAGAATATGTTAACAATGAGTGCTGTTGTCGATGAAGTTTTTGAAGAATATGAAAATTAGATAAAGAAGTTTGTAGAAAAAACATTATATATGTGCTATAATTGAAAAGTGAAAATGCACAGAAAAAACGAAAAAAGATAAAAAAATATGTGCAAAATATAAAACGGAGATGATAAAACTGAGCGGGAGCGATAAAACGAAAAGAAAAACTGGAAAAGCAGAACGCGTTTTAAAAATGTTTGATCTGTTAATGAGTGGGAAGGTTGTTAATAAAGCAAAGGCAGGGCAGCAGTTTGGTGTAGATGAAAAAAGTATTCAGAGAGATCTGGATGAGATTCGCTGTTATCTGCACGAACGCGTTGATGATTTCGGGGTTCAGAATGAATTGATTTATGACAGAAGAAAGAATGGATACCGTCTGGAACAGGAAGAGGGTATGCGTTTCTCAAATGAAGAAGTTCTGGCAATTACAAAAATTTTGTTGGACAGCAGAGCTTTTACCAAAGAAGAAATGATGCGTATGCTGGATAAACTGATCGAGTGCTGTGTACCACCGGAGAATCAGGAACTGGTGAGTGATCTGATTGCCAATGAACGCTATCATTATATTGAACCTCAGCATCATAAAGTGTTTCTTGACAAGATGTGGCAGGTGGGACAGGCAATACATGAAAAAAAGTACATTGAAATCGGCTATGAACGGACAAAAGATAAAAAAGTTGTCAGACGAAAAGTACAGCCGCAGGCCATCCTGTTTTCAGAATTTTATTTTTATCTGGCAGCATATATTGACAATATTGATAAGGAAAAAGAATTTGACGAAGCAAACGATATGTTCCCGACGATTTATCGGATAGACCGTATTCAGGATGTAAAAGTATTGGAAGAACATTTCCGTATTCCGTACAAAGATCGTTTTGAAGAGGGAGAATACCGGAAACGGATCCAGTTTATGTATGGGGGAAAATTACAACGTACAAAATTCTGGTATAAGGGAACATCTGTGGAGGCGGTGTTAGATCGGCTTCCCACAGCGAAGATTCTGAAAGAGGAAAATGGAAAATTCCTGATCACGGCAGAAACATTTGGAAAAGGAATCAATATGTGGCTGCGAAGTCAGGGAGATTACGTGGAAACGGTTAAAAAATAAAAAATTTTTGAGATGGACAGATGGTGTCTTGGGCAAATGATACAATAAAAGCAAAGTTATTCGCCGGACAAACGTAAGAATTCATTCATGAACTGTTTTACTAAAGTACGCGAAGAAGGAGAAAGTGCACGATACTTCTGAAGTACAGAAAGTTCATCCGCGTTCAGATCGGTATCGAAGACTTCTTCAACTTTATGGGTATACGAAGAATAACCGATCAGATAGTCAACAGAAACGTCGAACAGATCGGCCATGGTTTTTAACATATCGATATTTGGCTCAATGGTATCATTTTCATATTTACAGATGGATTGCTGGCTGACATTTAATTTGTCGGCCAGCGCCTGCTGGCTTAGCCCCATCTTAACTCTCAATTCTTTTAATCGGTCCATAATGATATATCTCCCAGATAATACTTTTATTGTAACAGTAAAGAGAAAATATATACAACGCGGAAAAGGTGTTGAAAGCAACGCACATAAAGAGTAAAATAATTGTAGTAAAAAATAAAATAATAATTTACCATGGAGGGGCATATGGAAAGAAATAAAGTTAAAATAATTTGTAATCCGTTTGAAAAGAAAATTGAATATAGGAGATGGGGAATACCAGAAGGAGAAGTAGAGTATGAATGGATGGAATTAGGGAGTAAATCAAAGCTGCTAGAAAAGAAATTTACTCATGCGACAATACAACATAATGCATTTGAAATAATTGACGAGATTCGTGAGGAATATAATCGAGGGAATGTAGGCCTTGATATATTTTTTGAAGGAACTAGTTTGGACTATAATGATTTTTGCGATATAATCAATCAATATTATAAAGATAGTGATGTTCATGTTGTTTTAGGTGATTTATATATTGAAACTGCAGAAGCAATTATGCCTAAAATTCAGGATATATTTAGGGAAATGGTACAGCTATTCGGAGAAAATAATTCTTCTGAGATGGAAGCATTACTAAAAAAGTATTTTGATGCAACTCAGACAATTATTCCAATATGTGTAATGGGAATGTATAGCACTGGTAAGTCAGCTTTTATAAATGCCCTAATAGGAGAAGAAATTTTACCAAGTGCAATTACTCCAACTACTGCACGTAATTATCGAATTGTTGAATCGGAAAAAACAGGTACCATCCGATTTACAAATTCAGGTGAAAAGGTAAGGATTATTTTTGAAAATGAAAAATTTAAGTTTGATGGTAACATTGACGGAGAACTTAAAGATTTAATATGTAAAAAAATCGAATCAGAAGGAAGTAGGAATCTTTCAAATAATATATATTATGCATTAACTGTGATAAATAATTATGCAAATAAGAACGAAACAATATCTGATTTGATTGAAGTAGAGGTTCCGTTTAATAAAAGTGTTTTTAAAAATGAAGGGTATAAGTTCGTAATTTTTGATACTCCAGGATCTGATAGCGAAAGCCACGAGAAGCATTTGGAGGTGCTGATGAAAGCACTTGAAGGTCAGACAAATGGGTTGCCTATTTTACTTACTTCACCAGATAATCTTGATAGAAAGGATGCAAAAAATTTATTAAAGGTTGTTAATGGAATTGATGGAAATTTAGATTTAACAAATGCAATGATAATTGTTAACAAAGCAGATACTTTGAGTAATGAAACTCTTGATGATATAAAATCACAGGCAGATACAATTATGACGCAATGGAAATCAAATAGATTATATTTTCTTTCCTCAATAATAGGATTGGGAAGTAAGAAAAAAGATAATAATAAATGGTTAGATAAAAATTATAAAAGGATGTTTTCTTTTCTAAAAGATTCTTTTTGTAATGAAAATGATGATGATATGTATATGCAATTATTTTTACATAATGATATTGCTGAAAATAGGAAAGACGCATACGCAGATTTGGTCAAAGGCAAAAAGGATGAACGAGAGTTGTTGTATATAAATAGTGGATTAGACTGTATCGAACGAGAGATTGTCGAATTTGCAAAAAAGTATGCACTTTTTAACAAATGTGCACAAGCTCAAGATTACTTGGAAGAAGCTATCTTGTTAACTAGTAGAAGTTTAGAAGAAAAAAAAGATGAGAGTTCAGAAATTAGAAAAAAATTGGTAGCTCAACACAATGCCAAGAAAAAAGAACTGCTGGAATCAATTAGTGCAAAAATTGCCGAATTAAGTAAAAAGTATGTGTCGGAATATCCAAACTACATGCTTGAGTATGTGCAAAATGAAGTAAAAGCTGGAGACGTGCAAGTAGAACAAATTGTATCGAATGATTGGGAGTTGGTAAAATCAAATGATAGAAAACAGAGGGTGAATGATTTTAGAAGAAAGTCAAAAGTTCATTTTGAAGAAGAACAAAAGAAGCATATTGATATTATTTTAAAAAAATCTAATGAATACTGGAAAGGAAAACAAAAGAGCATACAAGATTCCTGTATAAAGATTGTAAAAGAAAACGAAAGTCTTTCAAATGAAGAAAAAAAATATTTAGAAAGTTTTATTGAGGATTTTGATTTTAAGCTAGGTACTCTTTCTGATGTAAACTATTCAGTTGAAGATATAAGTAGATATTTTGTTCATATATTTGGACTCAAAGCAGGAAGGTTGAATATAATTAACCAAGGACAAACCAAAAAATTATATAAATCAGTTTTTGATCAGAATATGATATGGGTGAATAATCGGATTAATGCATTACATAGAAACGAGTTTAAATCATATTCAGAAAAATTTGAGATGGGATTGGAAAATAGGGTTGCAAGCCTTAATCCTGAATTGAGAGAACTGACAGAAATGTTAAAGTGTAAACAAAAAGAAATTGATGATCTTCAGAAGCAACAGGAAATTATTTCTGAAAATCAATTAAAAATCCAAGGTATGTTTGAATTTAAGGTTGTGGAGGAAAGGTAATGGGGGCAGTTGAGGAAAGTATTCAATTAGAAAATAAAATATTAAGTAACAAAATAAGTAAGAAACAATTAGTGAAAGAAATAGAGTCAATTGAAAAAAAGTATGGAGAAGACGCTTTTTTGCCATACAATTTAGTAAAAAAAGAAAAGCCATGGGGAAAAGACTATTATAATGAGCTTGTTTTACTTGGAAATGCAGGTGCATGCTCAAAAGAGTTCTTGTTACATATTATAGAGGTTCGGGATTACTTAAAAACGAGAACTAAAATTATAGCTGGAATTAGTGCTTTAGTGGTCTTAGTGGTTGTTGGAGCAATAATTGCCTGTTTGATATAATTTAGATGAGGAGAAAGAACTATGGGAATACTAACGAAAGTAAGAAATACTGCTATAAAGGCCGCAGAAAAAGGAGCTGATGTTGTTGCAAAGGCTTCACAATTAAGTCCAGAGCAAGTAAGAAAAATTGATGATGATAGGGCAAAATATTTATCCGAAATGCCGGATATGGGAAGCGAAAGTATTGATATTTTGACCAAAAGAAACCTTGAAGCAATTGGAATTGAGGTGTACAACGAATACTTGCCTCAGCTGGCTAAATTATATTTACCTATTAGTGAAACAAAAAATTTTGAGGGAAATAATAGAATAGCTTATTTTCGAATAGCTAAATGGGCGAAGGATCCAGAAGAAGACAACATCGAAAAGCTTATGAATGTATATCAGGTGTTGAGTGAAGAAGATTGCAATATTGCATTGATCTATAACAGAACAGTTACTGAATGTAATATCTATCTCGCTGTAGTAAACAATGGAACAGAGGGGGATATTAGCGAAGTTGATTCATTTAAGGAGAGACTTATTGGCGCACTGAGAGGTAACTTTCCAGGAGCAGAACTGGTAATAGATTCGAAGGAGAAAGGCTTTGGAGTTAACGTTCCCTCTTGTCTTGAGTGTAATGGAAAAACAAAAAAGTCAGTTGCCATAGTATCAAATCTTGCAACTGAAAAGACGGAAAAATTTGTCAGTCAAACAATGGAGAAGGTTATTGATGGAATTGTACCTAAAAAAGAAGACAAATCGGATGAATATACAATTGTCTTATTGGCCACTCCTTTGAAAGATAAGATTGCAAGAAAAAGTAGATTATATGAGTTATATACAGCACTTGCACCTTATGCTGATTGGCAGACAAATTTTACTTTTACAGATACGCAAAGTACAGGTTCATCAGCCTCTTTTGGTGTGAATATTGGAATGAGCGCAGGCTCTCAAGATGGAACTGCCAGAGCCGAAGGAACACAGGAATCAACAACAAACAGTGTGCAGAAAACTGATCAGAGAGGTGGTCATGTTGATGTAGGGACTAGTGCAAACACTGGAGTAAATATGGGAGCAGCGCATGCGGGTGTACAAAAGAGTGTTCAAACGGGAGTGAATTATAGCCATAGTAAAACTTTAGGAATAGCAAAAACAATTGGACGTGTTACTACAGACACCATAAATAATGCTACTTCGTTTGGTGTTCATGCAGGAATGAACTTTGCGAGGAGTTCAAATGTTACTACTACAATTGGCAAAAATGAAGGAATTACACAATCGTTTACGAATTATGGAATAAAACATGTACTGGAAAATATTGAAAAACAAGTTGTAAGAATGGAACAAAGTTCTGCACTTGGATTATGGGACTTTGCTGCTTATGTCGTTTCAGGAAGTTCTGTAGTGGCAAATAATGTTGCACATACGTATCTTGCCCTCACACAAGGGGAAGATTCATATATGACAGATTCGGCAGTTAATCTTTGGAGAGCGGATATACCTGAAAATATTGATGGATATGATGTTGAGGCTGAAAAGGCTATGAATATTTGTAAATCATTGAATCGCTTACAACATCCGGAATTTTGCTTAAATCAATCGGCTATACCTGAAGAATATATTACATATCCAACAGCAGTTACAGCTGCCGTGAGTCTTTCGGGAAAAGAATTAGCAAGAGCATTAAACTTTCCAAGAAAATCTGTAATGGGATTGCCCGTTTTGGAATGCGCATCTTTTGGGAGAGATGTACAGCGATTTAGCCCGAATAAAGATAGTGATTGTTTTGAAATCGGTTCGGTGTATCACATGCATCGAAAAGAAGATAAAAAAGTTGTCTTAAATTCCAATAGTATAACATCGCATGTTTTTGTAACAGGATCTACAGGTACAGGAAAAACTACAACAACGTTGCAACTTTTATCCAAATTGGTCAATGACGATCATAAAGAAGATAGACATTTCTTGGTTGTCGAACCGGTAAAAGGAGAGTATAAAAAGAAAATAGGTGGAAAATGTACGGTCTATGGAACCAATCTTGCGGTTACAGATAAATTATTGAAATTAAATCCATTTTGGTTTCCTAAAAATGTGCATGTGCTTGAACACATTGATAGACTGATTGAGATATTAAATGCTTGTTGGCCTATGTATGCTGCAATGCCGGCGGTGTTAAAGGATTCGATAGAACGTGCATACTCAAATATCGGCTGGAACTTGCAGACAGGAGAGTATATTGATGTTTTTCCTACATTCTATGATGTATTAGAGGTGTTGCCTGATGTAATGGAAGATTCGACATACTCAAAAGATACAAAGAGTGATTATTCGGGAGCATTAATTACCAGATTGCGTTCGCTGACAAATGGATTAAATAGAAGCATTTTTTGTGATTCTAAAGGAGTATCGGAAGAAGCGTTGTTTGAAGACAATGTAATACTGGACATCAGCAGAATTGGAGGAGTGGAAACAAAATCCTTAATCATGGGAATTGTAATGATGAAATTACAGGAATATTGGATTAACAAGGATAGTTTTTCGGATAAATTAAGACATATAACAGTATTGGAGGAAGCTCATAATATTTTAAGAAGAACTTCCACAAGTCAAAGTCAGGAAGGAGCAAATCTACAAGGAAAATCTGTAGAAATGCTAACAAATGCAATTGCTGAAATGAGAGCATATGGTGAAGGATTTATTATTGCAGATCAGGCACCAGCTCTTTTAGATGAGGCAGTAATAAGAAATACAAATACCAAAATTGTTTTACGTCTTCCTGATGAAGAAGATAGAAAAATAGTAGGTACATCTTGTTCATTAAATGATAATCAAATAAATGAAATAGGAAAATTACCAAATTATACTGCCGTGATTTACCAAAATGATTGGATAGAAGCGGTATTGTGTTATATTGATGATTTTAGAGATGAGAATCCGTATAAAAAAGAGCATAGTCAGGTTTCACATATAGAGACCCATAATGAGAAATACTTGCGTTTTTTGTTTGAAGAAGGCCAAAAAGTTGAACTCACAGAGGAAGAAAAGAAATTGGCACTCTCTTGGGTCGACACGCTTGCAATCGGTGATACTACTAAGAAAATGTTGCGAAAAGCTTTTGTAGAAGAAGATTATGACAAGCAGATTCTGGCATATAACATGTTTAAAGGAAAATTAATTTCTAAAGCGTTAGAAGAGAATTTTGATGAAGAGAATGCTTTGTCAATTGCATTTAGAAAAGTTAAAAATATGTACATAATAAATGACAAGAAATTGGTCGAACAGATTTGTTATCTTATTGTTCTTCAGATATGTGAGTTACAACGGGAAGGTGAAATCAGTAAGCGGTTTAAAGATATAGCAGAAAGGAGATCAATTGAATTTAATTGGTAAAGAGGATATAAGAGAAATAATAGAAAATATAAATCCTGAAATTGAAGACTTACCTGATGAAATTGGCGAAAGCGAGTCGAAAGCTTTACCTGATGAGATAAGCGAAGATAGTCAAAACGAATTGCCAGAAGAAATTTCCGAAAAACAAACAGAGGAACAAGTTGATTCTACCGAGGATAAAATAGAATTAACAATGAAAGAAAAACAGGAAATAGCGAATAAGGCAGCGCAGGATTATAATGAAAAAACCAATCCATATCAGAGAGCTTTAGATAAAGGAATAGAAGGGGTTAAAGAAACTCAAAATGGTGGTGTTTCTTTTGCAGAAACTGATAAAATTTATTCTAAGGAAGATGGAACAAAATGTATTGTTAAAGTTGTTGCAACCGGAAGTAGAAGCAAGGATTTTGATGCTGCGAATAAGACAATGAAATTGGAAGAAACACCAGATGGTTATGTATGGCATCATGTAGATGATTATAATGTTGAAGATGGTACAATAACGCTGGAATTAGTTGAAGATGAGGCACACAATGCGACAAAGCCTCATTCTGGTGGTTGTGCACAGTATGATGCAGTTAATGGTTCGAGTTATAATCCGCCCAGAAAAGGAGATGTGTAGAATGTTTGAATTTATAAAAGGTAAGGAAAAAAATTGTAAAGAATCAATAAAGAAGATTAAAGAGATAGAGAATAAGTATGGCATTTTATTTCCCGACAAATTAGTTGAGTTCTATTCGTTATATGATGGTGAGAAGATTGATCTAAGAAAATTTGAGGTAAATGGTTTTGAATGTGAAGTGGTGAAGATTGTTCCAATTATTGCTGACAAGATGTTTTTTGAATCAATTGTTGAGAGTGATAGAGCGGATGGATTTATTCCAAAGGATTATTTTCCTCTAGCAAGAGATAGAGGGGGGAATTTCTATTATTGGAAATCCGAGACATATGAGGTGTTTTTAGTTTTTTGTGATGATTATGAGAATCCATATAAAGTTGCAGATACTGTAAATGATTTTTTCTTAAAACTCAATGACTAATTTACAATAAGCATTTTCTTTTTGAAAAATAAATCCTTTTCCGTGGTCACCTTTTTTAGGTGTATTTGGAATTTAGAAATTAACAGTCAAAAACGGAATTCTTCATAGGTAGAACTGCTACAGAATTTTATGATATTGAATTTACAAAGCAGTTTTGCAAACAGAAGTTCTTTTATTGCATGAAAAAATTGAAATGTCATATGTTTTAACATCTGGCGAGGGAAGTAAACATTGCTTACTTCCCTCGTTTGCATTATAATTAGATGCAAATAAAGGAGAAGAACAGATGCAGAAATCGACAGCAGCCAGTGGAAAATATTTAAATATTGGAAATGAAGGATTTCGTTCGATCCGGAACAGTGAATACGTTGATAAAACGGGATTGATTCGTTTTATGAACAAGTGTCTGGACACGCCTCAAAAACTGATCTGTGTAAGTCGTCCAAGACGATTCGGCAAGTCATTTGCAACTAAAATGCTGTGTGCTTATTACAGCAAGGGGTGCGATTCCAAGGAACTTTTTGAGGATTTACAGATTGCAAAAGATCCGGCATTTGCAAAGAACCTGAATCAGTATGAGGTATTATATCTCGATATCACGCTTTTTTTGTCTACGTTAAAGCAGGATGATATGCTGGTGGAGAGAATGGAGCAGGAAATCATAAATGATCTGGGAAAAGTATATCCGGAAGTGGGAAAAG
>JALFAW010000003.1 GCA_022773305.1 Spirochaetia bacterium
TTAACTTGAATATATGGGGTACACAAATGAGTTTCAAACCAGTTGATCCAAAAGTTGATTTTCCTCTCCAGGAAGAGGAAGTTTTAAAATTCTGGCAGGAAAAAGACATTTTTAAAAAATCTATAAGCCAAAGAGAAGGGGCAGAGGATTTTGTTTTTTATGATGGACCTCCTTTTGCTACAGGACTTCCACACTTTGGTCATTTTATTCCGTCAACTATTAAAGATATAATTCCCCGTTATCAGACTATGAAAGGAAAAAAAGTCGAAAGAAGATTCGGCTGGGACTGTCATGGACTTCCAATTGAAAATTTGATTGAAAAAGAACTTGGAATAAATTCAAAACATGAAATAGAACTGATGGGTATTTATCAATACCCATCTGTTCTATTCAAAACATGAAATAGAACAGATGGGTATTGATAAATTCAATGAAGCCTGTCGTGCATCAGTTTTGCGTTATACTTCTGAATGGAGAAAAACCATCACACGTATGGGACGCTGGGTTGATTTTGATAATGATTACAAAACTATGAATCCAGAATTTATGGAATCAATCTGGTGGGTTGCAAAGTCTTTGTGGGATAAAAATCTTATTTACGAAGGAAAATATATTCTTCCATATTGTCCACGTTGTTCTACTGTTCTTTCAACTCATGAACTTGCACAAGGTTATAAAGATGTGCAGGATCAAACAGTAACTGTACGTTTCAAAATTACAAAAGCGCCTGATGCAATTGATGATAAAGAAATCACAAATGGCAACACTTATTTCCTGGCATGGACTACAACTCCATGGACTTTGCCGTCAAACCTTGGTCTTTGTATGGGACCTGAAATTGATTATGTAAAAATTCTTGATAAAGCAAGCGGAGATTATTACATTTTTGCACAGGCACGTCTTTCAGCTTATTATAAAAATGAAGATGATTATCAGATTATTTACATACGAAAAGGTAAAGATTTTGTTGGTGCAGAATATGAACCTCTTTTCCCTTATTTTGCAGAACTTTCTGATGCTAAAGTTTGTGCTGAAAAATCAAAACAAAAGTGTGAAAAAGGTGCATTCAGAATGTTCAATGCTGATTATGTATCAACAGAAGATGGTACTGGAATTGTTCATATTGCTCCTGCTTTTGGTGAAGAAGACCATAAAGTTTTTGCAGGTTCAGGCGTACCAGAAGTCGAACCTATTGATGCTGAATGTAAGTTCACTAAAGAAGTTTCTGATTATGAAGGAAGATTTGTAAAAGATTGTGATAAAGATATTATGGCACGCCTTAAAAACGAAGGAAAACTTGTAAAACGAGATACAATCGTTCACTCTTATCCTCATTGCTGGCGTTGTGGTTCTCCTTTAATTTATAGAGGAATTGGTTCGTGGTTTGTTAGAGTTGCTGACCATCATGAAAGTCTTTTAAAAGCAAATTCACAGATTGCATGGCAGCCAAGTCATATTAAAGAAGGTCGCTTTGGAAAATGGCTGGCAGGAAGTCGTGACTGGGCTGTGAGTCGTAACAGATATTGGGGAAATCCAATTCCAATCTGGCGTTGTGATAATCCTGAATGTAAAGATTCTGTTTGTGTTGGAAGTCGCCAGGAATTAAAAGAGCTTTCTGGAATTTATCCAGATGATTTACACAAGCAGTTCGTTGACAAAATCACTTTCCCTTGTAAAAAATGTTCTGGAACAATGCGACGAATTCCTGAAGTTTTTGACTGCTGGTTTGAAAGTGGTTCTATGCCTTATGCCCAGCAGCATTATCCATTTGAAAATAAGGAATATTTTGAACAGCATTTCCCAGCAGATTTTATTTCTGAAGGTCTTGACCAGACTCGAGGATGGTTTTACACACTTACAATTTTAGCTTCTCATCTTTTTGATAAACCTGCATTCAAAAATTGTATTGTAAACGGAATTGTTCTTGCAAGCGATGGACGTAAGATGTCAAAATCTTTGCACAACTATACTGATCCTGTAGAAGCAATCAATAAATTTGGTGCTGATGCAATTCGTCTTTTCCTTATGCATTCTGCAGTAGTAAAGGCTGATGAAATCCGCTATTCTGATGATGGAGTTCGAGAAATCCTTAAATCAATCCTTATTCCTTGGTGGAATTCATATTCTTTCTTTGTAACTTATGCCAATATCGATAAAGTTACTCCAACAGGTCATTATTTTGATTCTAAACTTCCTTCAAATCCACTTGATGGATGGCTGCTTTCAATCACTCAAAAATTGATTAGTGATGTTTCACAGGCTTTGGATTCTTATGATTTGTCAGCTGCTATTGACCCGATTGTGAAATTTATTGATGAATTAAATAACTGGTATATTCGAAGAAGTCGCCGTCGTTTCTGGAAATCAGAAAATGATACAGATAAAACAGAAGCTTACGAATCACTTTATGTAGCTTTGAAAACTCTTTCTTTGGTTGCTGCTCCTTTTGTTCCATTTATTACTGAAGAGATGTATTTAAATCTGAAAACTTCTGAAGATAAAGAGTCTGTCCATCTTTGTGATTATCCAGTTCCAAATGCAGACTGGATAAATAAAGAACTTGAATTCAAAATGGAAACTGTTCAGAAAGCTGTTTCGATGGGGCATAGTCTTAGAAATCAGTTTAATCTTAAAAATCGACAGCCGCTTGCTAGTGTAGCTCTAGTTACAAGAAATTCTGAAGAAAAACGTGTTCTTGCAGAAATGGAAGAATGTATCCGTGAAGAATTGAATGTTAAAAAAGTTGAATTCCATGACCGCGAAGATGAACTTGTTGAATATAAGGCTAAGGCAAATTTCAAGGTATTGGGTAAAGAACTTGGACCTTTGATGAAACAGGCTGCTCAAGTGATTGCAACTTTAACTTCAGAACAGATTCAGTCTATTCTTGATGGTACAAAACTTTCTATAGAAGTTTCTGGAAATGAAGTTGAACTTGATAGTGAAAAAGTGCTTGTTGAACGACTTGAAAAAGATGATTTGAAAGTTTTGAATGATGGCACATTGACTGTTGGACTTGATTCAAAAGTAACAGATGAACTTAAGAAAGAGGGTTATGTTCGTGATTTGATTCGTGGTATTCAGAATCAACGAAAAGAAAATGGATATAATGTTACAGACAGAATTAAAATCAAACTTTCTGGAGATTCAGATTTACAAAATGCCTTTACAATGTTTGAAGATTTTATTGCAAACGAAACTCTTGCTAATAAAATTGAATGGATTAATCTTTTGGAAAACTGCATCGAAGTAGATTGTGATGATAAAAAATGGAGTTTATTCATTGAAAAAGCATAATCATTGTATTTTTCAGAAACTTTATGTTATTTTTCTTTTCTGTTTAATTACAGTTTTTGTATCAGGATGTAAAACTGTTCCTGATACAAGAGTTGTTAGTGCAGTTGAACTTCTTGATGATGAAAGTGCATTTTATATTGCAATTCCATCATCAGTAGACAGAGTTTTGATTCAGAAAATAATAAAAAATTATGTTCCAACACTTTCAGATTCAAATATGAAAATGATTTGTGACAAAATAGACACAGTTTATTGTGGAATTTCAAACAAAAAAAATCAAATGGATTTTCAATGTGTTATTTCTGGAAACATTCCTGTAAACATGATGCCAAAAGTTCTCACAAAGAAAAATGGCTGGAATTCTGCAAAAATTATTCCGCAGGATTCTGCAACTCAATATAATTTATATTCAATATCAAATGAAAATTTTTCTATTGATATGTCTTTTCCTTCTACAAATCTTGCAATTTTAGGAAGAGATGTGCCAAAAATGTTGAGTAGATTTGATTTCTTAAGTAAGCTTCCATCAGATGATTTTGAAATTAATACTATTATCGATAAAAATCTTGCTGAATTTTTGAATGGTGCAGAAAATGAAATTCGTTTTTGTGCAAATAAACCGCAATCTTTTTTAACGATTCTAATGGGTGCAAAACTGGATTTAAAACTGAAAGAGGTTAGTGGAGTTTTTGTTCAGGATGAAAAGCATGAAAATCAATATATTTTAGATTTAAGGTTTTTGTTCAAAAACGAAAAATATTTAAAAGCTGGAAAAACTTTATTAACTCTTGCTTTTGGACTGACAAATTCTCAATCAGTGATTATTGGAACAGATGAACTTCAAATTAATGGAATAAAACTTGACAAAAATCAATTGATAAAACTGTTTCTACCTTAAATACTAAAAAATATTATAAGTCTATAAGTGATAAAACTGAGTTTTAGTTGTAAAAAAGTATGAAAAAAAATGAATTGTTTTTTAAAAGTTGTATTTTCTCAATATTATTTTTCAATATTTTTTTGATTCTTAGTTGTGTTTCAAAACCAATTCCAATTCCTGGAGAATCAAAAGTTTTAATTGAAAATATTTATTTTGAATATTTGAATATTGCAGACAAATATTTTGAACTTGAAGATTATAATAATGCTGCGAAATATTATAAACTCGCAATGGAAAATAAAAATCTTTATTGGCAATCTTATTATAAACTTGCAAAAACTTATGCTTTACTTTCAGATTGGAAAAATGCACTTCCAATGTTTGAAAAATTACTTGAACGAGATAAAGATAATCATTCAATAAAAGCAAGTTTAGCTTATATTTATTCAATGCAAGGTGATACAAAAAAAGCAATTGAAATATATAAAAAATTATTGGAAGAAGATTCTTTGAATGAAAAATACCTTGAAAATTATCTTGCAGTTTTGTTGTCCTCAAAAGATTCATTTGTAGAAAATCAAGAAGAAATAGAAAAGATTTATGAACAGATTGAAACAAATTTTCCAAACAATACAAATCTAAAAATATTTGATAACACAAAAACAAAATATCTTGAAGAAATAAAATCGGAAAATCCTGATGAAACTGAAAAAGATATTACTAATAAAAATGAAAACAAAGAAATTACTATAAAAGATGAAGAAAGTAATGACTTAACTGAGGATATTATAAAATAATGGTAATCAGAATTGAAATTATTTAATGATTAATTCTCATTTATGGGATATTTGAGTTCACCTTCAATTCTGTTCTAAAAATTGTCGATATTTTTCAACATCAACACGGAATGCTATAATAGGAGAATCTTCTTCATTTTTTGCGTGTTCTACGGCTGCCAATGCTTCGTTAAAAAGTCTTTCTCCAGATACAATTCTAATACTGCGTGTTGAAATACCGATATAACATTGTTTTTGCTCTAGAATTTGAGAAATATCAGCATGTATTTTATCAGCAAAATTTAATGCCTCATCCAAATTCATACTTATTTTTATTGCAACGATACAATCATTTTTATATTCAAAAAGTAAATCCTTGAACTGGAATTGTAATGATAAATATTCAGATACTTTTTTGCTTTCTTCAGATTCACGTTCAAGATTAGGAATATTGATAATAAAAACAGAAATATCTATTTCAGAAGAAATTGCACGATTTATTTCATTTTCAAGACGTGTGTTTAAATAAGATTCCCAACCTAAACCAGTAACTGGATTAAAAAGTCCTGAAGGATTTGACTCTGAACTGTCTGAAGCAGGGGCGTTTTCAGCGTCATTATTTTCTTTTACGTCAGAACTTTCAATTATCATAGGAGATTCGTAATCGGGTAATGAAGCTGGAATTTCTTTTTCTTCATTTTCAGTTTGAGAATCTTCATTATTTTTATCTTCTGGATTTAACGCATCGTCTTCTGAATCTGTTTGTTGTATTTCTGTATCCATTTCTGTGTTTTTTTCTAAATCAGAAATCTGTTCTGAATCTTCATCAAAAGAATTTTTGTTTTGTTCAGATTCTGAAGATAAATCAATATCTAAATCAATAGAATTTACAGAATTTTGCTGAATGAAAGATGAATCAACCTCTGATGATGAACCTGAAAGATTTTCATCAAGTTGAAGTTTTGAATCAAAGTCATTTTCATTTAACAACTCAGAATCAGCTTCTGAAGAAACTTTGGCAGAAAACTGCTTTTCCTGAGAGTTTATATAGAAAATCAAAATAATTGTAATAATTGTGACAATTAAAATTATTATAAAAGAAATTTTTGCATAATAATAGATTGAAGAAGGACGCAAAAGGTACATGTTACATAAAATTTCAAACTGTCCGTTTTGAGTATTAAAATTAGAACTGAAAGTTTTTGTTAAATTAGAAACTGTTAAATCTGCTGAAGCGTTTTTCGGATATTTTAAGATTTCACTATTATTTAAATTTATCTGAATAAAAGAAAAATCGTTGAAATCTTTTAATACAGACTTTAGATTTGATAAAGAATTTTCAGATATTTCTTTATCAATAGAATTATAAGATTTTATATCAGTTACTAACGTGTTATATCTTTGATTTGCTCGTGACTGACCTTGAGAATATTCCTTGTAAATGTTTACACCAAAAAGGGAAATAGCAAAAGCAAAAACTGCTGATGCAAAAATTGTGTAAAAAATGATAAACTTGTTTTTCATATTTTATTATTATACTCTACAATGTAAGAGTGTGCAAGATTTAGAATTTCAGAAAAATCATTTTTTTTCATTTTTACTTTAAAATATGCTGCAAGTGGGAGAAGACTAGTTTTTAAATCTTTAGGTGTAGATTTTTGAAGATAATCAATGAATTTATTATAATTAAATGTTTGAGTTTTCAAAAAAATTGAAATAAAGTTTGTTTTATTAGTATTTTCAATTTTTCGTTTTAAATAATAAATAGAATTTTCATACTTAATTGAATAATCATTTTGTAAGATAAATGTTTCAAAAGAATTTTTATAAGACTGTAAAAGGTTTGTTGTTAGTTTTCCATTTTGCAAGGTCAATCTTGAACGAAACATAAGTTTATTATATAAAAATTCTGCATTAAGAATCTTGTTTTCATCTTTATGATAAAGAACATCAAGATAAGTACCTTTTGCGTAAGATTTTCCATTCTGATAAGAAAAATCTGCACCAAAAACCTGAATATTTTCAAAACCACAATGAAAAGCAAAATCTATTGCAGCAATTGTAACAGTTCCTGCTCCTGAAAAAAGATTTGGAAAAAAAGAATCGGAAAAGTTTTGAACAAGGGCAGAAAAGGGATGTCCTCCGATAAAAAAATAAATACTATTATTTTTTTCGTAAAGATATTTACATGCTTTATAATTTGATGTAAGGTCAAACAAAAATAAAATACTGGAGGCATCAGCATTATGAATAAAATGATTGTAAGAAATATTTTGACCGTCAATTGAAATTACAGCATCTGGAATTATTTTGTGTTTTATAAGTGAGGAATATACTGTATCAGTTGAAATTATGTAAAATGAATTCCTGTTCTCTTTTAATATATGGATTTTATCATCAAGAGTAGTTCCTGCAGCAATTACAACTGCTGTCTTTTTTATATCAGGAAATAAATTTACATTTGAATGAAGAGAAAAATTACGATTATTTTGTCTAGAAAGAAGTTTAAGATTGTTTAAAATATTGTTCATCCAAAGTTTTCCAAAATGAGCCTGTGTAGAAAAGTCATTGGTTATTTGATTTACTGCATTTTGAATTTTTTCGTATATTTTTGGAATGATTTCTTTATTTTCATTTGTCCATCCATGAGTTTCAATAATTTTCAAATCGTTATATTTCACTGGTAAATAAATTTGACACAATTTATTTTCAATTTCATCAATTGTGCAAAAATGAATATTATTATTATTTGTAAAATTTCTGATTTCAAGATTATTTTCAGGTGATAATAAAAAAGAAAAGTCACTTTCAGAAATTTCAATACAGAAAAAAACTGACTGCGTAAACTTTTGAACAAGACTTTTCAAAAGAATCCCAGAAGAAATTCCAATCAATATAAAAAAATCACAATTCTTGTTAATTCCATCAACAATTTTCTGAGCTTCGAGTTGTGGATTGTATTTTGATTCAGCTGTTTTGCCATTTCGAAAAACAGGAATGGTAGAACCATTTTTTGTTGTTAATATAGAATTGTAAATTGATTTCATATCTTTTCCTTTGATAAATTGTAAGAACTTGATAATTATGAACAATTAATCTTTTAAGCATAATAATTATATCAATGTTAAACTGAAAAAAAAGAATTTGCTTTATCAAATAATTTTTTATGGTTTTCTTCTATTTTCAATAATATTTGTGGATTTTTGGAATGAAAATATTGAACAAAATCCAACGGATAAAACTGTTTTTTTATTTTATCTTGAAAAAAGATTTCTTTTAATAGTAATTTAATATTTTGCAGGTTTATTTTCTTTTTCTGGATTACAAAAAATGTATTGAAATCTTTTTTGATTTGATTGTGTGGGGTATTGTTTTCAAATTCTTTAATCGAAATATCTTTAATTTTACCAAGAGAATTATTTTTATCATTTTTTTCTATTACTCGAAAAATATTTCTGTTATTTATTTCAAAATTTGAAAACCAATTTTCATATACTTTAAGACTTTCAGAATTTAACATAGCAGATACTTGTTTTTTTTCAGTAGAATTAAGTTTAAAATCATGCATCTGGGAGTTTATTTGTAATTCATTTGGATTTGTGTGTTGAAATCCTTTTTTACTGTGTAAATCTAATCCAAAAAGATAAATATTTCCAGTTGAATTATTCATAGCAAATTGTAAAGCAGTCCCACTTACTGTTCCATTTCTTTTTGCATTACAAAATTCGATTTCTGAAACCTGAGATAAATCATTTGAAATTCCATCCTCATATAGCAAAGGTAAAATTAAACTTTTTTTTAAAATATTTTTTTGACAGCAACTTTCACAAGATAATGCTAGAACTACACTTGGATATGTTTCAAGTATTTTTAAATGTTCTTTTGCCCAATAGCCCCCATCTGTTGAAATACATAAATCAGGAATTATATTATTTTCAAAACAACATTTTATAGCTGAAGAAAGTACAATTAAAAAATAACTTGCTTGATTTTTTTTGATCGAAGAAAGAGCAACTTGAAGACTTGGACCTGATGCAATAATCAAAATGTCTTTTGAAATCTTTTTTTTAAGTAAAACTGGATTTTGTAAATAATTAAAAAAAGAAATTGTATTTAAAAACCATTTTTTTTCAAAAAATTGATTTGTTATCAATATAGTTTTTGCTTTTTGAGTAATGTTTTTTATGCCCTGCCAAAATAACTTTTCAAAATATGGAAAGCATTTTTCTGTGGTATTCCAACTACAAAAAAAAGAAGAAAGAATATCAGATTCTGAAAATCGTGAAGAAATAAAGTTTTCAAAAGAATTAGAATTCTGGAGGAATGAAAAAAAGTCTATTACGAAGTCAAACTTTTTATCAAATTGTTTAAAATCTTTTAAATATCTTATGGCAATCAATTTAGTACAAGGAAACTTTTTTCTAAGAAAATCGGCACAGTACGAAATTCCCGGTTCAGTTATAAAAATCATTGCAGGTGAAAAAGGGAAGTTTAGGTTATCAACAAATCTTTGAGCTTCTTTTGTAGGAGAGTAGCTTGAATGAAAAAAAAATCCATCTATTGTGACTGTTAATTCACCATTTTTGGCATTTTGAAAAAGAACTTCCAAAATAAATCTCCACCTTAAGATTCAAAAAGTGTTTGAATATCTTCTTTTTTATTAATTTTAAAAACTTCAATATTTATGATTTCAGCACAATTATCCAAAATATCTTTAAGATTAAAAATTATATGTGTCAAAAGAAGTTCTTCTGGTAAATCAATTTGTGATGGTAAAAAAAATGTTAAAGTATAATCATTATTTTGCTTACAATAAAAAGGATAACTATACCAAAACATAAACCTATTACAAATTTCAGTATAAATAGAATTTAAAAAAATATTTTTTGATAAATTGTTTATAGGATTATTTGTGCAGATAAAAGTTTCAATTGCTTCTTCAAAATCAATCTTTATAATATATGAATTTTGATTTTCAGAATATTTTTGATAAATTAGGTCATAATCAAGTTTATTGCTATTATCAATATTTTGGAAATCATTAAGCATTTTATCAGAAATTTTGCAATCACAAAACATGATATAATTGGTGCCTATTTTACAAAATGAGAGTTCTTCAGATAAATTTTTTATATTAAGAAAAGCCTTTGAAAGAAAATCATAGTCTTTTTTATTTACAGTTGAAATATTATGATTATGTAAAAAAATGGAATTCAAATCTTCCTGAGAAATAGCAAAATTTGAAATTGTTTTTCCATCAAATCCAAGACTATCTTTTATAGTGAAAAAACTTCCTGATAATTCAAAAATAGCAAAAATATGAATTTTATATTTAGTAATAAAATCAGTAAAAGCGAATAATTTATTTTGATGAAAATTTTTAGTTTCGTAAGAAGGTGTTTTTTCATTTTTTTGATCATTTTGTTCACCAACTAATAAAACTTCATCTTCATTTGCAAGAAAATTATTCGCCTTATTAAAGAGTCCCATTTTAATTTAAACCTAATTTTTCAAAAACATTTTTAAAAAGTACAAACTTGTCAGAATTTGCAAACTCTTCAATTTTTTCTTCTGGCAAATCTTCTAAAAGTTGATCCATATAAAGCAATAGAGATTTTACATCTTGCATTAAATCTTGACTTAAAGGTTTTTGCGTTTGAACAGTGTCTGTAACAGAAGTTTCCTCTTTAGTTTGTTTGCTTATGTCATTATTTTCGCTTGAATTATTTTCAGAATTCTCAATAAGTGAATCACTGTTATTATCAATTAAACTATTTTCTGAATTCGGTTCATTTTGTTCTTCTATAACAGGTTCTTCAATGATTTGTTCTGATAATGAATCAAAATCAACTTCAAAAGTATCTTGTTCATCTTCACTAGAAATGTTTTCAAAAGTGTCGAATACAGGTTCATCTTCGGAAACACTTTGAATATTATTTTCATATGTTTCGATGTCGACTGAAGTTTCTTCAATGACAGGCTCTTGATCTAAAATGTCAGAATTTGCAAGATCAATAAAATCATTCTCAATATTTTCTTGTTCAGGTTGATTTTCAGATTGAATATTTTCAACTAAAACTTCATTTTGTTGATTTAGTTGATTTAGTTGATCTCGTTCAAAAGCTGCTTTGTCACTTCTCAAGATTGAATCTGTATCTTGATTTTCCAACAGTTTTTCTACAGTAGGAATGTCGTCATCAATTTCGTTTTCTTCAAATGAATCAACAGTTTCAAATGGTTCTTCAAATTCTTCAGTTTCTTCAAAATCAGATTCTTTGATAGTTTCTTCTGATTCTGTTTTCATAAAATCTTGAGAATTTGATTCTACAAAAATATCATCTTCTTTTGAAATAGAAATTTCTTCTGGTAAATCTTCCTCAAAACTTTCATCTATTGAAATTTCAGAAAAACTTTCTATTGTAGGTTCTTCAAGGGATTCATCTTCAAAATCAAAATTAATCTCATCTTCAGATTGTCCATCATAAATAATATTTTCCAAAGTTTCTTCTTCAACAGGAGTTTCATTTTCTAAGATTTCTTCATCAGCGAAAGATTCTTCAACAGCAGGAGTTTGTTGGAGAACAGGTTCTTGTGATGTCAAAGTTTCTTCTTTAATAGGAGTATCATCTTCTAAGATTTCTTCATCAGTGAATGATTCTTCAACAGCAGGAGTTTGTTCGAGAACAGGTTCTTGTGATGTCAAAGTTTCTTTTTCAGCAGGAGTTTCATTTTCTAAAATTTCTTCATCAGCGAAAGATTCTTCAACAGAAGGAGTTTGTTCGAGATCAGGTTTTTGTGATGTCAAAGTTTCTTCTTCAACAGGAGTATCATTTTCTAAGATTTCTTCATCAGCGAAAGATTCTTCAACAGCAGGAGTTTGTTCGAGAACAGGTTCTTGTGATGTCAAAGTTTCTTCTTCAACAGGAGAATTATTTTCTAAGATTTCTTCATCAGCGAAAGATTCTTCAACAGCAGGAGTTTGTTGGAGAACAGGTTCTTGTGATGTCAAAGTTTCTTCTTCAGTAGAAGTATCATCTTCTAAGATTTCTTCATCAGTGAATGATTCTTCATTTTGAGATTCATGTGGCAAATTTTCTTCAGTGTTATTTTTTGCAGATGAAAAATCTGCATTATTCATAATGTTGTCAAGTTCATCAAATGAAAGTGCAATTGTATCGTCATCATCCAAATCAGAAAAGAAACCTCCTTCATTTTTCTTTTCTTCTTGAGGGATAACAATTTCTTCTTGCTCTTGAACAGATTTCACAGATTCTTCAGCTTTGATTTCTTCAATATTATTTTTTAAAGTATTTATATCATTCTTAAGATTCTGTAATTCTGCCATAATTTGTTGTAAAATTGATGTGTCTACAGAAGAAACTGTTTGCGTTGTATTTTGATTTTCAGAAACAGTATTATCATTTTCATGTTGTGAAAGTTGTTCTGTAGATTCTGTTTTTTCTGTTGATTTAATTTCATTTACGACAGGAGCACTAGTAGTGTTTTCATCACCAACAAATAAATCATAATCAACAACAGTGTCTTTCTTTTTAGCTTCTTCAACATCTTGATTGATTGGAGTCTCTTCTGCATTTGCATCAATACCAAAATCAGAAAGATCAATTTCTTCAGTATCAGACATATTTACAGAAGCTTGAGGTTTAGCCTCTTGTTTATCTTCAGAAGGAGTATCAAATACTGTTCCAAAATCATCTAAGGAGATTTCTTCAGTCTCAATAGCTACAGAGTCATCATCAAAATCATCATAAGTTTCTACAGAAATATTGTCTTCAGTTTCAACATTTTCAACAGAATCATCAAAAGTGAGATCCATTTCTAAAGGTGGTTCATCTTCAATAATGTCTTCTTTTGGAGCAGAAACATCTTGCGGTTCTGTTTCAAAATCGCCATCCATAAAATCATCGAGAGAAAGTTCTTCAGTTTCTGAAGATTCTGGATTTGGAGTAAATGGAGTTGGTGATTTTTCTTTTCCTGGTTCATAACCATTATTTCCAGCAGCAACTGACTCATCAGAAAAACCTTCATCCATAAAATCATCAAGTGAAATTTCTTCTTCTGTATCAAAAGAAATTTCAGAATCTTCTTTTGCTTCGCTATCTTCATCTATAATATTTAATTCAGGATTTGAATTATCATAAGAAATATCTGAATTTAAATCATTTGATTCTTGAGAAATATCATCAAAATCAATTGTGCCATTATCATCAATAGGTTTGGAAAAAATGTCATCAGAAACTACAGTTTCTTCATCAATATTATCATCTAAATTGATTTCGTCACTAATTTCTTCTGAATCTGATGAAGTAGTAGAATTTTCGATTGTCAAGTCAGCAAAATCTGTTATGTTTGAAAGTTCATCTGTACTCAATGTGGAATCAAGTCCACTTGTAAAATCATCATTCTGAGAATCACCTGTAGTAAATTGCGAATCATCTTTGAACATATCAGAAAAATCAGTTGAGTCGAAATCTGGTAAATCAAGTTCATCAGTATTGTTTGAAAAATTCTGAGAAGCATCTGAATTGTCATTTTTATCATTTGCTGATTCAGACGAATTTGAATTTTCTTTTGAAGTATTTTTTACCCAAACACCATAACTTTCAAGTTCTTTTGTATTCTCTTCTGATAAGTTCATAAATTTTCCTCTTTTGTTAGGATATATTTTTACTCTTTAATTATCGACAATTTTACAGTAAAAAAATAGCAAATTCTTTAGATTTTGTCATCATCTAAACTTTAAGTAATTTGTATATTTTACGTTGAAACGTCTATAAAAAAATCTTTTTTAAAACATTTTTTTTATTATAACATATATTTTGAATTCAGAAAACAAAAACTTTTGCCGATAATTAAATTATAATGAAACGTGCAAAATATTTATTTATAATTTTTTTTGGAACCCTCATTTATGTGCTACTTTCTATGACTGTGGGTCAGAATAGTCTTTACAGTTATAATCAGATGGAAGAACAAAAAAGAATAATAAGTAAAAAAACAAATGAAATTCAAAATATCAACAGTGAACTTGAACAGGAATTAACTGCTTTAAAAAATGATAAAGCTGTAATTGCAGCTTATGCACGTAAACTTGATTATGTCAGTGATGATGAAAAACTTGTCAAAATTAATGGATTAAAACCTTTCCAAACAAATTTGTATGATACAGGAACAGTGCTTCGACACGAAAATCCAACTTTTCTAGAAGAAAAATATTGTAAAATGATTGCTGTTTTTTTTACTTTTTTGATGCTTTTGATAATGATTTTGTATGATATTAACAACGGAAATATAAGTTTTAAAAGGGAAGAAAAAACTGTTATTACTGGCATTCCGATTTTGGACTTGCCTCAGGTTTAAATCAGAAAAATTAAACTATTGTTTATTCCATTCAACTGGAATTTCACCTTTTTTACAGTTGTCTCCTTCTAGTAGTAATGTTTGTTTTATTCCTTTTAAGGTGTTTTCGTCATTGATATTTAAAATCCACTGAATAGGTTCTGCTTGAACTGCTGCTTGTAAAGCTATATTTCGTGGCAATTCAGGGAAAAATGATGCATTTGATTTAGAATTCTGTGTAACAATAATTTGATTTGGAACAGAAGTAGAATTTTTAATCTGAATATTCATGGAGGCACCATTATTAAAAATCACAAAGCCTCTGCCTCCTCTTAGGATAACAATTTTATCAATATTTTCTTCACCTTTCCATGTGCCAGATAAATTTTCTAACGGAATCGATTTTTGATGTTTTTCTTCTATATTATTATCTTTTGCATTTTCTTTTTGTTTATTTTGATTTTTTTCCTGTATTTTTTGAGTAGTAATCTGAATGGAACTTTCGTTATCATTTTCAATTAGCTGTTTGATAGTTTCTTTAAGTTCGTTTTTAGATTCCATAAGAATTTTATAAAAAGAAGCATAATGTTTCTTTTTGATGTGTTCTTCGTTATTTTTTTTATCAATCATATGAAAAGTGACGAGCCAAGAATCATCAATTTCATTTTTTGAAATGCTAACAAAAAAAGAAAGAGAATTTTCAGAAAATGTTTCAATATCTGGTATTTTTTCCAAAAGGGGGGATTCACGTTTATCTTCTACTGAAAAATTATTGATTTCAGAAAGTTGTGTAAAATACAAATCACTTGTCATTTTTGCCATATTTGAATCAAGATTATTTGATACAATTCCATAGTAATGAATATAATAGTTTTGAGTCCAAAGTTTTGATGAAAGTATAAAGAGAAAAATAAAAATTGTTGTGATGATTTTACATTTTTTTTTCAAAAAAAACTATCCTCTCAATCGTTTTGAAAATTCTCTTTGCAAATCACGATTAACATCTCTGTCTTTAATTGTTGCACGCTTATCATATTGTTTTTTGCCTTTGCATACTCCAAGAGAAACTTTAACAAGTCCTTTTTTTAAATAAAAACTAATAGGAATAAGAGTGTATCCTTTTGTTTCTACTTTTCTTGTAAGTTTTTTTATTTCTTCTTTGTGTAGAAGTAACTTTTTTGGTCGATCTGGATTGTGATTAAAAACAGATGAATATGAATATTCTGAAATGTGAAAGTTTTTTATCCAAACTTGACCATTAACGATTTCGGCAAATGCATCTGGAAAGGAAATATTTCCGTTTTTTACAGATTTTACTTCAGTTCCCTGTAATTCAATTCCACATTCGTAAGTGTCTTCAATAAAATAATCAAAACGAGCTTTACGATTTTCTGCAATAATTTTTATATCAGCCATAGTTTCTATTATAATATACTCAATGATTGCTTTCAAGAAGAAAAAACTTAAGACAGGGCAAACGCATTATAAAAAATATTTTCATAAAAGTTGGCGCGAGGGAGTGAGACACAGGGCAAAAAGACTTTTTTTGGGGCTGCCGCTGGCTCGTGCTGTAAGATTGTCATACCAGAGAACGTATAGTTTGCACGAGC
>JALFAW010000077.1 GCA_022773305.1 Spirochaetia bacterium
AATCGGAGGTAAAAATGGGATTTTTTACAAAAAAACAAGTAAAATTAAGTGCAGTTGCGTTTAACTTGAATGATTTTGAAGAGTTAAATTACAATCAGTTGGTTGAAATAAATGGTGGTTGTGGTGGAGGATTTTGGAACTCAGTTAGAAAATTCTTCAGCGGAGAAAAAAGTTCTTCTAGTAGCTCAAGTTCTGACAGTTCTGCAAGCAGAGGTTCATCAGGGTATTCAAGCAGTAGTCCGTCAGGCAGCACAAGCTACACAACTTCAAGCAGTTACGGAGGATGTGGAGAAGGAGTTATTTTATCTAGGAATAATCAAGAAAAAATAAAAACTTTGCATCCAGAAATAAGAAATGCAACAAGTTCTATGCTTACAAATTTAAAAAAAGATAATGTTAATGTAGAAATCTCTTTGGCAACTAGAACTTATGAAGAACAGGATAGATTGTATTCCAAGGGGCGTAATGAAAAAGGCGAAATAATTGATGAATCAAAAGTGGTAACATATGCAAAAGGAGGACAAAGTTATCACAATTTTGGGTTAGCTTTTGATGTAGAAGTTTATAATGAAAACGGTACTAAAAATTGGAATAAACAATCTGAGGCTTGGCAAAAAGTAATCAATGAAGGAAAAAAACAAGGGTTTGTTGCTGGTGCTGAATGGAATGATTTTCCTGATTTACCGCATTTTGAAAATTCTTTTGGAAATACTCAAAGTGCTCTTCGATACAACATTCAAAATAATAAAATGAAGGATGGATATGTAAATGTTAAATAAAGGAAAGTTTTTTTTTATTTTGATTTTATTATTGATTCCAAGTTTGTTTGCAAAAGAAATTGATGAAAACATTAATTATGATTTATATAAAAAATACACTTTTGATTTAGCAGATTATATGCCCCATGCTAATGGTGTTGCAATTATCTATAAAAATAAAGATGAAACTGCTAGAGATATTGTAAAAGTTTATTATTATTCGAGTATGTATAAGATTCAATATTGTATTAATATAAATAATGAATATATAGAAGGATATTGCGAAAAAGTAGAATATGTTGAACCATATACAGTAGAAGGATCAAAAATAATAAAAATTGAAGAGTTTTCTGGTAAGGTACAAAAAATATCAGGTTTATCAGGATTAACAGAAAAAACTTTAGATTTAATATATTTATTGTTGGTAGATTTGAAGCAATAAAATGATTGTTAAAATATAAGAAGAAGTTACTGTTAAATAAAGGTAAATTTTTCTGCAATAATTAAATTTTAGGAGTATGTATTATGAAAAAAATTAAGTTTTTGTTTGTTCTTTTATTTATTGTGAATGTAGTTCCATTTTTATCAGCACGTGATTTCGAATCTGATTGTATGTCGTTTTTTAAGGAACTGGGGTTGTTAAGTAAAGAATCACAATCGGTTAATAGTAATAAAATGAATGTTTCCTACTATTTTTATAAAGAATCAAAAGAAATCTTTACTGAAAGAACTATAGACGCTATCGACACAACATTGTTTCCAAATCCCCAAAATATTACTTATAAAGATATTCAACAATCTTTCAAAGATTGTAAAGATATTTTTTTATTTGCTGATGATGAGTATTCAAACTTCTCTTGGCAAGAAGGAAAGAGATTTAAAGTTTCTATTATGTATTCACAGGGTCTTAGAAGACAGATGTATGCTTCTGGCGTTTATGTATTCCGAGTTTTCGATGATAATATGGTTTATACCATCAGAATATCTGACTGTAAAGATATTCAAGATCGTGATTCAGAATATGATAAACTTGATAATTTATTAGTGTTTAAGGAAGGACAAAAAACGAATCTTCAACAAGGAATTGAAGGTAACCAAGGGTATTGTTTTAAATCTAGACAAACTGCAGATGAATTTTATAATTTGATGAAGAAAAAAGATAAATCACTTCCAAAATCTGCATTAAAATTTCAAGAAATAAAAGAAAGGGTAGAGAACTTTATTTTGAATTATAAATAAAGAAAAAATGGAATATCTGTATAATCAAGCGTGCTGGAAAATAACATTCCAAACGTTTGATTAAACAAAACATCATACAATAACAAATAATCGCAACAAAAAAATATAAAAATCTCGCAACAATATAACAATCGTCAATTTTTCTGAAAAAACTAGTCATATTAAATTATTTTAAAATTATATGGGATAAAGTTTTTATTCAAGTGACTGAAATTGTTTCATTTGAATAATTGATTTTTATTATCTATTTATGATTATAAATCTACTAGATAAATTTCCAGGTTTAAATCGTGGCAAGGATAGTAGCCCCTGCGAAGCAGTCCACTGGACTGAGCGAAGCGAGGGAAGCGGATGAGCGTGAGCGAAGGGCGAATAGCCTGTTTTTGGTTGTTTTGCTTCCTAGTTCCTGAGTGAAATTCCAAAAAATGAAGGAAATTGAAGGAAGAAAAACAACCAAAAGCCACCCAAATTTAATAAAAAAACTAGAATTTTATCTTATAAAAAGCGGTTTTTATTATGGGAAAGATTAAAAATATTATTCAACATGACGAATCTGATTGTGGTATAGCTTGCATCTCATTCGTCTTGCATTATTATGGAAAAGATGTTTCTATACGAAAAATACGCGAAGTTGCTGGTACTGATAAAATTGGTACAAGTGGACTTGGAATTATAAAGGCATCTGAAAAGTTTGGACTTTCTTGTAAAGGAATTATGGTTAATGAAAAAGAAAAAATTGTTTCTTTTCCAATGCCAGCAATTCTTCACTTGAAATGGGATGGACATGAACATTATGTGGTAATCTATAAAATAAAAAAAAATGTAGCATACATAAATGATCCGACTATTGGTTTAACGACAGAATCTCTTGATTCCTTGCTGAAAAAATGGTCTGGGATAACTTTTATTTTATTTCCAACAAGTAAATTTGAAAAAGGTTCGGATAAAGAGGGATTTTTTTCTAGATTTCTTATTTTATTAAGACCATATAAAAGATATATAATAGAAACTTTTGTAGCAAGTATTTTTTTATCTTTTTTTGGAATCTTTATGTCTTTTTATTTTAGATTTCTGATAGATGAAGTTCTTTATTCTCAGATAAAATCAACTTTGAATCTATGTTCGTTTTGTTATTTTATTATCATTGTTTTTCAAGTTTTGTTGAATTTTTGCAGGAATCAATTGTTAACATATATGGGTTCAAAAATCGATGTGTTTTTGGTTTCTGATTTTTATTTACATCTTTTAAAACTTCCACTTGATTTCTTTCAAAAAAGAAAAACTGGAGAAATACTTTCTCGTTTAAATGATGCAAATATTATCAGAAATGCAATATCATCAACTTTATTATCGATTGCAATAGATGCAGTTATGATTGTGATTGGAGCATTTTTCTTAATTAAAACAGGTTCGATTTTATTACCTGTATCAATTATTCCTGTGGTTTTATCTGCAATAATTGTTTATGTTTTGAAAAAACCTTTCAAAAAAATGATAACTGAGCAGGCTAGAATTGAAGCTGAAAAGAATGCTTCTATTTATGAAACTATAAATGGGATAGCTACAGTAAAAGGTCTTGCAACGGAAGATAAAGCATTTTCTCGCACAGAAGGAAGAATTGTTGAAGCTGCACAGAAAAATCTAAAATTACAAAAATTGGGAAATCTGCAAAATGGAATTCAAAGTTTTATTTCTTCATGCGGAACTTTGGCAATTTATTGGATTGGTAGTTTTATGATATTTCAGAATAAACTTACATTAGGTCAATTAATTTCTTTTACTACATTATCTGGATATTTTATTGGTCCA
Source organism: Spirochaetia bacterium (assembly GCA_022773305.1). Taxonomy (GTDB): domain Bacteria; phylum Spirochaetota; class Spirochaetia; order Treponematales; family Treponemataceae; genus Treponema_D. The sequence goes on from JALFAW010000077.1 coordinate 3,807, forward strand.
TTAAGTCGTCTTCTTACAATGCAATCTTATTGGCAAGAAGTATTTGTTTCAGCTGAAAGACTTTCTGATGTGTTGGATATCGCTGAAGAAGGTGAAGGGCAAAAAAGCTGTATTGACGCTGAAAATCTCAATGGAGATATAGAATATAAAAAAGTCTGTTTTTCTTATGGTACTAGAGGAAGGGCTGTAAAACATGTATCGTTAAAAATTCCTGCTGGTAAAAAAGTAGCTTTTGTTGGTATGTCTGGTTCTGGTAAATCAACACTTTTAAAGCTATTAATGAAATTCTATGATTATGAAGAGGGGGGAATTTTTATAAATAATAAAGAGATTACTGAGTATACTAATGATTCTTATCGAAGCAGAATTGGATATGTGCCACAGGAAAGTATATTGTTCAGTGGAACGATTGCAGAAAATATTTCCTGGGGAAGTTATGGTGCAAGTTTTGAACAGATTCTTCAAGCGGCACAAGATTCTCAAGCTTATGATTTTATAGATTCTCTTCCAGATAAATTTTATACCATTGTAGGAGAACAGGGAGCAACATTATCTGGTGGAGAACGACAGAGAATTGCTCTAGCAAGAATTTTAATGCGTAATCCTGATATCATAATTCTTGATGAAGCAACTGCAAGTCTTGACAGTATTTCCGAACAAAAGATTATGAAAACTGTATATGAAAAAATTCATGATAAAACTGTAATTATGGTTGCCCACAGACTTTCAACTATTAGAAATTGTGATTGTATTTTTGTTTTTGAACATGGACAACTTGTTGAACAAGGAAATCATGATGAATTATTAAAAAAACAAGGAAAATATTACAAAATGTGGAGGGTTCAAAATGAAAAAAGTGATTGTATTGAAGCACCAAACTGAAATGCAGTATTCTAGAGAATTTTTTCAAATGGAAATTCCAAAGGAATTATCACAAACTATTTATGTCATTGTTTCTATATGTTTTATTACAATCTCAGTGATTTTATTTGGAAGAATTGATGAAGTTATTAAAACTCAAGGGTATGTGCGTACAAAGGAAAACGTATCATCGGTTAAAAATGTAATTTCAGGGAAAATTGTCGAATTAAATTATAAGCCTGGAGAAAAAGTTTCAAAAGGTGATGTTTTATATAAAGTTGATGCTGAATCTTACGAAGCTCAGCGGAATATGTATGTCAAAGCAAAAGATGATTTGGAGATAAAAATTCATGGTCTAAAATCACTAAAAAAATCTTATTTTAATGATAAAAATGAATGTGATATTTCTGATTCGCTTTCATTCAGTCGCTTTGAAGCTTATCAGAAAAATAAAGAAGTTTTGGAAATAAAAGCTGCCATTTCTGAAAAAGAATATGCTTTTGAAAATCAAAAGCCTGCGACCATTAAAAATCCTTATGAAGTGAATATGAAATTTCAGGCTTATAAATTGGCTTTAGCTGATTTGGAAAGTTTCAAAAAAAATTTTATTTCAACAATAAATTCAGAATTGAATGACAAAGAAAAAGAAATATACGATATTCAGCAGAATATTATCAAACTGGATAATCAATATTTATTTTTGGAAGTGAAAGCTCCTATGGATGGTTATGTTCAGGAATTAGCTTCACTTAATGTTGGTGACTATATTGAATCAAATTCACAAGTTTTGAATATAGTTCCAAACGATAATGAAAACTTTCGTGTTGAGATTCAGATTTCTCCAAAAGATATGGGAAAAATAACTGAGGGGAAAAAAGTAAAATATAGATTATCAGCATTTCCTTTTTATGAATATCAAGGTGCAGATGGAATTATTACTTCGATTGATCCTGATATCCGCAATTCTCCAGACGGAAAAAATGTTTTCTATTCTGTTTATGCTGATATTAATAGAATAGTTTTTTCAAACAGGCGTGGAGAAAAATTTCCAATAAGAGCTGGTTTAGAAACTGATGTCAGAATTGTTTTAGATAGAAAGCCAATAATTTTCTATCTATTAAAAAAATTAGATTTCATTAATTAAGAGTTATTTATATGATAAATTTGTATATAAAAAAGATTCTAAAGAAAATCGTAATTTTTATGATTTTATTTTCCTCATCTGATATGATTTTGCGTGCCTTCTCTTTGATGGAATTAGCAGAAATTGCACTTAATAATAATTCAGATATTCTTTCCGCAATAAACTCATATCAGGCATCAATTCTTTCATCAAAAAGTATGGATGGAACTTTTTCCCCTCAATTGTCTTTTTCATCATCATCTCAAATCTCAAAAGATTATACATGGAAGAATTGTCCAGATTATCTGTCATCTTCCATTTCTTATGTACAAACATTACCAGGAGGTTCTTCAATAAGTATTTCTGGTGGCGCTAGTGTAAATGCAGAAACTATATACGAAGAATTGTATTTAAATCAAAAACCAAATGTGAGTATTTCTTTACAACAAAGTTTGATGCCGTTTTGGATTCAAGGAAAATCAAAAGATCCAAACATTGAAAACTCTTATCAACAAGAACAATACTATTATCATGAATTATTAAATACAAAAAAATCAACCTTATTAAATGTTGCTCAAAACTTTGTTTATATTTTGATTTACAAAAAGCAAATTCAAATATCGCAGAATTTATTGAAATTATTAGATGAACAGATAGCAGCTACTAAGCAGTTAAAATTATCTGGTGCATCAAGTCAGTCAAAAATAACTGAACTGTTGAATTCAAAATGGACTTCCCAACAGGATTTATTAAGTGTTCAAACAAATCTGGAAAGTACACTTCAGAATTTGAAAATTTTATGCAATCATGATATTGATATTTCAGATATTGCTTATCATGATTCTTTTTCGCAGTTTACAGATGAGTTTTATAATCTAATACAGGAAGTTACTGAAAGAATTTCTGATCCTATAGAAAAAAAATTTCAACTGCAAATCGAAATGCTTAATAATAAAAAAATAATAAACAAACAGAAATATGCACCTGAAATTTCTATTTCAGCTCAACCGTCATGGTCAATGGGAATAAAAAAAGAAAATGAATGGAAAAATGCATGGAAGGAAATGAGTGAACCATCAAATTGGTCTTTTTCTGTTGGAATTAATCTATCTCCTTTTATTTCTGCTTCTCGTAAACAAAATATAAAACAATATGAACTAGATTATGAGTCTATTAGGAATTCTTACAATAATTATATATTAAAAAAAGAAATGTCAAAAAAGCAATATAAAAAATTATTTGAGCTATATACAAAACAATTGGAAGAAATTAAAAAAATATATGAAAATCAACAAATTGAACTTCTTGATGTGCAAGAACAGTATGAGTTAGGTGTAATTTCGAAACTCGATTATGATTCTCTACGGATACGAATAGAGAACTGTAATCTTAATCTGCAAATAAATGAATTATATGTTTGTTTATATGAACTTTTACAAAAAGTTGGTTTATAATCATTTTGTTTAAAAAAAAATCATACATTTTATTATTTATTTTAGGGTTGACAATCTGACTATAAAATAGTAAATTTAAAGCGGTTCAGATGCCCTTCAAGTGTCTGCCGCAAAACCCCGCCAGAGGAGGAATCCAGCAACGGTATGCGGCAAGAGCTGTGCTTGGGATTATCTGAACCATTTTTTTTGAAAAAAAAAGAAGAAAACTGAATTTAAAAAATATTGTTATAATATTGTAGTTTTTTATGAACAGGCATGAACTATCAAAAGAAAGTGTAAGATAAAACCGCTAAAATGGCGCGGCTTTATCTTACTTAAAGTTTGCGTTGCAAACTTATTATTCAGGTTCAATTTCGAGTTTTTTAATTTTAAACAGTGGCAAGGATTGTAAGGGCTGGCGTAGCCAGTTCCGAAGCGTAGCGAAGGAATGAAGGTAGCACGAAGTGCGTACGGAACCCTGAAAAGCGCGAGTTTGCAATGCAAACTCGGGACGAGAAAATGCTATGCATTTCTCGCTTTTTTTGCGAAGCAAAAAGCCACCCAAAGAATAAAAATTTAAAACTCGACATTTGTCCTTCTAGTTTTATTATAGATTTTTATTATCAAGGATATTTATGAAGAAAGAAAACAAAACTTCAGATAATTTTTTTGTGCGGATTTTCCGTAAATTTTCTCAGTTTTGTTTTCTTTCTATTAAAAATGCAAATGAAAATATGATTTGGGAAAGTGCATCAGCTTGTGCTTTCGGATTCATTTTTTCTTTTATTCCAGTTGTTTTAATTATTTTAACGGTTCTTGTAACAATCCTTAAGCTTTCTCCAGAAATTTTAAGTTACGTTATTGATTTTGCAAATCAATTTAAATCTTTTTATGATTTTACCCCGCTTATCAATGCTCTATTAAAAATGAAATCAATCTCATTTATCGAGATTTTTCTTGCAGTTTGGGTGATTTGGATGGCAAGAAAACTTTTTTATTCTGTAGTTAGTGGAATAAACAGAATTTTTCGTTCTGTTTCAAAACGACTTTCTGTGGTAAATCAAATGTTTTCTATTGTATCAGAATTTGTTGTTGTACTGATTTTTATCTTAGTCATTCTTTTTTCATTTTTATTCAATAAATTAAATCAACTGCCCTTTTTTAAGTTTCTTAATAAATCATTTCCAATTCTTTTTAGTGCTGGTTCAAACCGACTTATTATTTCTATAACTTATTTTTTATTTTTCATTTTTAGTGTTTACAGTTATAAAATTCTTTCTGGAGCAAAACCAAGATGGCGAACCTGCATTTTTTATGCGGCAATATCCACTGGTGTAACTTTTGTGATTTCTTTTTTCATAAACAAGTTTATGCGAATAACAAATTACAATATAGTTTATGGGGCAATCAGTACACTCGTAATCCTTTTGTTTAAAGTATATCTCTTTTTTGCTGTATTTATGTTTTGTGCACAAATGCTTTATGTCAGCGAGTTTTTTGAAAATCTGCTGATTTGTGAATTATATTATGCGCAGACAGTTAAAAAGAATCAGATGAATATTCTGTTTTATGAAAAAATGTTTAAAAATCCAGTTTTTTCTGATTTTTTTATAACAAAACGATTTACAAATCAACAGAAAATTTATTCACAAAATGATGAGGCGAAATTCGTTTTTTATTTAAAAAAAGGAATCATCTTGGATGTTCAGGAAAATCATTGTAATACTTATCGAACTGGTGATTTTTTCGGCGAATCTAGCATTATTTTAAGTGAAAATAGAAAATCAAAAGCAATTGCTGTCGGTGAATGTGAAGTAAGTTACATTCCAAAAAAAATTTTTCAAAAAATTCTGGCTGACTATCCAAAACTTGGTAAAATTGCACTTCAAAAAATATAAATGATATTGAAATGTATTAGATAGATGATACAAAATGTTGTTTGGGTTAATTCACTTTTTTTAGGAACGTAAAGATTAAAATGAAATCAAAAATCATTTTCACAACTTTATTGATTGAAAAATCGCCTCAATCTATTCCTCTTGGTGCTGCATGTGTTGCTTCTGCTGTAAAAAACAATTCTTTAACAAAAAATTTGTGCGATGTAGAACTGTTGCCTTTCAATATTGAAGATTTTGAAAATCTATGGGAACAAAAAAAGACTGATTATTCTGATGACTGTAATTATTGCAGTTTTGATAATTTTTGTGCAAATCTGATTACAAAAAAAATTCTTGAATACAAACCAGAAATCGTAGGTTTTTCTGTTTTTGTGTGGAATAGCAAAATTTTACAAATGGTTTCACAAAATCTTAAAAAGAACAATGTTTTTACAATTGCTGGTGGACCTGAAATCACTGCGCATCCTCAAGTTTTTAATGCTTTTGACAAAACTGTCTGTGGTGAAGGTGAAGCAAAAGTTCCTGCCGCTATTTATGAAAGGATTACCGGACAGAAGGCTGAAATCAACGTAATCGATTATGAAAATCTTTCTTCCTGTTATCTTGATGGAACACTTGATGTTTGTGACTATGAAGGCGCACTTTGGGAACTGGCTCGTGGTTGTCCTTTTAAATGCTCGTATTGTTATGAATCAAAAGGTGAAAAAACTGTCAGAAAGTTCCCAATGACACGGATTGAAAAGGAACTTGATTTGTTTGCCCAGAAAAAAGTTCCGCAGGTTTTTGTGCTTGATCCAACTTATAATGCAGATAAAACTCGTGCAATTCAGTTATTAAAAATGATTAAAGAAAAAACACCTGACACTTTTTATTATTTTGAAGCTAGAGCTGAGTTTATTGATAGAGAACTTGCTTCATATTTTGCAAAAATTCCATGTGCTTTACAAATTGGATTGCAGACAGCCGATGAAAATGTTGCTCGTCTTGTAAATCGCCCATTTAATCTGAAAAATTTTACAAAAAAAATTAACATTTTGAATGAAACTGGAATCGTTTTTGGACTTGATGTGATTTATGGACTTCCTGGTGACACTTTTGCAGGTTTTAAAAACTCAGTGAATTATGCAGTTTCGCTTTATCCAAATAATCTGGAAATATTTTGTCTTTCTGTTTTGCCAGGGACAACCATTTTTGACGATGCAGAGAAACTTCATCTTTCTTTTGACAAAGAACCTCCTTATCATGTTTTGCACACAGACAAATTTTCCGCAGAGGATTTACAAAATGCACGAAAAATAGCAGAAGGTTGTAATATTTTTTATAATGAAGGAAGGTCTGTCCCCTGGTTTAACACGATTTGTCGAACTTTAAAAATTAAACCAGCTAATTTTTTTGAAAAATTCTATAATTTTTTAAATTTAAGTGAAAAATCGTATGAATTAAATTGCAAAAAATATTATAATCACAAATATATAGAAGAATTACAAAAGAGATTTGTAAAAGAACAGTTTGCTCAGAAAAATATTTTAAGGCTTTATAATGTAGCTCAAGATTTAATCAGCTATCACGGTGCCATTTCTAGAAAAACTGATACCCGAAAATCTGAAACAATTTTCCTTCATTATCCGCCTGAGTTTCTTGATTCTGAATATGCATTTGATTTGGAATTTTTCGTAAAAAATGTCAAACCAAAATCTGTTCAATTTAAATCATGATTAAAAATGATTGTACAACATGGAGTGTAAGATAAAACCAAAAAAACTGAAATAGCGTGGTTTTATCTCACTGAAATTTTGCGATGCAAATTTATTAAAGAACGAGGTAAAAAATGGCTAAAACAATTCCTGCACGAAAAGATGTTCCTGCAAAAGATAAATGGAACTTGTCTTCTATTTATAAATCTGATGAACAATGGGAAGAAGAAATTAAAAAAATTCCTGAATTTACAAAACAGGTTTTGCAGTTCAAAGGAAAACTAGCAGAATCATCTGATTCCCTTTTGAATGCTCTTAAGGCTCTGGAAAAAGAAATGCTTGTAATCGAAAATGTATATCACTATGCAGCATTGCAACACGATGCTGATCAGGATGATACAGCAGCTGCCGATCGATATGGACGAGCAATGATGGCTTATACCGCAGCCAGTACAGAAATCAGTTTTTTTGAACCAGAAATTCAAGCAATTCCAGAAAATGATATTTTTCAATGGATTGAAAATCCGGAATTTGCAGATTATAAAGTTTACATAAAAAAACTTCTTCATTTTAAAAAATATATTTTAAGTGAAAAAGAGGAACGACTTTTGTCTTTGCAGGCTGAAACTGCCCAAACAGCAGACTCAGCATTCAATTTCTTGACAAATGTTGATATGAATAAGTCTTTTGGTACAGTTACAGTAAGTGGCGAAGAACAGCAGTTGACAGAAACAACCTGGTCGGTTTTTATGCACTCACAGGATAGAAAAGTTCGTGAACAAGCTTATAAAAAATTCTATGGAAAATTTGAGGAACATCAGACAACAATTGCAGCTTTGTATGCAGGAAGTGTAAATCAGGATGTTTTTATGGCACGTGCAAGAGGTTATGATTCGTGTCTTCATTCAGCTTTATATGGAAATAAAGTGCCAGAATCAGTTTATCGGAATCTTATAGAATGTATTCACAAAAATCTTCCTGCACTTCATGAATATTATTCGCTAAGAAAAAAAGCACTTGGACTTGATGAATTGCGTCATTATGATGTTTACGTTCCTCTTGTTAAATCTGTGGAAACAAAAACTTCTTACGAAGAATCTGTAGAAATTTGTCGAAATGCACTTACTCCTCTTGGAAAAGAATATACCGATCGTCTTTGTGACGGACTTTTGAATGGTTGGGCTGATCGTTATGAAAATACTGGAAAGAGAAGTGGAGCTTTTAGTTCGGGATGTTATACAGGGGATCCGTTTATTCTTTTGAATTATAATGATTCAAATATTCGTGATGTATTTACAATGGCACATGAAGGCGGACACAGCATGCACAGCTGGTATTCAGTTCATAATAATCCTTTTATGAGTTATGAATACACAATTTTCGAAGCAGAAGTTGCATCAACTTTCAACGAAGAACTTGTTTTTGATTATCTTCTGGAAAATGCAGAATCTGATGAAATGAAAAAATATCTTCTTGCAATGCGTGCTGATGACATTCTTGCAACACTTTACAGACAAACAATGTTTGCAGAATTTGAACTTAAAACACATGAATTTGTTGAAAATGGAACTCCGCTTACTGCAGAGCTTTTGCGCAAAACTTATCGTGAACTTCTAGAGCTTTATTTTGGACCGGAAATGGTTTTTGAAGATAATTCTGATATGGAAGGGTTAAGAATTCCTCATTTTTACAGTGCTTTTTATGTTTATAAATATGCAACAGGTATTTCAGCTGCTTTGGCGCTTGCAAAACGCGTAAAAAACGGTGGTGAAAAAGAACGTAATGATTATTTTGAGTTTTTAAAAAGCGGTGGTTCACGCTATCCAATTGAAAGTCTTCGTGTTGCTGGTGTAGATATGGAAAGTGTAGAACCAGTTCAGGCTGCCTGCGATACTTTCAAGGAAATTGTTGATAAATTGAAAAAGTTGTTTTAAAATTTTATCTGGCACTTTTTTTATGTTTTATGATTAAAAAAAATCTAAAGGTTATCAAAAAAAGTGCCGATAATGAAACAAGAGGTCGTTTATGAATAAATCTGAATTTAAGAAATTTATTTTAGCTGTTCCAAAAGCTGAATTGCACCTTCATCTTGAAGCTGTGATTTCGTTGGATGGTGTAAAAAAACTTTACAAGAATAAGTTTGATAAGGAAATGACAGAGCAGGAACAGGTGGAATTATTTTCTTATGATGATTTAAATGGATTTATTCAATCTTTTTTAAAAATTCAAGGAATGTACAAAACTGTTCAGGATTTTGAACTTGTTTTTGATGAATTGGAAAAATATCTTGTAGAAAATGGCATCTCTTACACAGAAGTATTTTTTGCACCGTCAGCTTTTCTGAAGATGGGCTTTTCTTATGCTGATATGGTACAAATTTTCCATAAAAAAATAGTTGAAATCAAAGAAAAAACAGGAATAATTATCAAACTTTTGATGGATGTTTCAAGAACGTTTGGCTGCGAAAATGCAATGAATAATTACAATCTTCTCAAAGAGTTTCCTTGCGAAGATGTGATTGGAATTGGGCTTGGCGGTGCAGAATCAAAAGGTCCTGCAAAAGAGTTTGCTCCTGTCTATGAACAGGCTCTTAAAGATGGTTTTAAAGCTGTAGCTCATGCTGGAGAAGATGTTGGGCCTGAAAGCATTTGGGATGCAATCAATTATCTTCATGCACAACGAATTGGACATGGCGTAACAGCAATTCAAGATGAAAAACTTATGGAAGAACTAAAAAAAACGCAGCTTCCAATAGAAATCTGCATCACTTCAAATACATTTACAAAAAAAATAGTAAAAGAAGCAAAAGCTCATCCTGTAAGAACTTTTTTTGATAAAGGACTTATGGTAAATATCAATACGGATGACCCTGTTTTCTTTAAAACAACACTTCTCGATGAATTATGGATTTGCCACAATGATTTGAACTTTTCAATGCAAGATATCAAAACACTTATCAAAAACAGTTTTGCTTCCTCGTTTTTGTCAGAAGAAGCAAAACAGAATTGGTATGATAAAGTTGATTCAGCCTGGAAACTTGACCAGAATTAGAAAAACAGTGTAACTCCTGCAGAATATGTGAATGGAATGTCACCTTCGAACCAATTGAAGTCGACATATGGATCATAAGCTTGAAGGGTTTCTCCGTTTTTCTCAAATTTATCTGAAATAAATCTGCATTTGACAAACGGTAATTCACAATCAACCATTAAAGAAATTTTTATAAATTTAAACAGGTTGAGAGAACAATAAATA
>JALFAW010000103.1 GCA_022773305.1 Spirochaetia bacterium
GGATTGTAAGGGCTGGCGTAGCCAGTTCCGAAGCGTAGCGAAGGAATGAAGCGATAGCGTAACCCTGAAAAGCCTGTTTTTTGCGAAGCAAAAAGCCACCCAAAGAAAAAAAATTTAAAACTCGACATTTGTCCTATTATATTTATATTAAAAGGAAAAATTATGATTAAAAACGAAACATTAAAAAAGATTTTACCAAGTTCAATTTTGCTAAATCCAATTGGAAAAAACGGAAATGAAATTTGGATAGAAGATTTTGAACAATTATATCCTCTATTTTTCAAAAGCGTATTAGAAATTCAAAAAGCAGATATTTCTGAGTTTTCAGGATTTGGGGAATTTTCAGAAGACGGAATACCTGAATTTTCTACATTCAAAGATTTTTTAGTAAAAAGTTTTGATGATTCAAACGACGACTATTGGAAAAATTGGAAAGAATTGTTTAATACTTCAATGATGAAAAAAGAATTTTTTGAAAAGTATTTTAACAAAATGATTGAATTAAGTTCTTTTTGCGAAAATCAACGATTTCTTGTAAATAATAATTTATTTTTTGGAAATACAGTTATAATGAATGACAAAGTTGGATTTCTTGATTGGAACAGAGTGGCAATTACTGATTGGATTTTGGATTTTGCCACAATGGATTTACACAGACCTTATTTTAATATACCAGAAAAAATGGTTCCTTATTTTAAGGAAAATGGAATTGAAGTTCCAAATTTTAAAGAAAGATTTTTGTGTATGGCTTATTACAAAGGCTTGAACGCTTTAAGATGGCATGCTTCTATTGATGACGAAACTTCATGCAAAACAATTATTGCATCAATTTCTGAACTTGAAGACAGAATTAATTCATTATAAAAAATTGCATAAAGGATTGAAAAATGAAGTATAAAAATGCAAGAGATATTTTGCCACCAGAATTGATTTCTCAAATTCAAAAATATGCCGCTGGAAAATTATTGTACATTCCAAAGGAAGATGATTCTACACCTTGGGGAACTTTGTCTGGTGCAAAACTTGCATTAAAAAAAAGAAATCAACGAATTTGTAATGAATACAAAGAAGGCAAAGGAATTAATGAATTAGCAGAAGAATTTTTTATTTCTGTAGATTCAATTAAAAAGATTGTCTACGGAAACAAAGAAAACAAGGATTCAATAATTCCTTTTTCACAAACTTTAGAAAACGCCATTTTGTACAACGAAGCAGGCCTTGATGAAGAATGGATTAGAACTTTCTTTTACAAAAACTTGGGTGAAAATTCTTTTCCCGAACATTGGATTTTAGACGGTTTGGTAAAATTTCCAATTCGTTTGTTTTCACAAGAAAAACTGCAAAATTTAGAAAATTCAATCAAAAATGTAGAGACAAAACCTTTTCAAAAACAAAAAAATGAAAAAACGCAAATTCCACTGATTTTCCTATTTGAAAATGGAACATTCTATCTTTTAGATGTTTTAGACAACAAAAAATTACTAGCTGAATTAAAACTAAAAAAGACAAATGCATTTCCTGCATATATCTGTATTAAAAACAAAGAAGAATATCCTTCCTACTTAAAAAATTACGGAAATCCTTTTCACCAAGCAAAAATAAACTAATATTTTTAAAATTTTTCTACACGCACTGCAATCTTGAATCAATTATTTTCATCATAGAAAAGTGTTTATCATTTGTAAGAATTCTGCACTTGTTTTTTATTGAAAGATATGCCAAAACTGAATCTTGAAATGGTACAGAAAGCCCATTCTTTTTTAAGTTACAAATAAAAGAACCAATTTCAAGCCAATCACTTTGTTCAATTGGCAGACAATCAACAGAATTTATAAACAATTCAATTGCTTTTGCTTCTTTTTTTCCTCTAATTCCGCTGTAAAGTTCAGAAATCACAATTCCACATATTACGCAATCTTCCTGCGACAAATAATCCCATCGAGAATCTTCTTCATTGTTTAATAAATCAATTATGACATTTGTGTCTAATAAAATCATATAAGACTATTTTCCCTCAGTTCATTTACAAAAGTGCTGTCGATGTTTAACTTTCCAACTTTTTTGAAAAACTCATCTTTGTTGAAACTTTTTGATTTTGAATACGACTTTGCTGTTTCAAAAACAGAATCTTTTGTGTTTTCTACTGTCAAATCAGAGAGTTTGTTTCTCATTTCCATAATAACCTCCTGTAAATTATTTAATTGATTTTGAAAATACTGAACTATAGAATCTACACCACCGTCAACAAAATTTGTGCCACAGTTGTAACTATTACTTGGTCCAAAACAAGCTGATGGCGACGCGACATTTAAACTTTTTTCTTCTGGAAAACCGTATAAAACTTTTTTTGCCTCTTTTTGAACCTTATTATCTATTAAAACATCGTAAGGAACTTTATAAATCTTGCTTAATTTTCTGACAATTTCTACTGATGGTTCCACTTCATCAGATTCATACTTCATGTAAGCTTGTCTAGAAATGCCCAATACTTTTGAAAGTAAACTCTGAGAATAACGATTTTCTTGTCGAAGTTTTATTAGTATTTCCTTCATAATCTAAAAAATACATTATAATATCTATAATGTCAAGTTATATTTACATGTATTGTAAAGTTTTATTACACCTTTTATCATTTTCTATTTTGGCAATTACAGAAAGCACCTTTACATGCTATACTTTTTTCATGAAATCCATCCTCACAAACACAGTAAAAATCACCGTGGCCGCCGTACTTGCCATTCTCTGTGCTCAGGCTCTCAAGCTGGACTTTGCAGTTTCGGCTGGAATTGTTGCAATTCTTTCGGTTCAGCCGACAAAAAAAGAAACCCTGCGCACAGCCCTTGCCCGCCTTCTTGCCTTTTCAGTGGCGCTTGTAATTTCTATCACTCTATTTAATCTTATGGGCTTTACGGTGCCGGTCTTTTTTCTTTATCTTTTGATTTTTATTCTTGTCTGTCAGTGGCGCAAATGGATTTCTGCCATGGCTATGGATTCTGTTTTGATTTCGCACTTTCTTTCCTTTGGAAAAACCGGTCCTGCCGAAATCAAAAATGAAGTTCTGCTTTTTGTTCTTGGAGTTGCTTTTGGAATCCTTGTAAATCTTTTACTTCATAAAAAAACTGGTTATATAGAAGAACTTAAAAAGCAGACCGACAATCAGATAAAGCAAGCCCTTCACAGAATGGCTCTGCGAATCCAGAATCCCGCTCTTGCAGATTACAACGGTTCCTGTTTTGTCTCCCTCAATGAAAGCATCTTCACCGCCAAGAAACAGGCAGAAGAAAATTACAACAACCAGTTTTCAAAAAAAGATACCTTTGACTCCTGTTACCTAGATATGCGCGAAAAGCAGACAAAGATTCTTTATGAGATGTTCAAGGCCGCCCGAGCACTTCACACAACTCCTACCACCGCTCCATTGCTTTCAGATTTTCTCGAAAAAGTTTCAAATGAATATCACAAAGATAATGATGTAAAAGCCCTG
>JALFAW010000107.1 GCA_022773305.1 Spirochaetia bacterium
GGATTGTAAGGGCTGGCGTAGCCAGTTCCGAAGCGTAGCGAAGGAATGAAGCGATAGCGTAACCCTGAAAAGCCTGTTTTTTGCGAAGCAAAAAGCCACCCAAAGAAAAAAAATTTAAAACTCGACATTTGTCCTATTATAAATCTTTATGTTAATTGCTCAAAACTGTATCTTGTAAGATTCAAAAATTGTTGTTTCATTACATCTGAAATCATCTGGTCTGTTGCAACTTTTTGGAATTCTGCTAATGCCAGATTCTGGATTTCATTTATATCTTTTTGAGATAACGGAAGCCTTTGACCAACCAATTGATTTTCAAAATCTTTGCTATGAAAGGCAAATGGACCAGCAAAAGCAAGATGTATTTTTAAAATTGAATTTTTTTCTGTATCTGCCAGAAATGCAAAAGAAGCAGATTTTTCGCTGATTAAATGTTCATGTCCTATGCGACGAAAAATGGAAAGTTCTGCATTATCGATAGGAATGCGAATGTTTGAAAGAATAAATTTTGATGGAATTCCTGTAAAATTCCGAATACTTTCTGTTTTTGTTTCAATTTGATTTCTAAATTCTAGTTTTGCATCCAAAGCCAAAAGTGGTGCAAAAAGTGTTAATCTTCTGTCTTTTGAACAAATATTTCCACCAATTGTTGCAATATTTCTGATTTGAGGATTTGCAATGCTGATTAATGCTTCATATAAAATCTGTGGAAGGTGATTTTGCCCAATATTAATTATATCTGTTAATGTAGCTCCAGGCCCAACATCGATATAGCGTTCATGTCTTGTGATTTGAGATAAATCTTTGATACCACGAATAGAAATGAACTTTTGAGGAAGATTTTCTATTCTTGTGCAGCCACCAACAATTTCTGTTCCTGGATTATTTGTGAGTATTTTTAACAGTTCATAAGTATTTTTTGCATATAAAATAGTTTTTGACATATATTGTCCTCAAAAATCATCTTTTCTGAATATTTATATATTTATAAGCATAGAAAATTCCATTTACCAAAGTTTCTAAATCAGTACAACATGGCGAAAGATGTCTTACATTTGCAAACACCTCTTCTCTTGCAGGAATTTTTGACTGTTTTAAAATATGATAAGCTGTAAAAATTTTTCCAGCATTACAGTAACCACACATTTTAATTCCTGCATCCATAAACCCTTTTGTTATAAATTTGTAATCTTCTGTTTTGGAAAAATATTCTAGCGTAGTAATTTTTTCTGACCTTATGATTCCAACTGGAATTTGACACGAAGCAACTGGAATATCATTTAATAAAACAGAACAAGAACCACAAGAACCGCTCGAACAACCACATTTTACAGAAGTACAACCGTTGTTCTGTAACACTTTCATAAGAGTACAGTCTGGTTCAACATCGAGAATTTTTTCTTCATCATTTAAGATTACAGGTATTTTCAATTTCTTCCTCTCATTTTTGTCTTCAATAAATCATTCATATTTATTATTTTCAGAATTAACATTTTTTGTCCTGTTTTTTATCAGATTAAAAAGCAAATCTTCTGTGCAGGGAAGTTCATTCAATTGAGTTGCCAAAGCAAGAGAAAGTGCTGATGAAAAGGCTGCTGGTAAAGTATTGTGAATTAACGCTCCAATCTGACCACATTTGTTGTTTGATTTTACAAATGATATATTTACCTGACTACATGAAACTGTTTTGCCTTTTACAAGCATAGAAAGTTCCTGCTGAATTTCAAGTTTTATAGTTCTGATTGCTGCTTCCTGATCAAAAATTTCACCACAATCTATTGTAACCCATATTCCTTTAATTTTTTCATTGTAATTATATGTATCCAGTTCAACTTCCACAACTGTTGATGCTATCGAAGTTGCAAGATATGGAGTACCACAGAATTCTTCTTTATTCCATTTTGCTTTTGAAGTTCGTGGAACACTTCTTTTTGCAGTTAATGGAAGTGGCTGATGAAAACGTTTTTTTTGAATATCAAGGCAACATTTTCTGATTAATTCATTCATAATTCCAATCGAACTGACTGTATCTTCAGGATTTTCAGGCAGTTGGTCAATTTGGAATTCAGAATTTACGATAATATTGTCTTCTGGAATCTGAAGAATTTCTACTGCTGTTTTTTTCCAAATTTTTTGAATTTCATCGGAAGGCTTTATACAATGAATTATGAGTTTATCTTCGGTAGTGAGTGTAATCTCAACTTTAGAATAATAATCAAAAACGGAATTTCCATTATAGCCGGAAACAACATATCCTGACGCAAGTCCAATTCCACGCAAAGGAAGTGCAAAAAAAGCCTGAGATTTTTTTTCAAGGCGAGCTTTTGCTTCCATACTAAATGAAGCATATTTTCTGTTAAAATCACTTTTTTTGATTACAGAAGAAAGAACATCTGAAATATTTCCAACTTGAATATCAAATGGAAATTTCATTTTTCCATCATCCTCATTTTTTTGTTTTTTTGCTGATTTTTTTTCAGTTTTTTTGCTTTCATGAATATTTGCATTTAAAAGACGAATCTCATCTGGCAATAAATTTATGCGATTACTGATTGTTTGAATTTCATTTTCGATTGCAAAAAATGATTGAGAATCTGCAACTTTTATGGAAATTGTAGTTGGAGGCATTCTTGAAGTGTGTGTTTTTGTATAAATATACAGATTTTCTGTTTTATAATAATTACAAGAAGCAAGTGTAATTCTATCTGTGATTTCCTGAGCAAAAGGATTGTCAGAACCAACATCAATATCAATCAGAATTTTCATTGCAAAAATGTGACCGTCTGGTTTAACAGCAACTTTATAATCAAACTTTGTTGTAACTCCAGGCTTCATATAAAGATTTTGTTCCTGCTTTGAAAGCACAAGTTTGACTGGTTTCCGCGTAATATAACAGACTGTTGCTGCCTGAAGTGCAATTTGTGTCGTTTTCCATAATCCAGTTGGATAAACACCAGAAGTTTTTGTTTTATGAATGAATACATTTTCTATACTGATGCCCAAAACTTCTGCAACTGCTTTATGAGTCAAATATGTCCATTTTGTTGGAACATAAATGTGAATGTTAGAACTTTCCATATAGCAGAAAACACCTTCATTTTGCTGCCAGTTCTGCGAAGAAATTTCTTGTTTCCATGTATCATCAAAAAAAATTAAATCCTGATTTTCAAAAAATTGAGATTCAAAGGGATGCTCTAAATTTTTATTCTCTTCCATTTGAATTGAATAATCTTTATAAAAACCGTATTTTACTTCCCGTGTAGCAATTGTAATGTTCGGATTTTCTTCCACTTTTGTTTTGTCAATTACTGTGTCTAAAGAAGGCATTTCATTTATTTGTTCTACAAAATCGTTTAAGTTTTCATTTTTTTCTTCATTTTGGATTTGAATTCCGTTTTGAGTTTTAGTTTGATTCAGATTTTCATTTTGATTTTGGCTCTGTTTTTCGTTTTGATTATCGTTTTGATTTTTTTCGTCTGAATTATTTTTTTCGATTATCTTTTCGTCTTTATCATTTTTACTATCATTTTCTGATTTTTCTGTTGTGATATTATTTTTTATAACATTTTTTAGTGCTGATTCGAGATTTTCTACATCAAGATTTACTGAAATGTTGTCTAAAAGTGAAAGAACTGTTGTTTCGTCAGGACCTGCAATTATGCCCAAAGGTTCTCCCGTGTATGAAATATTTTTACTTTCAAAAACTTTAATCACAGTTTTATTGATTTTGATTGATTTTGCACCTGGAATATCCTTTTCTGTAAAAAAATAATAACCTTCTGGTAGATTTGATATTGTGATATTTTTTATTTTTCCAACTGGAGATGGACTTCTTACTAATGCAGCAAAAAGAGTACCTGGTTTATCAAAATCACTGTAAAATCCGACAGTATCGAGAGAACGAATCAACTTATTTTCTTTTCTTTTTGATGGCATATTTTATTTCCTGTTTTCCATTCCTATTTTTTTAACAATTTCAATAACATAATCAACTTGTTCTTTGCTCATGTCTGGATAAAATGGAATTGAAATTGTTTGACTGTACTGTTTTTCTGCATTTGGATAATTCTTTGCAGTAAAATCAGCGTAAAATTCTTTCCAATACTTAAAATGAAAAAGTGGAATAAAGTGAACAGAGATTCCAAGACCTGCTTCCTGCATTTTTTTTGCAAAAATTTCACGCGAAATTGAAAGTTTGTCTGGGATAATTCGCATTAAATATAAGTGCCATGCATTTCCGTCTGAATCTGGTGGCAATTTTATAAAATCAAGAGAAGAAAAAGCCTGATTATATTTTTGAGCTATTGCTTTTCGCTTTTCATAAAATAACTCAGCTCTGTCAAGTTGACAACATCCAATGGCTGCAAGAACATCAGGAAGATTAAATTTATATCCGGGAGCGATGATATCATATTCCCAGGATGCTTTTGGAGACGTGTAGCGATCCCATGTCGTTCTGTCCATTCCGTGAAGCCGCATTGATGTCATCCTCTTTGCCAGTGCTTCATCTCTAGTGCAGATCATTCCGCCTTCGGCAGTAGTAATTGTTTTTGTAGCATAAAACGAAAAAACGCCTGCATCTCCGAGTGTTCCCGCATAACCGTTTTTTGTCAATGAGGGAAAACTGTGTGCAGCATCTTCAATCACGTAGATTTTATTCTCACTAGTGGAATATTTTTTTGCAAGTTCATTAATTTTTTCCATATCGCAAACATTTCCTGCAATATGAACTGGCACAATAGCTTTGATTTTTGCACCATTTGAACCTTTTTGTTTTTCTCTCAACAAAATTTCTTCTATTTTATCTGGGTCAATATTGTAAGTATCTTTCTGAATATCTGCAAAAAGAACATCTGCTCCCAAATGACGTGCACAAGCGGCAGTTGAAACAAAAGTATATGGTGTTGTAATAATACAAGTACCTTTTGTTACACCACAGGCTTCCATTGCAAGAATCATTCCAGAAGTATTTGAATTGACAGCAAGACTTATGACTGGCTTTTTTCCTGTTTGGATATCATTTTCAAAAGTAACACAGGCACTGAATTTTTTTTCAAATTCAGCTGCCCATTTTCCTGTTGTCAGCCAGCCTGAACGTAAAACCTGTAAAACTGCCTCTTCTTCTGCTTTTGTGATTGATGCTTTGAAAAATGGAACTTTTATTTCGTTCATATTATCCCCCAAATAGAAATAGAATCCTTTGTTATAATAAATCTGTTCGTTTCTGATTATCGTTTTTGAGTTC
Source organism: Spirochaetia bacterium (assembly GCA_022773305.1). Lineage (GTDB taxonomy): Bacteria > Spirochaetota > Spirochaetia > Treponematales > Treponemataceae > Treponema_D. The sequence continues at coordinate 5,246 of JALFAW010000107.1, forward strand.
TTCGTAGAAATTCTTCAAACTTTCACAATCTTCACACAGAATATCCAAAAGTTTCTTCTTATTTCTAAAAAATTCTTTTTTATTTTCTTGATAAAAACAAACTGGTTCTAACAAATCAAGAAGATTTTGAAGTCGCTTTGAATCATAAGGTTTGTTTGTGAGTTTCAAGATTTTTTTATATTCAGTTATTGTTGGGTTTTCTTCTTCCAGCCATAAAGGTTCCACGAGTCTTTCACCTTTTCTAGCTCCAACAATCTTGATTTCTATATCTTTTTCAGGTTCTAATCCACTGAATTTAATAATTTGTTTTGCCAAATCAATAATTTTCAAAGGTTCACCCATATCAAGAAGATAAGATTTTCCATTTTCACCAACTCCTCCAACTTGAAGAACTAAAGAACATGCTTCAGGAATTGTCATAAAAAATCTTTCCATTTTTTCATCTGTGATTGTAACTGGTCCACCGTTTTTTATCTGTTCCTGGAAAAGCGGAAGAAGCGACCCTCGACTCCCAAGTACATTTCCAAAACGCACAAACATAAATGCCTGATTTTCTTGAGTTTTATTGGCAGCATCAAGAACTAATTTTTCGCAAAGCATTTTAGATACTCCATAAACGCTCACAGGTGCAACTGCTTTATCTGTTGAAATCAAAACAAAACGTTCTACTTTATGTTTTATACTGGCATCGAGCAGATTTTTTGTTCCAAAAACATTGTTTTCAATAGCGGCTACTTGGTTTTCCTCCATCATAGGAACATGTTTATACGCGGCACAATGAAAAACTACATTACATCTTGTCTGTTCGATTATGTAGTCAACATACTTTTTATCACGCATATCACCGATAATTGGAACAATAGTTGCTTTTTCACCAACACCTTCAGTTTGTAGCAAACGCAACTCTCTGTAAATCTGGCAAATAGAGTTTTCTCCATGACCAAAAAGATAAAGTCGTTCCGCTCCACCTGATAAAAGTTGTCTTGCAAGTTCAGAACCAATTGAACCACCAGCTCCTGTAATCAAAACTCTTTTCCCGCGAAGATAATTAAGTGTTTCTTTTAAACTGATTGTAACTGGAGTTCGACCTAGAATATCAAGAGGATCAATCTCCCTAGTCTGCACAAGATGACAAGTTCCTGTAATAACCTGACTGATTCCTGGTAGAATTTTTATATGTGAAAATCCATTTTTAGATAAAATTTCATAAATTTCTCGGATACGTTCTGTCGGAGCAGAAGGAATGGCGATAATGGCTTCATCAAGATTTGAGTTTGTCAAAATTGAAGTAACAGCACCAATTGGTCCCAAAACGGGAATGCCATCTATGCTCGTACCAATCAAGTTTTTATCATCATCAATAAAAGCATTTACTTTGCCGAAAATCTTTTTTCTTTTTATATCGTCGGCTATTGTTTGCCCCGCAAATCCAGCTCCAATGATGTAAATTCTTTTTTCCATGTTCTTACACTCCAATAAAAAGTCAAGAAGATTGTTTTTACAATCGATTGTCTTTTTATGCTGATCCGTAATGTAATGAGGAACAGCCTTTGAATAGTAAGTTTGCATCGCAAACTTTAGGTAAGATAAAGTCGTGCTATTTCAACATTTTATCTTACACTCATCTAAAAAATATATTTTATCAACAACAAAGGAAAGTGTTGATCCTAAACTTTTAATTACTACTCACAAACAAAATTCAAGTGACAAAAATAGCAGGATTTTTTAAATTTATAATTTTATATTATACAGAAAATCAAAAAAAGTCATCAACAAAAACATACATTCACACTGCCCCAGAGAATTGAGACTCATAATTTTTTTAAAATAACACCTATGAAAGTTAAGTTTGAACATAAAAAAAAGCTCGTGCATAACATCTATTCATTGATGTATAGACTACATGCACGAGCCATATTTTACAAAATTCTAGACAAAATCTAAACCAAAAAATTATTTATTAGGTTCAATTTCGAGTATTTGATTTACAAACCGTGGCAAGGATTGTAAGGGCTGGCGAAGCCAGTTCCGAAGCGGAGCGAAGGAATGAAGGTAGCACGAAGTGCGTACGTAACCCTGAAAAGCGCGAGTTTGCAATGCATTTCTCGCTTTTTTTGCGAAGCAAAAAGCCACCCTAAAAATACGACCGATCAAGGCACGCTTCGCTCAAGGTCTTGACTCGCTCGTTTTCAGGGGTTGTATTAACCCCTCAATAAAAAATCAAAACTCGACATTTGTCCTATTAATTAAATAATTGAAAAACCATACCATTTGATA
>JALFAW010000143.1 GCA_022773305.1 Spirochaetia bacterium
ATTTGATTTACAAACCGTGGCAAGGATAGTAGGGGCACCAAAGGTGGCCACTGGACTGAGCGAAGCGAGGGAAGCGGCTGGAGCGATAGCGGAACCCCGGATAGCCTGTTTTTTGCGAAGCAAAAAGCCACCCTAAAAATACGTCGAGTCAAGGCACGCTAACGCTTAAAGCCTTGACTTCGCCGTTTTGAGGGGGTTGTACTACCCCCTCAATAAAAATTCAAAGCTCGACATTTGTCCTTTAGTTTTTTAGGTTTGTGTAATTTTTAACTTTGTGTGAATAGAAGGTTTTACAAAATCATTTCAAGCAGCTCTTGGGTATTTTGAACAATCTTCTCTGCACCATTTTGTAGAAGAAAATCTTTTCCACGAAATCCCCATGCGACAGAAATCACATCTATGCCAGAATTTTTTCCAGTCTGAATATCTACATCTGAATCGCCAATATAAACTGCATCTTCTTTTCGAACATTTAAATGATTTAAGATTTTGAAAACTCCATCTGGCGCTGGTTTTACTGGTGTCTGAGGAGAACTGCCACAAACATAATCAAATACAGAAGGAAAATAATAATTACAAAGTTCTTCTGCAGCTTGGGAAACTTTATTTGTATTCACAGCAATTTTCATACCATGATGTTTCATTTGTGAAAGTAATTCTAAAATTCCATCATAAGGGGCTGTTTTTTGAGCACAATGTTTTTCATAATATTTGATGTATTCGCTCAAAACTTCTTGATATTTAGGATTTGTAACACCATCAGGGATGGCTCTTTCAATAAGTTTTGGGATGCCATTTCCAACCATAAATCGAACCTGCTCATAGGTGTGGAGTGGCATTTGAAATTTTTGAAGCACGACATTCAATGAATCAGCCAAATCATCTAGAGTATTCAAGATGGTGCCGTCTAAATCAAAGATTGCAATTTTATATTTCATTTTTTTTCTCACTTAATAATACTTGGAATATAATAACACTATTCCAAATTTTATTAAATAGGGGTGTTCACACAGAAAAAAGATCTGTTCCTGGTTTTCTGTCCCTTGTTTTCTAAAAAATAACTAAACCTTTTTGGTGAAATTTTGTGAACACTTTTTGCAAAGATTTTGAGTTTTTAATTTTTTTTACGGCATTTTCGTGGACTTCTGTTTTAATACTTGGAGAAAGAAAATCAAACAACAAAAGAAAATCATTTTGAAAATCAAATTCTTTTTGGTCATCAAAATCGTGACGGTTGAGTATTTCTTGAAAATCCTCTTGAAGATAAAACCAACATAGTGTAAAAGTTGATTTATTATGTTTCACAATAGGTTTTGAACCTAACCAAAAAATGTCCTTATCTTCATCACTAATCTTTATCTGGTCGTTTTTGTCTAAATAGTTTTGTATCTGTTTTTTCACAAAATCTTTGGGAATTGTTGGCGAAGGAACTTGAAAATCAAACCATTTTTGCACTTTTGTCTGCAAATTTTTACCGTGCATCCATGAATTCAAGGCATTTTCCAGAGGAATCGAAAATTTGTCAAAATCCTTTTCACCTTTAAAATGCATATTCAAATCAGCAAAAATGGATTTTTTATTTAGATTTTGAATCGGAATCAAATCTTTGTGAAGTCCCCTCTTCCATTCATAAAAAACTTGTGAATTTTTTGTCAAAACAAATTTGTGCCAGAATGCACTATCCAAAAGTCCTGATTCAAAAAACTGACGTAATGTTTCCATTGAATTTATGATTGACTGTGAAGTATCGTTCCAAAATCCATAAATCATATAAGCATGCACAAGAATTCCTGCTTCTTTGAAAGCAGCACATGCGGAAATAATCGAATCAATGTCTGTCCCTTTGTTGATTGTTTTAAGTCCGTTTTCAGTTGCAACTTCCAGTCCAGCTGATGCACCTCCAAATCCACAATAACTCAAAAATGCTGCAAAATCCTTTGTGAATGTTTTTTCAAAACGGACATTTCCCCAAAAATATAGTTTTTTTCCGTTTTGAGCATTTAAAAGTGCAAATTTTTTCAACGCCTTTGGAGGTAATGCTTCGTCTACAAAATGAATTCCATAGACTTTTTTCAGTTCTGCTGTTTCTAAAAGTTTGAAAAAAAGTTTTTCTGTCTGAACAATCTTATATCCGCAGACATAATCAAGTTGGGTGTCGCAAAATGCACATTTGTGCCAGTAACAACCGTGAGCAAGATATGCTTTTATCCAGGAACCGTCATTCCAGATTCTGTGCATTGGATTTAAATCATCACAAACACGAGGATAAATTGAAAAATCTATATCCTGATAATCCGGCATGATGTTTGCTGTAAGTTCATTTTCAATCTGACTGATTTTTCCATCTTTCCAAAGTGGCAAAATAGTTTTGTTATCATAAAAAAGCTGAAGTTTATAAAGATGGCCGCATTTCTGGTCAGAAATAGATTTACAATCTGGTCGATAGACAGAATCCTTCTGAAAAAAATCGTGATTTTTTATATTTTCAAAGTGTTTTTTCAATTCAAGATAACTTCCGTAACCTCTGTCAAACGAAAAAGCATCGATAAATTTGGAAAAACCAGTTTCTGTAGTTTCTCGAAGCTGAGTATTCACAAATCCGCCACCTATGGCTACAAAAATTTTGTCTTGATATTTTTTTTTGATAAAATCGGCTGTGTACAAAGCTGGCAGAAAAGTTCCTGCAAACGGAACTGAAATGCAGATCAGTTCTGGAATTTCATTTTGTTCAAAAACAAGATTTTCCTGCAAAACCTGTTCATAAAAAACTTTTAAAACTGGTGATTCCAACTGCTTTTGAATCTGCAAAAAATCTCGTTCATCAACGCAAAGACTTTCTGCATATCTGACAAGCGAAAAATCTTTGTCAAAAACTGCGGTGATGTAATCTGCCAAATCGGCGAGTGCATAGGAACACAAAAATCGTACGTCATCAACTGTTGGCTCCCGATTTAAGGATGAAAGAAAATTTTCCATTCTGGAACCACGAGGAGCAAAAGGGGAGTACAAAAATTCATGCTCTTTTTCGCGCATTTTACCGCACAAAATTGCAGTAATGAAATCAATCCAGTCAATCCAATTCTGTTTTGTGCAAATATAACGCCGCAGATTAAATGCAGTATTTTTATCATTTTGAGATTCTGCGAAATCAGCCATTTCCAAAGCTTTTTTTTCAGTAAGTGAAAAAAGAGTTTTAATTCCACTTGCAGAAAATATTTTATAAAAAAGACTTATGTTCAAATCTTTCCAGGTGCATTCATCGTTCTGATTTTTAAAAAATGAACAAAGATAAGCACCAGAAGGGTAGGGTGAGTTTAACTGAATTACTGGCGGAGTGATTACAAGAACTTTCATTCTATGTTAATCATCTCCTTTATCCCATTGCACTTCCACAACCCTTGCTCCTTTATTTGGAATGCGGTGATAAATCAAACAATCTGCTTTGTGAATTGTGACACCTTTTGAACGTGTTACATAACCTACAATAAGATCGGGATAATGAGGATGACAGCACTGCGCCAAATTGTAAAGTACATTTTTATCGCCTTGTACGAGAACTTTACAGTTTTTTACAATCTGCGGCTGATCTTCCTTTTTTCCAGCTTTCGGACGTCGTTTTTGAGGAATTTTTTGTTCATTGTTGTGACTTTGAGTGGCTAGAATTTCGGCTTCCTTTTGGAGCGTAATTTTTTCACTGAAAGTTGGGTCATTTGTCATGAGCCATGAATGAATTTTCTGGTGTGCTTTCGAAGTTTTTACAAGTTTAAGCTGATTTTCCGTCGGATGAGCCTGAGGATTTGTGATGATTTCGATAATCTGTGTGTTAGCAAGCGGTTTTGAAAGTGGAATTATTTTTCCGTCCGCTTTTGCCGCAATTATTTTTTCACCGATTGCCGAATGAATTGAGTATGCAAAATCTATTGCTGTGGCGCCTGCTGGCAGTTTTCTTACATCCCCTTTTGGCGTAAAAACATAAATTTCATCGCCTAAAAGTTCATTTTTGAGAGTATTGAAAGTTGCTTCATCAGTGAGAGAATTTTCTTTAAACTGCTGCAATTTGTTGAAAATATCAAGTTTATCAGCTTCTACTAAATCGTGGTTTGTCCCCTTTTTATAAAGCCAGTGAGATGCAATTCCGTGTTCTGCCATGTTATGCATTTCGTAAGTGCGGATTTGAATTTCAAGTGGTTTTCCTTCACAAATCACAGTCGTGTGCAATGACTGATAACCGTTTGATTTTGGCATTGCGATATAGTCTTTGAAACGTCCGTCCATAGGTTTCCACAAACCATGAACAATTCCAACCAAAGTGTAACATTCTGCTGAAGTATTGCACAAAATTCGCAAAGCAAGTAAATCATAAAGTTCACTCGCCTCTTTGTTACGTTTGCGCATTTTTTGATAAATCGAATAAAAATGTTTTGCGCGGCTTTTTATCGTCACAGAAATTCCCATTTTTTCTGCCGATTTATAAATACTGTTAACAGCTTTTTCAAGATAAGCAGCTCTTTCTTCCTGCGATTGCGAAACAATTTCTTCTATCTGTTTATACACTTTTGGATTAGTGTATTTCAAACTCATGTCTTCAAATTCGTTTTTTTCTTTCTGCATTCCAAGCCGGTCTGCAAGCGGTGCCCAAATTTCAATAACCGCTTCAGCCAGTGCATGCTGTTGTTCTTTTTCCAGACTTGAAATGTTTCTTATGCGGTCAAGTCTGTCAGAAAGTGTAAGCAAAATTACTCTTGGATCATCACACATTGCAAAAAGCATTTTTCTGATAGCGTCAGATTCGTGAAGCGTTTTGGAATTCATAGGAAGTGTGATGATTTTGTTTGTCGTAATTAAAATTTTTGCTACATTTTCACCAAACTCCTGTTTTATCATTTCTGGAGAAACTTCAAATTTATGAATTGGATGCAAGATTCCAGCGACAATTGTATCTGCATCAAGTCTATTTGCCGCAAGAATATAAGCAACTCTCAAAGGATGAAAATAATAAGGTTTTCCACATGCGCGAACAATTTTTTCTGTCTTTGAAATGAGTAAATCCCATGCTTTAGTGATTTTTTGTCTGTCAGAATCTGAATAAGAATCGTTCGTCTTAAAAAAATCAGAAAGTAATTCGGCAGGAGTTTTGTCCATTGGTAAATCAAATTCGTTTCTCATATTTTCACCTTTCTTATTTATAACAATTTTTTCTATTAAATAACAGTTATTTTTTGAATTTTATTACAATTTTTTTGTATAATTAATAATAGCTCAAATGTGAGTTTTTTATTTTTATATTTTGGGTGGCTTTTTGCTTCGCAAAAAACAGGCTTTTCAGGGTTACGCTATCGCTTCATTCCTTCGCTCCGCTTCGGAACTGGCTTCGCCAGCCCTTACAATCCTTGCCACGGTTTAAAATAGAAAACTCGAAATTGAACTTAATAGAAATATTCTTCCTAATAAGAGAGTTTCTTATTTTTTATTTTTTGGGTGGTATTTTAAGGTACAAACTGATTTTGTACCTGCATGCACCACTACTATTGCGGTGATTTAGCGAATGAGCTACATTCACCATCGCTATCGTAAAAATTTTGGAGATATGAATGAAAAAAAAAGTACAGTTTGTTCGTGCCAGGCGGACGTTTTTCTTTTTAGCAATTATGTTGTTTTTTAGTTTTTGTTTTGCACAACAAAAAGAAACAAAAGTCATAACAGTGGAGGATGCAGTTTCGCTTGCTTTAGAAAACAACATTTCCATCAAAAGAAATCAAATCACTTTAGAAACTCTTGAACTAAAAAATAAATATTCATGGAACTCAGTAAGTCCTTCTATTAGTGCCTCTGCAAATTATAATCAGCCTCTTGGAAATGGGAAAAATGATAATTATTCGTTGAATGCTTCAGGTTCAGTTTCCATTCGTCTTTCACCTTCTGTTTACACTTCCATTCAGAGTGCAAAACTCAATTACGAAATGGGAAAAATTTCTTATGAGCAGGCTGTTAAATCTGTAGAATTGGAAGTGCGAAATGCTTTTTATCAGATGTTATATGCAAAAGAAAATCTTTCACTTTTGGAACGAAATCTTGAAACCGCAAAACAGCGCTATAATCTTAATCTCGAAAAATATCAAAAAGGTCAACTCTCCGAGCTTGATTTACTTTCTGCCCAATATAGTTATGAAAGTTTGATTCCAAATATCGAAGCCTCACAAATCACAATGGAAAACAATATGTCAACTTTCAAGCAATTGCTTGGACTTAATCAAACTGAAAGTATTGAATTGTCTGGAAGCCTTGATGATTTTCTTTCTTCTTTTGATTTTACACTTTCTTTTGACATTAATGAAATTCCTTCTATGAAAAATTTGAATTATCAAATTGAAAGTGCAAAAAATCAACTTTTGGCAACGCGCTTTTCAGCTTATGGTCCAAGTTTAAGTTTGGGTTTTTCAGCAGGAAAAGATTTGAAAAACACTGATTCAGATTTTACGTTTTCATTGTCTGCAGGAGTTTCTGTTCCTCTTGATGGATTTTTGCCATGGTCAAGCGGTGCATTAAGCATTGCCAATCAGAAAGCAACTTTAGAAGATTTAGAACTTCAACTCGAAAATCAAAAAACAACACTCGAAATTCAAATTCAAAATTCTACAAAAAAAATCATGCAGGCTCAAAGTCAGCTTGAATTACTTGAAAAAAATGTTGACCTTGCCCAAAAAAAATATGATATGACACAAACAGCTTACTCTCACGGTTCCAAAGATTTTCTGACACTTCAAGATTCAGCAAATTCTTTATTAAACGCAAAAATTTCTCTTATGAGTCAAAAGATTACACTTCTAAATGCTGTTTTATCTTTGGAAAACACTTTGGGCATTCCTTTTGGAACTCTGATGGATTCAGAATCTAAATAAACTTGACAAATAAAATATAAATATATTGAGGGAAAACGATGCAAAAAACTACAAAGATTATTGTAACTCATGTGATTGTGGGAGTTATTTTGATACTGACATTTATTGCAGTCAAAATGATTGACTCTTCAAAAAAAAGTGCTTCTGGAATGCCTGGAATGATGCCATCTGCGAATTCTATGGCTCCAGGAGGCGCTGGTGGCGGTGCTGCTAAACCTGGCAGCAGTACTTCTAAAGAAGCGGCAGCTGGTAACGGCACATCGGGTGCTGGCGCAGGAAATGCAAACGGAGGCACTGGAATGGGTACCAATGGCGCTGATGGCGGTGCTGGCGCTGGTAAAAATGGGATGGCAGCTACTGGAAATACAATGCCTGGTAATGCTAATTCAAATACAAGCGGTAAAAAATCACAAACTGTTACACCAGTGCGAACCGTTGTTGCTAACGAAGTCATTTTGCAAGATTACGTTATGACAAGTGGTGATATTCAAACTCAAACATCAATAGAAGTTTTCCCTTCGATTGGTGGAACAGTAGTTCAAATGAATGTTTCACTTGGTTCTCCAGTCAAAAAAGGGGAAGTCATCGGATACATTGATCCTTCAGAACCGGGAAGTTATTATGCGAAATCTCCGATTACATGTCCAATCAGTGGAAGCATCTTGACGGCTCCAGCAAAACCTGGTCAAAAAGTGCAAGCCAGTTCTGTCATTACAAAAATCGGTGATATCGAAAATCTTCAGATTTCTGCAAAAATTCCAGAACGTTATGTTTCTGAGTTATCGGTAGGACAGAAAGCCGAAATCAAACTGGAAGCGTATCCTGATGTTAGTTTTTTTGCTTCAGTTGTAAGAATTTCTCCTGTCGTAGATTCAACAACTCGCACAAAAGAAATAATTTTAAATTTTGATAAAAAAGACAGCCGCATAAATGCCGGAATGTTTGCAAAAGTCAAACTTTTTACATCAGCTTATAAAGGTACTTTTGCAATCGGACAAGATTCCATCGTTTCGAATTCTGACAAAAACTATCTGTTTGTTGTTAATGATGATGATACAGTTTCTAAACGTGAAGTAACACTTGGAAAAAATGTTGACGGATATTATCAGATTTTAAGTGGAATCGAATTTGGCGAAACAGTTGTAACAGAAGGAATGCTCACTTTGTACGAAGGTGCAAAAGTGCGTGATATTGGAAAATAATTTATTTGAATTTTTATAGGATGAAAAAAATATGAGTCTTTCAAGAAAAACAATGGATCACCCGATTCTTGTACTTATGATTTTTACACTTTTGGGACTTTTGGGAATTTTTACATTCAGCAAGATTGCCATCGCTTTGTTTCCAGAAACAGAAAACCCAGTTCTGCAAATAATGACAACTTATTCAAATGCAGGACCTGAATCAATAGAAAAAACAATCACAAAACCTATAGAAAGTGCAGTTGCCAGCGTAAATGGATTGCAAAGTATATCTTCCACTTCAAGCGAAGGTTCTTCATCAGTTCAACTCATTTTTGATTACGGCACAGATTTAGATGTTGCAGTTGATGATATAAGGCAAAAACTCGAAAGAGTTACAAGAAGCCTGCCAGATGCAGCAAGTTCTCCTTCAATCATGCGTTTTAGCAGTGACAGTATGCCGATTATGAGAATTCTTGTACACGGAAATCGTTCCGCAGACGATCTTAAAAAAATTGCTGAAAACTCGATTATTGATGTTCTCGAGCAGGCAGATGGAGTTGCAGAAGCTGATGTAATGGGCGGACGAGCAATTCAGGTGAATATTGAACTTGATTCAAGTAGACTTCAAGCTTATGGTTTTACAATTCCAACAATTACTTCAGCACTTTCCAAACAAAATCTTGAACTTGGTGGCGGAAAAGTTCAAGAAGGAACAAAAAATTACATTGTAAGAACAACCGGAGAATACACAAGCATAGATGAAATCAACGACACTGTTATTGCCACAGTAAACGGTTATAATGTAAAACTTCGCGATGTTGGAAATGCTTATTTGGGATATGCTCAAACATCACAGGAAAGTTACATCAATGGAGAACAAGGTGTTTATGTTTCCATCACAAAACAGTCAGGTTCAAATTCTGTAAATGTTGCAAACAGCGTTTATAAAAAAATCGACCAGTTGCAGGAAACACTGCCATCTGACATCACTTTGGAAATTATTTCAGATGACACAGAATCAATTCGTGAAACAATTAATATTCTCGTGGAATCTTTGTTACAAGGTTTAATTTTATCGATTGTGATTTTGTGGATTTTCCTTCAGAGTTTTAAATCAACGATAATAATCGGCATTTCAATTCCATTGTCCATGATTGTAACTCTTTTTGCAATGAGTATGTTTGGAATCACTTTGAACATGATGACATTGACAGGACTTATACTTGGACTTGGTATGGTCGTTGATGCATCCATCGTTATGATAGAAAACATTTATTCATACAGGCAGCGTGGTGCAAGACCAAAAGTGGCGGCAATTCTTGGAAGTCAGGAAATGCTTATGTCTGTCATTTCGGGAAACCTTACAACAATTTGTGTTTTCGTACCATTTTTATTCTTCATAGAAGATTTAGGAATGATGGGACAGATGTTTAAAGGAATTATTTTTACAATCGTAATTGCTCTTGTTTCATCTTTACTTGTTGCAATTTTCCTTGTACCTGTTCTTGCAGGAAAATTCCTTCCACTAACAAACAGAAATGAAAAACCTGTCAGAAATCCTGTATTGAAATTTTTGTACAGTTTATTTCAAAAAATTATCAATATTTTTACAAACGGATATGCAAAACTTTTAAAACTTTGTCTTAATAACCGTCTGATTACTCTTGTTGCTGCTTGCGCTGTTTTAGTAATCGCATTTGCAATGATTCCAACAATGAAAATCAATTTGATGCCAGGCGGACAATCAGATTCAGTAACACTCAATATTACATTACCAGTTGGAACAACTTTTGAAGAAACAAAAAAAGTCGTACTTGCATTCGAAAATTATGTTAATACAGAAATTCAGGGTGCAAAAAACATAACAACTTCGATTGGTTCAAGCGGAAGAAACAGTTCCACAAACAGAGGGTCCATTCAAATTTCTTTACCAGACTCAGAAAATCAAATAGATTCAGCTCAGGTGATGGAACAAAAACTTCGTGCTCATTTTGATGAATTTCCAGGTACAACATTCAGCTTTAGAGGTGGAATGCGAAGTCAGATGTTTGGAGCGGATATTGATATAGTTTTACGTTCAAATGATTTGGACGCTGCTTTGGACACAGCAGATAAAATTGCCGAAGTTATCAGTGCAAATGCAGAATGTGGCGAACCTTCTATCAGCATGGACAAAGGACTTCCACAAGTTGAAGTTGTAATTGACCGTCAACGTGCTTATGATTTTGGGGTTGATATTACAACAGTTGCCAGAGAAATAAACTATGCAATCAACGGAACGACAGCCTGCGTTTACCGTTCAAATGGCGAAGATTACAATGTTGTAGTTTCTTATCGACCAGAAGATAGAAAAACAATCGATGATTTGGAATCAATCTACGTACGTGGTTCCAAAGGAATGGTTAGTGTTGCAAATTTTGCTACCCTCAAAAAAGGACTTGGACCTGTTTCTATCAAACGTGAGAATCAATCTCGTATTATTCACGTAACTGCAAGCATTTTAACAGACACAAATGCAAATATTATTGAAGAACAGATAAAAGAAGGCATAAACTCATCTTTCATTATACCAGATTCTGTAAGCGTAACTTACGAAGGTTCATGGGGCGACACAATGGAACAGATGAGCCTTTACTTGAAAATCATTGCAATGGCTGTAATTCTCGTTTTTGGCGTAATGGCTGCTACTTACGAAAGCTGGAAGGCACCACTTATCAACCTTGCCACAATGCCGTTCCTCGTAATTGGTGTAATTTTCCTTTATAAAATAATCGGACAGGCAATTTCTTTGATGTCAATGGTCGGAGTTATCATGCTTGTAGGAATTGTTGTAAACAACGGAATTATTCTTGTTGACTACACAAACCTGCTTGTGGGACGCGGTGTTCCACTAAAAGATGCGTGTTATCAAGCTGGAAAAAGCCGTTTCCGCCCTGTTATGATGACCACTTTGACAACAATTCTCGGTATGCTTCCTATGTGTTTTGCTTCCGGCGGACAGGCAGAAATGGTTCAACCAATTGCACTCGCTGTTGTAGGCGGACTTATTTCAAGTACGTTCATTACACTTCTTGTAATTCCAGTTTTATACAGCCTTGTAATGAAATCATTTAAAAAAACCAAACGGATGATTAAAATCGAACAGACTCTTTTGGAGGAAAAATGAAACAGAATAATCATGACAACCAGCAGGAATGTGAATATCTGGAATGTGAATATCGCGCAGAAATCATCTGCAATCAGTCAGTTCAAGATGATGTAATAGAACTTTTGGAACAGGAAATTTCTGACATTCAGTATACAGTCATTGAAAATGTAAATGGAAAAGGCTTGAGTTCAAAGAAACTCGGAAACACAACATGGCCTGAAATGAATTTTCTGCTTTTTGCCTACACAGATTTATCTGGAGCAAAAAAAATCAAAACAATTGTAGAATTCCTAAAAAAGAAATTTCCAAAAGAAGGAATCAGCGTATTTTTTTCAAAATGCGAAATTCTTCCATAAAATATCGATAAAAAAATCCATGAAAAAAGGTTGCTGCACATTCGCTGGCAAAAGTGATTTTAAAGCGGATTGCAAAACCTTTCTTTCTGGCATTCCACAACTCGAAGCTGCCCTTCCAAATCTTTGTGGAGTACCGTTCTAAAACGATGCGAACTGGCAATTTTTTGCGCATCTAAAGCATTATATTCGCCAGTTTCCATCAAAATGACACCTTCAGGACAAAGATGATTATAACACTGTGGCAAAAGCGAACGGATAATTTCAAGTCCGTCATCAGTTTGCGAAAAATCACCTGGCATAAAACCGTCTTTTTTTTGAGTACAGACATCACCGTCAAGTGCAATACGCGGCTCATTTCTTCCATCCTGCAACAGTTCTTCCACCATTTCATGCGGAACATAAGGAGGATTTGTCAAAATGACATCAAAAGTCCATCCTCCATCATTTGAAAACTGTTCAAAAAGATTTGACCGCACAAAACGCACTTTATCAGACGGGATTCCAAGTTTTTTTGCATTCTGCATAGCAATTTCCAAAGCTGCAGGAGAAATATCCGCGAGCGTAAATTTTGGAAGATTAGCGGATGAAATCTTATATATATCGATTAATGCTTTTGCAACAGAAAGCCCAATGCATCCCGAACCAGTGCACATATCACAAACAGTCAAAATCAGATTAGGATGATTTTCCATTTTTTCCAGAATAATCTCAATTCCTCGCTCCACAAGAATTTCCGTATCAGGTTTTGGAATCAAAACAGCGGGCGAAACATCAAATTCATAACCAAAAAAATCTTTTTTTCCAGTGATGTAAGCAATGGGAAGTCCTGTTTTACGTTTTTGAACAGCCTGAAGAAGTAAGTTTTCCTGCTCAGGCAAGATTTCCTTTTTATAATTCAAAAGAATCTGCGTTTTATTAAAATCCAAAAAATGTTCAAGCAGAACATTTACATCAAGCATAGGAGAAGGAGATTTTTTTAATTCATTTAATGCATGCTTTTTAAAATCTTCAATTGTCATAAATAAAAAAAACAGAGTTATTTTCTTCCCTTTTTCTTTGCTATTTTTTTGCTGTACATCAATTCGTCGGCAAAAGAAAGCATAGCATCAAAATTTTTGTCACAAGATGAATGAATGCCAATGCTTGCAGAAACTTTATAAGGATTAATGGAATTCATGTTATATTCATCAATATAATTATTGATTTTATCTTCGATATACTTGTGGTCAACTTTTTTTGTGAATAGAGCTAGAATTTCATCTCCTCCATAACGACAACAAATACATTCATTTGAATCGAATGAACTCAAAAAAGCATTTGCAACAGTTTTAATGGCAATATCACCGTGTGCATGACCGTAAGTATCGTTGATTGTTTTAAGATTGTCTAAATCACACATCACGAGAGTTAGAAAATTTGCTTCATCATTGTTTTTAAGAGCTTCAAACATTTTCAAAAAAGCTGTTCTATTGTAAAGTCCTGTCAAAGCATCTAGACTGTACATTCTTTCAATGCGATTTTGAAGATAATGCTGATATTTTAACGTTCTGAACCCAAAAAGTGCATTGCTAATCCAAGTCGTAATCTGAGAAACTCTGTTAAAATTTTCTTTATGATAAAAATCAAAATAAAAAACAAGATAGCCAAGCGTCAAATCAATATGATTAAGTGGAGAAAAAATCAAAGGTTTTTTAATATCAAAAAGTTCATCAATATTATAAACTAAATCTTTTGTATCAAAAAGCTTTTTTTCGTTCTGAGGAGAAGCTGGATCAAAAAGTACGTACATCATATCGCCATAAACAGACTGCGTGTGAGAAGTATTTGGACAGTTTTCATCAGAAATACATTCTGCCTTCAAAAAACATTTCACATTAATTTTTAAAGTTTCGTGCATTTTTTGCGCAACTTCATCAAGACTTGAACATTCCTGAATAGAAAAAGAAAGCTGACTGTAAATATATTCTTCGTCTCGGAAAAGATTGTAGTAAGTTCCTAAACTAGTGATAAATTCCAAAGATTGATTTGAAAAAGATTTAGAAAAACTGCTTAAAGATGAGTTTGAAGCACATCCGCAGGATTCAGAAATAATTAAACTCGGTTCAATAAATTTTGAAAACGGTTTAAGTTGTGGGTTTTCTTTTATCTCATTGTCTATCTGTAAAATGAATTTTGCAACTTCAATTCCAAGCATCTGAAAGCTGCACAAAGCCGAAGTAATTTTTGGATTTGAATAAAAAATGTACTCAATGCCGTCAAACCCCGTAACAAGCACATCACGAGGACATTTATATCCATTTCGTCGAAGTACAGAAACAGCCGCAATCGCCATAGAATCATTTGCACAAATAATCGCACCAGGAACACGTCCTTCATCAACAAGTTTTTGAACAGCTTTTTTTGCAGGTTCTTCCCAAAAATCACCGAAACTTATCATAGACTCATCAAAATGAATTTTATGTTCGGCAAGAACTTCTTTAAAAGCTTCAAGACGTTCATTTGAAATATCACTGTCCTGACGACCACACAAAAAATGCAAATCAGTTATATTATGCTGCTCAATAATATGTTTTGTAATTTTTCGGATTCCAAGTTTGTGATTGAATCCAATATTAAAATATTCCGAATTTGTTCCACCAAAAACAAACGTTGGAATATTGTGAGCTTTTGCTTTTTGGATGATACTGTTTTTGACCTCAGCATTTAACAGATTTTCATTGGAAACAAAAACTGCATCAGCAATTTCGTAATTTATAAGGTCAAAAATTTTTGCTTCACCTTTGGAATTATCTGTTTTTAAAAATAAATCAGTTAATGTAGAAAAAATTAGAATTCTCCAACCATGAAGAACTAAATCATCATTCAATGCGGAAATAAAATAATTAAAATTGCTTTCGTGAATCCTAGAAGTACAATAGACTAAAATTTTATATCCATTTAACATCTTCTAAGCATTACTCTCCAAAGAAGTAACATCAGCAGCAAGTTGCTCTTCTTTTGCATAAACGTTTAATGCATCAAGCATATCGTCCATTTCACCCATCATAAAAGAAGGAAGATTATGAGCTGAATAGTTAATTCTGTGGTCCGTCACTCTGTCCTGAGGAAAATTATATGTCCTGATTTTTTCAGAACGGGCTCCAGAACCTACCATACTGGAACGAGCTGCAGCACGCTCCGCCTGTTTTTTGCTTTCTTCCAAATCAAACAAACGAGCACGCAAAACACGGAAAGCCTTTTCCTTATTTTTTATCTGAGATTTTTCATCCTGTTGAATAACAACAATACCTGTTGGAATATGTGTAAGTCGTACAGCAGAGTCTGTGGTATTAACACACTGACCACCAGGACCACCGGCACGCATAACATCAACACGAACATCATTCATATTAATATTGATTTCAGTTTCTTCAGCTTCAGGCAAAACGGCAACTGTTGCAGTAGAAGTTTGCAGACGTCCCTGACTTTCTGTTTGAGGAACACGCTGAACACGATGCACACCACTTTCCCAACGCAAAGTCCCGTAAACAAATTTTCCAGAAATAGAAGTTACAATTTTATTAAAACCACCAACTTCAGTTTCCTGAGCTTCCATAGTTTCAGTTTTCCAGCCTTTTCTATCGGCAAGATGAGTGTACATTTCCCACAAATCACGAACAAAAAGAGAAGCTTCATCGCCACCAGCAGCAGAACGAATTTCAAGAATAATATTTTTTTCATCAAGAGGATCAGGGGGAACAAGTTTTAACTTAATTTCTTCTTCCAATGCAGGCTGACGTTCTTCAAGTTCTTTGAGTTCCTCGCGAGCCATTTCACGCATGTCAGCATCATCTTCTGCAGTAATCATTTCTTTTGCATCCTGAATTCCAGATAAAACCTTTTTATATTCATCATAAAGCGCACAGACTTCACTCAAATAACCGTGTTCGCGCATAGTATCTTTATATTTTTTTGCATCTTTAACCAAGTTTGGATCCATTACAAGATCGCTCACAACCTTAAATCGATTCTCACATTCATCAAGTTTTTTTATCAAATCCATAAAATTATTATAACATTTTTGTTGAGTTTTTTCAATTAAAATGACTTGTATTGTACTTGTGTGAATGTATGCTTAATTCTTCATTTGTCTTTACGAAGATTTTTACATGGCAAATATGTAGGATAATTAATAGGTTCAATTTCGAGTTTTTTAATTTTAAACAGTGGCAAGGATTGTAAGGGCTGGCGTAGCCAGTTCCGAAGCGTAGCGAAGGAATGAAGGTAGAACGAAGTGCGTACGGAACCTTAAAAAGCGCGAGTTTGCAATGCAAACTCGGGACGAGAAATGCTATGCAATTCTCGCTTTTTTTGCAAAGCAAAAAGCCACCCAAAGAATAAAAATTTAAAACTCGACATTTGTCCTAATATATATTTGCTTTTTTTTAAATCCTGATATAAAATCGTTTATGTAAACAATAATCATAATTTTAAAAAAGGCAGGTAACTTATGAAAATAATTTTAACTTCGATTTTGACTTTATCAATGTTTTTTGCATTGACAGCAGCTCCAAAATCAACCAAAAATACAGT
>JALFAW010000172.1 GCA_022773305.1 Spirochaetia bacterium
CAATACATTTTAAAGGTATTTATAATGCGGAGGCCCTGCACACCTCCCTTTTTCAAATTGATTTTCATACCCTTATTGTGATAATATATCATCATGAATGTAAAAGATTTTCGAGCAGCTGCATATCAAAAAAACAGTGAATTTACAAAAAACGAACAATCACCTGACCAAAAAATGACAATACCCAATACTTCCACAACAGCACAGTCAGTACCACAAAAACAAAAAAAACAACTTCAAAATCAACAGCTTCAAAATGCCACAGATTTATTAAAAAGCGGTGGACTTATAAAAGTCCCTGTTGAAAAACCCGAATCAAACGGAAAAGATTCAGTTTATCGCCGAGTTGCAAAATTTCTTTTACTTATAGGTGAAGATGAAGCCGCCAAAATATTGCCACATCTCCAGGAAAATGAAATAGAAAAAATAATTCCCGAGATAGCATCCATTCGTTCAGTAAGCAACGAAGAAGCAACAGTTATCCTTGAAGAATTTAATGCACTAACCATCCAAACAAAGACTCAAGGTGGTTTTGAAACTGCAAAAGAAATGCTCGAAAAAGCATACGGAAAAAAGCGTGCGGCTGAACTTTTGCAAAAAACAGTTCCAAACGAAGGAAGAATTCCTTTTGATTATTTAAATCAGACTGATACAGAACGCATTTATCTATTACTCAAAGATGAAAACATCGGAGTTCAAACAATGGTTCTATCTCGAATCAATCCAAAAAAAGCGGCTTCCGTAATCAATCTTATGAAAACAGACGAAAAAAAACAGTTAATATTGCGCCTAGCCAAATTGGATTCGATTGATTCAGATATTGTACGACGTGTTGACCAGGCAATGCGGGAAAAATTTCAAAATCAGATAGTTGAAAAATCTGATAATATTGACGGCAGAAATGCGCTTGCTCAAATTCTCAAAAAAATGGATTTATCATCCGAACGCGAAATACTTTCAAATCTTTCAAAAGAAGATAAAGATTTGGGTGAAGACATAAGAAATCGCCTTTTTACACTCGAAGATGTTGTCAATGCCGATGACCGGTTCATACAAGACTGGCTTTCAGAACATACAGTCGAAGAAATCGCTTATCTTATTGCAGCAAAACCGCAGGATTTTAGGGAAAAAATTTTGCAGAATGTTTCAAGCAACAGAAGAATTGAGATTCTTGAACAGGAAGAGATTTTAAAACCCATGCCCAAATCCTTGTGTTCCGAAATTACAGAACAGTTTTTTGCAAAGTTGCGCAATTCATTTGAAAAAGGAGATTTGCTTGTAGCTGGAAGAAATCAGCAGGAGTTTATCTAAAATGTTAAAATTTTAAATTTTTATAATTTGGGTGGCTTTTTGGTTGCTTCGACTTCGCTCAGCACCAAAAAACAGGCTTTGCGCACTTCGGCGACTAACCGCGCCTCATCCGTCGTAAAAAACTTCGTTTTTACTTCCCAAGTTTTGCAAGCAAAACTTGCTACGCTTACGCTTCGGGACTGTCTTCGACAGGTGCTCCAATCCTTGCCACAGTTAAAAAGGGTCAAACCTTAATTTTTACGAGTTTTTAGTGCAGCATTAAAAAAAAACTCGCGCCTCGTGCAAACAACACTTACGTTGGTATGCGAATGTTCAGCACGAGGCAGGGACAGACCTTGTTTTATAAAAAGGGACAGACCTCGTTTTTTCGAATTTTTAGCGAAGCGTAAAAAAAACTCGCGCCTCGTGCAAACAACACTTACGTTTGTATGTGAATGTTCAGCACGAGGCAAAGCACGAGGCACAACACAAGGCAGGGACAGACCTCGTTTTTTCGAATCAAATTTTCACTGCAAACGCGGTGTTTTTATAGGGAGTGTAAGATAAACCCGCTAAAATAGCGCGGCTTTATCTTACCTAAAGTTTGCGTTGCAAACTTATTATTCAGGGGTTAATACAACCCCTGAAAACGAGCGAGTCAAGGCCTTGAGCGAAGCGTGCCTTGATCGGTCGTATTGAACTGCTGTTCCTCATTACATTACGGAACAGCGTAAAAAAGTCAATCGATTGTTGAAACAATCTTCTTGACTTTTTATGGGAGTAAAAAATGTTCGATTTTACATCAGAATCAAATCTTGGAAAAACATACAACGGTTTCATCCTTCTTTCAATCGATGATTTGTGTGATTATAATGCAAAAGGTGTTTTTTTGCGTCACAAAAAAACAGGACTCGAAATTTATCATATTATCAAAGATGACAAAGAAAACCTGTTCGCTTTTGCGTTCAGAACACTTTCCAAAGATTCAAAAGGAATAGCACACATCATGGAACATTCAACGCTTTGTGGCAGCGAAAAATATCCATTGAAAGAGCCATTTTCTACTTTAGCAAGCACAAGTTTAAACACTTTTTTAAATGCATTCACTTATCCGGATAAAACAGTCTATCCTGGAGCTTCAGTAGTCCAGTCAGATTATTTTAATATGATGGACGTTTATGCAGATGCAGTATTTTTTCCAAAACTTGATCATGCAACTTTTTTACAGGAAGGACATCGTTTAGAACTTGATGAAAAAGATAGATTAAGTATTCAGGGGGTTGTTTACAATGAAATGAAAGGAAATTTTGCTTCTTTCAATCAAGTTTCATTTTCAAAACACGTTAGAGCAATGTTTCCCGAAAGTTATCCAGCTTTTGATTCAGGTGGAGACCCTCTGGAAATTCCGTCTTTGACTTACGAAGAATTCTTAGATTTTCATCAGAAATTTTACAATCCAGATAACTGTCTTTTATTTTTGTACGGTAATATTCCAACACAAACGCAGCTTGATTTTTTAAACGAAAGATTTATGAGCCGCATTGAACAAAAATATAATTGTTTCACCGAAGTTGCAAATTGTGAAAGTCAGCTTCCTTTGGTCAAAGAAGAAATCAAGGAACTTCAGCAACTGAAACTTGTCGAAAAAAATGTTCAGATAAAAGACATCGCTCCTGAATCTGGTTCAACTGGAAATTATGTTGCAATGACCTGGTACACAGGAAAAAGCGACATTGAAAAATATTTTTTGACAGAAGTTCTTGGTGGAAATGACAGTTCTCCAATTTCATTGGTTTTGAATGAATCAAAACTTGGAGATTCTGTTTCCTGTGGAAATTTCGGACAGTATCCTCAGGAAGTATTTATAATTGGTATAAATGGTGTCAAGAAAAAAAATGAGCAGAAAGTTTTTAATATTATAGAAGAAACAATTCAAAAAATCACAGAAAATGGAGTTTCTCAAAAAGATATAGATTCTGCTGTGATGGGCATTGATTTTAATCTCCGTGAAGAAAACCGCTATTTTGGTCCAGTTTCCATTCAAATCATGGAAAAAACCTTGAAAGGATGGACTATTGGGAATGCATGCAGTCAAAATCTCTTCCCAATCACAAATTTTGAAAAACTCAAAAAGCAAATAAAACAAAATCCAGATTTTGTTCAGACACTTATGAAAAAGTATTTTTCAAAAGACAGAGTTTGCGTAAAATTTGTGTGTGAACCAAGTCCTGATTATCTAAACAATCGTCAAATAGCAGAGGAAAAACTCATAAAAGAACTCGAACAAAATCTTGATAAAGTGCAGTTACGAAAAAATCTGGATGAACTGCACAAATATCAGCAGCATGTAGAAACTCCATCGGAAACAGCCTGCATTCCAACTACAAAACTGTCATCACTAGACAAAAAAATTGAA
This sequence comes from Spirochaetia bacterium, assembly GCA_022773305.1. Lineage (GTDB taxonomy): Bacteria > Spirochaetota > Spirochaetia > Treponematales > Treponemataceae > Treponema_D. The sequence continues at coordinate 3,707 of JALFAW010000172.1, forward strand.
GTAACTCAGACTCTCCTTGATTTTGTGCATGGCGCCGATGGAACAAAAATTCCACTTTTTATAAATCAAGAAGATACAAAAGGCATTTTTTACTTTGACGTTCTTTTTCCATTTGACAATCTTGAACCAGAACAGTTGAAATACATTCCATTTCTGGCAGATGTTATTACAAATTTGGGATGGAATGGCAAAAAATGGGATGAATGTATTGCAGATTCTGCTTGTGTTATGGGCGATGTTTGGGGAAAAACATATTGCGGACAGGTATCTTCCGTTCCTCAAATTCAGCAAATCAAAAATCAATATAAAGACTTAAATTTTATTGGCAGATATTGGCTTGGATTAAGTACAAAAGCCCTCACAAGTCAAGCAAAAGAAAGTCTGGAATTATTTTCCACGATAATTACAAAAATGGATTTTAAAGACGGTAAACGTTTTGAAAAACTTGTGCAGGAACTCGTTGCTGAAAAAAAATCTGAAATAATTAGTGAAGCAAGAGATTATGCCATCCGTCGGGCAAGAGCCAGTTCCAACAGTTACCGTGCTCTTGTAGAAATAATGTATGGTATCAGTCAACTTCAAACTGTAAAAGAATATTCCAAAACAAATCCTCAAAAAATGCTTAAGAAATTTGAGGATATTTACAATACCTGCAGAAAATCAGGTGGAATTTTGCACATTACAGCAGATGAATCATCATTAAAAATCCTTTTGCCTCTTATTCAGGATTTTGCAAAAAAATCACAGATTACAAAACTGCTGCCTGGAAAAAATTATACTTATGGCCAGCTTGAACCATTTATTTTTCAAAGTGATATTTTACGTCAGTTAGATAAAATCCAGATTTTTCCAATGAAAACTCAAACAGGATTTGCAGCATGTTCTACAAAAGCTTCTGATTTTTTGACAAAACAAGCTGCTGCAGAAACTATTTTGTCATCATATCTTGGAATGCACGACCTTTGGGATAAGATCCGAACAACAGGCGGAGCTTACGGAGCCGGAGCTTGGAATGATAATATCGATAACAGTTATATTATGGCAACATATCGCGATCCATCTCCGCATAAATCTCTGGAAACTTTTCTTGAAGTGTTAAAGGATTCAGCTTCCAAAACACTTTTGCAGGAAGAAGTAGATAAGACAATTGTATCCTGTTACGGGGATGCAATAGTTCCAGTTACAGCAAAAGAACGTGCCAGCCGCAGTTTCGAAGGACTTTTATATGCAAATCCTTCATGTTTACGGCAGACCAGACTAGACAACATCATGCAGGTGACAGCAGAAGATGTAAAGAATGCTGCAAAACAGATTTACGAGAATGCTTTAAAATCACTATCTAAAGCAATTTTTTGTGATAAAAAACTTGCAGAAAGCATAAAAGAAAGTGGAAATTATTTAATTAATCCATTATAATTTTGTAATTAAACGTGAGGTGCATTATGGATAAAAAAACACAACAGTGCATAAAAATGCTTCGTGATTTAGTATCAGATGTTCAGGGAGCTCCTTTCCCAGGACCAGATTTAAAACCTGAACTGTATGAAATATGGTATGAACATGCCCAGCGTGCAGCAGTGCAGTGTTTTGAATATCTAAATGCCAATTTCCCGGAAGAACAGAAAGAGTTAGACAAAACAATCAATAAACTTTTTAAATAGTTTTTATTTGTTTTCATAAAATCAAATCTATTTTGTGACAAAGAAAGTGTTAATCAGAAATGTAGAAGAAAAGGATGTTGCAGCTTTAGTAGAGCTTATTCAAAAGGATTTAGGATATGATGATGCAAAAGAAGATTTCATTAGAAGGCAGATATTGAAGCTTGATGCAAATCGAGAAACTGTTTTTGTGGCAGAAATATATGAATCTGTAGTAGGTTTTATACATGTTGAAAAATATTCAAGTATTTATTTTGGACCAGTAGGTAACATTTTGGGACTGGCTGTAAGAGAATCTTTTCGAAATCAAGGTATTGGAAAACAGCTTTTAGAAACTGCAGAAAATTGGACTAAAGAAAAAGACTGCATAGGAATGAGACTAAATTCTGGTAGTTCAAGACTTAACGCGCATGAATTCTATCGGAGTCAGGGTTATGATTCTGAAAAAAAACAAATCCGTTTTATGAAAGTTTATTAGGACAAATGTCGAGTTTTAAATTTTTATTGAGGGGGGGGGTAGTACAACCCCCTCAAAACGGCGAAGTCAAGGCTTTAAGCGTTAGCGTGCCTCCTATGATATTTGTCAATGCCATGACTCCCTAATTCCATATTTTAACTAGATATTGCAAGAGCTTCGGTTGCCAGTTTTTCAACTGGAACAGGGGCTCTTTTTTCGTATTTTGTATTATTTTTTAATAGAGAATACATTAACTCTGCTAATTTCCTTGCTATTGCTACTATTGCTATTTTTTTACTTTTACTTTGAACTTTTGTCATATATAGATATTTATCTTTTAGAGCTCCTCCATTTTTTGCTCTTACATGCGACCATGCAGCAAGTATTAATAAAGATCTTAAATTTGAATTGCCAGTCTTCGTTATATGTCCTAATCTTAAACTTGTACTAGACATATCAAGTCGCGGAACAAGTCCTGTTGCGGCTCCTATCGAAGATACATTTGGATATCTAGAACCATCTCCCAAAAATGCTACAAAAGAAGATGCAAGCTGTTTTCCTACTCCAGGAACTGTAATTAAAGTAGCTATATTCTTATCTCCATCAATTTCTTTATCTAAAAGTTCTTCGACTTCTAATATCTGATCTTCAATGAGTTCAAGTTTTTTTAGACTTCGTTCTGCTTGGGAAAGAAAAATGCCTTTAAGTATTTTTATGCATTCAATCCTATTTTCATGAGTAGCTAAATTACTTTTTTTTATCTCAGTTATGCCGCATTCAACAAAAATTGCGTGAACTCTGTTTATTTCTTTAGTTCTATCATTTTTTAGTTGTCTTAATTCAGTTAAAATCTGTCGTAAATTTTCTTCATGCTCTGTCGGTAATTCAATTTTTGGTAATTCCTCATTTGTAAATTTTTGAACAAGTCTTGCTAGTTTTAAGGCATCTTCTTTATCATTCTTTTTTACAGAACGATATATAAGAGCAATCTGACTTGGATTTAATAGAACTACTTTAGCTCCAACTTGTTGTATGATTTCTTTTGCCATTACCATTCCTAATGCACACACTTCAATTGCAATTCTGTCTGTAGAAAGAAGTTTTTTGTAAAGTTCTTTTCTTCCTGATGGACACGTTTTTCCATTTGTACCTGTCACACTTCCATTACTTGCAATGAACTTTATTTCATAAGTTCTTTTACCTAGGTCAATTCCTACAAATCGTTTTTGTTCCATTTGTTACCTCTTTATAATAAAATGGAATCAGGAGTAAATGTCTGGTTGTGGTTAGCCGTACTCCTATTCGCAGTCAGGGGGAAATGTCCCCCTGCTGCATTTATGTCATACGACGGTCGGTTTAGATTAATCTTGACTTCGAAGTAAGTGATTGTATTTACAAAGGCTTCTTCATGGCACGCTAGAACCTTCCGCCGACTCTCTGATTCCGTCAAATCAGAGTACCATTTTCCAGACATTTATATCATGACATCTTGACTCGACGTATTCTTTGGGTGGCTTTTTGCTTCGCAAAAAAAGCGAGAAATGCATAGCATTTTCTCGTCCCGAGTTTGCATTGCAAACTCGCGCTATCCGGGGTTCCGCTATCGCTCCAGCCGCTTCCCTCGCTTCGCTCAGTCCAGTGGCCACCTTTGGTGCCCCTACTATCCTTGCCACGAGAGAAACTC
>JALFAW010000191.1 GCA_022773305.1 Spirochaetia bacterium
GTAACTGAAGTAAAATTCTTTCCAACAAACTTTACAAACTCAACATACACCCAATCGAACACTGCATAATCTTCATCATATGTTGTAAAATCTTCACGCTCTGCATAAAGCGTGATAACTCCACTCAACGCAAGCGGAAAATTTGATAAAACCACTCCTCCAGCATAAACCGGACGATTGTACGGGCTTGGAAGATTCCTGTTTCTTGCCAAGATGTTAACTGCATATTCAGCATTTCCAAATATTTTCTTCTCATAGTTGTAATCCTGGTTCACTGTTTTATCAGCCGATACAAAAACGACTTCATCCCCATATTTGGAAAATTCCTTATTCAGAGCACTTCGATTTTCAGCCAGTGAGATAATCGGAACATTTCCGCGATTAAAGATAGCTGTTATTCTGGTAATTTCTCTTCTGACTTCTTCATCATCTGTTACTATATTTAAACAAAAATTAAGTCTACAGCCGAATTTCGCCATTAAACTTGCAATCATGCCTAAAAATGGGTAGATGAATATCCACATTTTCAGCATTCTGTCCTGAATATGATCCAGAACCTTAAAATAGTCTTCCACATGCCATTTTCCTGGCGCAATTACAGGAAATACTTTTTTTGCCACTGGAACTGTTGGAAAATCAATGTATTTTGAAAAACGCATGTACTCTTTTCCTGTTCTATACCAGTTTCCAGCATTCCAGCCTGTAATCGGAATGATTAATTCAACTTTAAATGTATTAATTCGGGATACAATATATTTTTCAAGCTCTCTTTTTACAACTCCTACAGGAATGTCGGGGTTCATATGTACTCCTGCCGCTAAAAAAGCCTGATACAGTTTTTCACCATTAACTCTTTTTAAAGGAAAAAATACGGCGATTTTTTCAGTCATTACCATTTCGACAATCTCGTCTGAACTAATCTCTGCCGGGAACTGATATATAATTCCATGAAAAGTGCCGTCAATATTCATAAAGAAGTCTTTACAATCCGCTGTGCCATCTGAATATTTCTGCACCAGAACACATTTTCCTGACATCTGCACCAATTCGCTACCCCCTTTCTTCTTTCGCGTTTTGGTCACAAAACTCTTGAGTGTATCAGTTGCTACAGTCATGCTCTGATTTGCGTCTAAAATAACATTACTAATCAGCATCATATCACTACCAACTGTCTCTATTGCATTCTGTGTTTTTTCCATTTCATTTGCATGCTGTGCCAGATCTTCGGTAGTTGGCATATGATAAACCGCCTGCTTTAATCCACCATTACCTGAGTTGCAATTTCCATTAAAATTTGAGTAAGACATTGTGTTTTCTCCTTTCATTCATTGCCTTAGCATTTTTAAGTTACTTCTCTATTCAATTTTCAAGGTTCTATGCAATCTTTTGTTATTTAAAAGATTAACATTACTTACATATTAACTATAACATAGCTAAAAATAATGGTACTTCCGCTCTATTCCGGAAGTACCATTATTCAAAAAAATGCAAAAAGACTTTTCTTCAGAAGCCAAAAAGAAAAGTCTCTTTATATTTTTATTTTGCAAACTCAAATTCTATCGGATAACTTGCATGTATAATATAACTGTTAATTATACTCTGTATTCTTTGTTCAGTACATTCACTATCTATAGAAAACATTTTTTTCAACATCAAAGGAGATTTCAAACTTTTTTTTGTTATTTCACTATATTCACCATCATAAGCTTTTTGCATAATATTATCGACGTATACAAATTCTCGACTTCCTGGACATACTTCAACATTTTCAAGATATTTTAATCGTTCATCTGTTTTCTTATATGAATACATATACACCATAGTTTCCATCAAAAAATCATACTGACAATTAAATTTCTTTACCCACTCAAGAAGCATATTATCAATATTAAACAACGTTTTTTCTATATAAATATCAGAAAAATTTTGTAAAACTTCAATCTCCCTCATTACATAGTTTGCTACAGACATACTAATATCAGCTGAGTGTATTTCACTTATAAGACGAAACATAATCAATATTAATTGATTTCTTCTGTTTGGCAATATATATTTAGTTTTTTTATATCGTTTAAACTCTCTTTTTATCACTTTTAATATAGGTCTAACATTATCTTCTAGCAGCAATAATTTCCCCACATATTTTTCGATAACTTTCAGCTTAGATTTTTGATATTTTTCTATTTGTTTCAAATCTTTTATTTGTAATAATCGATTTTTTATCATTCCTTCCATGAGAATATATGTCAAATAAAAGCCTGATTGCTTTTCTATCACAAATGCTTCATAATCACCTAACCCATTCCTTAAAAATCCTAAATATTTCAACCTTGTTCCTATACCCGCAACGTTTCCCTCTCCACATAATACTTTTTTCATCTTTTCATTCAATACTATTTTAGCCTGATAACCTAGGTTAATATAAGGAGAAAGCATCACTTCACTATCTATCACTTTCTTCTCCCAGTACGTTGTATCTTTTTGGGTTTTAGATTCCAAAGTTAAACGCATATTAGTTTTTGCATCAAAACAGCCGTTTTTATTAATTTTAATCAAATATAGATTTTCATCATCTTCTTTGTCTTCTTCCTTTTCCTCTTCTTCCTTTTCCCCTTCTTCCTTTTCCCCTTCTTCCTTTTTCTATAATGTACCCATAACAGTGGACACGCGAATTAGTGTAGTACCCGTTTTACGGACACCCACACAAGACATGCCCCTGTTCTTAGACACTGTTCCCATGTGAACCCTTTTTCTTGGACACTCCCTTCCAGATGTGATA
>JALFAW010000233.1 GCA_022773305.1 Spirochaetia bacterium
GGTGGCTTTTTGCTTCGCAAAAAACAGGCTTTTCAGGGTTACGCTATCGCTTCATTCCTTCGCTACGCTTCGGAACTGGCTACGCCAGCCCTTACAATCCTTGCCACTGTTTAAAATTAAAAAACTCGAAATTGAACCTAATAAATGATATTCACATTTTATTTCAAAAATAAATACATTGAAAAAAAAATAAAAATTTGATAATATGACACGATGTATTAATTTAACGTTGCTTTTTTTTGATTAATTTTTGAGTTATTAAAAAAACTCTTTTATTAATAACATAGTATTTTATATATATTATTGATTACATAATTGAGCTAATCCGCTGACTGCGGTATTTTTACAAGGAGAAAACGATGGGTGCTCGTGGAGAACTTTTTACAACTCAAGTTTTTTTAGATAATCGTTCATACTTTTTTAATGTTAAAGAAAACAGAACTGGTGATGTTTTTCTTCAGATAGTAGAAAGCAAAAATAGAGATGGTGCTGAAGCTGATAGACATCAAATCGCAATTTTTGCAGAAGATATGCAAAAATTTCTTCAGGGAATGGAAAAGTCTCTTGATTTTGTTGAAAAGGAAAGAAAAGCACGTCAAAAAGCAGCAAAAGAAAAACGTGCTGCAAAAGATGCAAAATATTCTGTAGGAAACAAAAAAGTTTATCATGTAAAATCTGACAAAAAATCAGAAAAAACTGATGATGGAATAAAAAGAACAGGTAAAGTTATCCACATTGTTTCAAAAAAATCAACAGAGTCAACAGAACAAGAAGATTCTATAACAAAATAATTTTAAAACCGCTACAAAAGAAAATGAGCAATTTATTTTGTAGCGGTTTATTTTAAAAATCTTCCTAAGTTATAAATGATTTAATATTTGAAAGAAAGTCTTTGAATTTTTGAAGGTCCAAACTTTCTACAAGCCTCTTTGTGAGCTTTTGTAGGATATCCTTTATGTTTTGCATATCCATAATCGGGGTAAAGTTTATCCATTTCTATCATAAATTCATCACGACTTGTTTTTGCCAAAATGCTAGCTGCCATAACTTGTGGATATTTACCATCTGCTTTTGGTTCATGACGACACAAAAAATCAACATTTGGTGAAAAATTACCGTCTACAATTCCTTCAAACGTACAAACAGAAATGTCACATTTTTGATTATAATTTTTTTCATACCAAATAGGAAACATTTCTATCATTTTTAAAAAGGCATTTTTCATTGCAAGTAAACTTGCTTGCAGAATATTTATTTTATCTATTTCATCATGGTTCACAAAACTTATTCCAAAACATGCATTTTCTTTTATAATAATTTCAGCATTTTTACGTTTTTTTTCAGACAGTTTTTTAGAATCATTTAAAATCTCAACAGGAAACATTTCAGGTAAAATGACTGCCGATGCATAAACAGGTCCTGCAAGAGGTCCCCGCCCTGCTTCATCAAATCCTACTATAAATTTTTCTGGAACTTTTTGCATTTTATTTCCTTGCGCAAAATAGTAATATTTATTGTTTACAATCCTATAATCTGATTTTCCTGTTCAATAAGTTCTGTCTTTTCATCCTGATAAATTGGGTCGATAATTTGTGTTTCATTTGATAAGACAGTTTTAAAAGTATTTTTTATGAAACTAGCTTTCACAGAAAAAAGCTCACAAACTCTTCCTGTATGACCTGCAAGTGTATAACTGTTATCCCTCGAAGTCACAAAACCTTCATTTGCTGAAATAACAACATTCACATCGGCGGAAGTAGTGACTATTGACTTTTGTAAAGTTATTCTTGATTTTACTGAAGATATAAACGAAACATACGAAATTGCATTTGCAGAAACGATTGTATCAAAAATATTTACAATAGAATTGATAGCCTCAATTACTGTTCCATTTTTTTCAAAATCAAATCCAAGCTGACAGTTATTTAGAGTTAATACTGCATTTTCTAAACGCATAAGATAAATAGAACTTGAATTGTTCAAATCCGAAAAAACATTTCTTTTACTATCAATTTCCAAATCATTTGAAATCCTACACTTTGAAATCTCTAACGTTGAACCTTTTAGTGTAAACGAACCGTTTCGTTTAAAAATAATATGTGCATCTCCATCATTTATAATTTCTAAATTTGACTCAAGAATATAATTATTGCAAATTTCAAGGTCACCTTTTACACGAAGTGTGATTGCACGTACATTCTTTAATTCATTATAACACTGTTCAAAATTTGTGTAAGGATTCTCAACTGTTCCCTGTGCATTTTCTGGATTCGCATTTTTATCAAAATAAAAACTTGATTTATCGATTATAACCTGATATTCGGCGATTTTACTGACATTATTTTGGTTTTTTGCATAACAAGCAATTTTATAATATACTGGCTGTTTATTTTTAGGATCCCAATTAATCACAAATTTTGAAGTTTTTGCTTTTTTATAATCACCTACATGAATGTCTTTTAGTTCTTCACTATTTACATTATAAATTTTCCCATCATTTCTGATTGTACAAGGTTCACTTAATGCAACATAAAGTTCATCAGAAGAATCACAATTTATTTCCACTCGCACGTTTTGACGAGAATAAAAAGACTTTGCAGAAGCATTTATTACAGGAATAGATGGGGGGCATTTATTAATCATATATTCAGCTGTAAAACACCCTTGATAAACTGAATTTGAGAAAACTCCAATTTTCATGGAATTCTGAACTTTTTCTCCAGAAAAAGCATCAATACCAATCTGCTTAAATTGTTCCTGATAATCATTTATTTCTTCTGAAAATATACTAAGTGCAAAAGCGCCTTCGCCAGATAAATCTTCAACCGAATAAACTATGCTTCCATCATCTTTTTTCGTGTAGATAATCTTTGGTTTAGGTGGTAAAATATAATATTCAACTACATTACCTTTTGAATAATCAAGACTTTGCCATGAAATCATATGACTTTCAGAACGGTCAAAAATCATAGGTTTATCATCTGGAAGTCCCCAAAACTCAGAATCAATTTTATAAATCAGATCACGATTATTAAAAGTAACTTTGTCCCAATCTTCAATTGAAAATGGAAGTTCTTTTTTTGTGTAAACACCAGCATATTGAGGAAAAGTTTTTATAACAAATCTATAATAATTATTAGTTGTAGGGTCAAAAACTGTACATGGAATATATCGTGAAATGCTATTTTCTGCAGAAAGACGCAAAATAGTTCCTTCCATAAATAAACCATTATCATTTTGAAGTTCATCCATATTTAGAGAAGAGAAACTGTAAAAAAGTTGTTTTGGAATAGAAAAATCAGAACCTGAAGTATAATTCACAATACCACTTGAACAAAAAACTTGTAAAAAGTTTCTTAATTCATTATTTTCAACGGAATCTTCCTGTATCGGTTTGACAGAAAATGATACTTCTTTTTTTGAAACGTTTCCAGCTTTATCAATATATGCAACTTTGAGTTGAATTTCACCACTAACATCAATTAAAACAGGTCCATCGTAAGCAAATCCAAAATATTGAGGGTCAGAGCCATCTAAAGAATAAAAAAAATCTCCATTGAGATTTGGAAAATCATTTATTACAAGCATCTGTTTATTAGACCATTCACCTTTTTTTGGACTCAATAAATCAATTTCATAAGCAAAACAAAAAGAAAAGATAAAAAATGAGATTAAACAAAATAAACTTTTTTTAATTATTGCCATAAACACTCAATTTCCTAAAACAATCTATTTTAAATCTTAACGATTAAACTTATAAATTTATTTTTCAAAAAGTTCTCCTAAAACACCACGAAGTTCATCGTCCTTTGAATAATAATATTTATCAAGTTCATCTTCTGTCAGACCAACAAGCTCATGACTTAAATAATGAATCCATCTGTTTTCTTCAGGATTTGTGATTTCGAATTTGCGACTGTAAAAATCTGGTTGAATTGGCAACTGTTCTTCCTGATAAGTAAAATATTTGTAATCATGAACAACAACTTTTATATCATCTCTTGGAATACCACGACTGTTCATTAAAGTTTCAACAAGACAATTAATTGTTCGACCAGAATCGAAAATATCATCAATAAGAAGAATTTTATCACCTGGACGCAAATTTTCAGGAGGATAAGTCCATCCGTCTATGTAAACTTTTGTATGCTGTGCAATATCTGAATATGAACGAGCAACAACTCCCGCATATAAAACAGGATGATGATTAAATTTTTTGCTTGCAATTTTAAAATATTCACTGATAATATTTGCCATGTAAGCTCCACCTCGCAGTGATGCATAAATCACATCAGGAAAAAATCCTGAATGATATATTTTATGAGCAAGTTTTAAGGCATCATTTCGAACTGTATCATATGGAAGAAATTCTTTTATCATAAAAACTCCAATTTTTGGCAGCTAGAGGCAAATTGAATGCTAAGTTGCAAAAAAAACAAATCTATAGTTTCAACATAATTGTACATCATTTTTTGTATAAAGTGAAGTATTTTTTATATTCGAAACTTGAGGAAAGAATAAGGATACGTAAATATTAGGTTCAATTTCGAGTTTTTTAATTTTAAACAGTGGCAAGGATTGTAAGGACTGGCGTAGCCAGTTCCGAAGTGTAGCGAAGGAATGAAGCGATAGCGGAACCCTGAAAAGCCTGTTTTTTGCGAAGCAAAAAGCCACCCAAAGAATAAAAATTTAAAACTCGACATTTGTCCCATTAAATATTTTACAATATTCTAGTGCTCAATACGAAGCCCTTTTGAATAAAAATTGTAATCTATAAAATAAAAATTTTGAAATTAATCTTGAAGAAACTTTTAAAAAATATGATAATTATATGTATAATATTAACGAGGTGTTTATGAAAAG
>JALFAW010000289.1 GCA_022773305.1 Spirochaetia bacterium
TTATGTTAAAAAAGAATCATATATCGCTGAAATGCAATAACAATCTTTTAAAAGAAGTTTTTATGATTGCAATACCTGTTGCACTTCAATGTATGCTTCAATCTTCATTTAGCATTATTGACCAGCTGATGATAGGACAACTTGGTACTATTTCTATTGCAGCCGTTGGACTTGCTGGAAAATTTGTTTCCCTTTTTACAATTGTCTGTGGAGCGGTTGCAACCGTAAGTGGAATTATGATTGCTCAAAATGTAGGTGCACAAGATGAAAACGAAGCGCTCCGTAGTTTTTCAGTTAATCTTCTAGTCATGGTGATTCTAGCATTCATTTTCGCAGGGTTATCGGTTTTATATCCTAAATCAATAATGAAAATTTACAGTACAGACGAAAAAACAGTTTTTGAAGCAGCTGAATATCTGAAAATTATTGGCATTTCTTTTATTCCTCTTGCCATTAACACAGCCTCAGTCACAATGTTCAGATGTATGGACGATGCAAAAAAGCCGCTTTATGTAAGTCTTCTTACAGCACTCATCAATACAGTCGTAAACTATCTTCTCATTTTTGGGAAAGCTGGATTTCCAAGATTAGGCATAAAAGGAGCGGCAATAGCTTCCACAATTTCCACTTGCGTAAGCATGTTTATCACAATATTAATGCTTACAGTTCTTATGAAAAAGAAAAAACTGCAATTTAAAATTTCAATAAAACTCACAAAACTGTCAGCAAAACAGTATCTTTTTATTCTCATGCCAATTTTATGCAACGAGTTTTTATGGAGTCTGGGAGAAAATATTTACGGAATCATTTATGGACATTTAGGAAGTGAACCTTGTGCCGCAATGACACTCACCTATCCAATTCAAGGATTATTAATTGGTGCTTTGAGTGGAATTTCCTCTGCTTCCGGCATCATTATTGGTAAAAAACTCGGTCAAAAAGATTTTGAAAAAGCATATAAAGATTCAAAATCTCTTATTTTATATGGAATTCTTGGTTCACTTATTTTATCAGCCATTTTAATTTTATGTAGAAATTTTTACGTTTCTCTATATCAAATTGAGCCACAAGTAAAATCAATGGGAAGTATTCTCCTTGTAATTTTTGCCTGTTATCTTCCTGTAAAAGTTACAAATATGGTTCTTGGAGGTGGAATTCTACGTAGTGGGGGAAACACCAAACTTATTTTATTTGTGGATTTGATTGGAACGTGGGCAGTTGGGGTTCCAGTTGGTTTGCTGACTGCATTTGTGTTTAAATTGTCCATTTTCGGGATTTATGCATTGCTATCAGCTGAGGAAATTGTCAGATTAATCATTACCTTTATTTTATTCAAACGTAAAACCTGGATGAGAACGATATAAAAATACTAGGACAAATGTCGAGTTTTAAATTTTTATTGAGGGGGTAGTACAACCCCTCAAAACGGCGAAGTCAAGGCTTTAAGCGTTAGCGTGCCTTGACTCGACGTATTCTTTGGATGGACTTTTGCTTAAAAACTGTTTTCGCAACAACTTATAATCCCTGACACGATTTAAACCAAAAAACATCCTGTCAGAAAAGAAGTTTTATACAAATTCAACATGATTATCTTTACATAAAAGCTGCACTGCGCGTCTTCCTGTATAAACTGCAATTGGCAGCCCTCCAGGCATCATTATTCTCTGACCAGCAAAATACACGTTTTTTACAGACTTTAAAGTCTGCGGATAATTATCCTGCGACCCGCCTTTCTTCCAAACGCTCATCCAGCTGCCTTCAAAAGAACTGCAATAACGCTCATAAGTACAAGGTGTTGCCACATCAATGACTTCCAGATTTTCTTTCACCTCAGGGATAACTTGAGCTACCGCATCTACAAAAAGTTTTCCAAGTTCATCTTTTTTTGCCTTATAAGTTCCGTCAGCTTTTGCTTTTTTCCAAAAATCATAACAATCACCAATCAATAAACTTGTGATTGATGTACAACCTTCTGGAGAATGTGTTTTATATTTCGCATAATTATTGATTCGAATTTCATTCCATTTGCAGCCAGCATATTCTAACGGTTCTTTCAAAGGAATTACACAGGCGTAAGGTAAATGTGATAAATCTGCTTTTACACCAAGACAAACAAATATATTCTGCTCAGTAATAACTTTCTGTTTCATCTTCAAAACCCATTTATCCTGCAAAGGTTCTTCAAAAAGATTATCAACTGCCGCTCGAGTATCCTGGGTTACAATAACAGCATCTGCAAAAAGCTCACCATTTTTCGTTTTTACACCTTTTGCGACACCATCTTGAACAATCACTTTATCAACTTGAGTACGATATTCTATTTTTCCGCCCAAACACAAAAAAGTTTGTTCCATATTTTTTGCCATTTGAATTGAACCACCACTAGGATATCCACAATCTCCGCTGGCAAAAGCTCCAAGCGTATAAATAAAACTCAAAGCATTATACCTGTAACCAATTACGCTCATCAAAAGATGTCTGATATTCTTATTCGAAAACTGATTAACATAATCTTCAAAACTTTGATTCACCAAAAAAGGTACGCGAAAAACTGCAGGCAGCATCTTGATAAATGAAATAACAGAAATTTTCGCTGGATTTTTGCATTTACAACCTGAAACATCAAAAACTGGCATAAAAAATCTTGAAAAAGCCTTTACATCGCGAAACATCTTTTTAATAGGTTTTTCATCTTCAGGCGCATACTCCAAAAGTGCTTTTTCCATATCACCAGCATAGCGATGAAGATTTAGATTTTTATTTCCGTCCAGAAGTGTATAAAGAGGATCTCTGTTTTCAATAGGATTATTTTCCTGTAATGCACCTGTTTCTTTCCAAATTCTATTCATAGGAAGTTTTTCAGATGAACCAGTAAGCCAGTGCATTCCTCCTTCAAAAAAATAACCTTTTCGACTCCAACCTGTAGAAAGTCCGCCGAAAGTAAAATGCTGTTCCATTATCGTTACATCAAAACCGCTTCGAGCAGCATAAATCCCGGCTGAAAGTCCTGAAATGCCGGCTCCAATAACAATCAATTTTTTCATAAAATATCCAATTCAAAAATTTTAATTAAGAAAAATTCATAATAGTTCCAATCAATGTAAGACATGTAGTTATAAACGTCAATATGGAAGTTATTAATGGTATCAACCAGCCATTATTTGGAGAATTTCTTGATGCATAAATTACAGCTTCTGGAGGAATTTCCGATTTTTTAGAAAGCTTTTTGCCATTTTTATCTGTAATTTTTACAGAACTAAATAAATTTTCATCAAGATTAAAACCATCTGCAAGATTTATATAATATTCCCAAGTTTTTCCTGGTTGATAAGCATACTTTCCAACAGAATTAACGCCACCAGTTACAGTTACATAATATTGTGTATATGGAATTATAATTCTATCATTTGCGTTAATCTCAAAATCAGTAAATCCTTTATCTTTTTTGGAAGGATAAAGAATGTTTCCTATATTAACAGGAATAGTTTCATCTGATTCATCGTTTTGACGAATTATATAAGCATTCTCAAGATCAGAAGAATTTATAAACATCGCTGAATTTTCTAGAATAAATGAAACAAAACTTTTTCCTTCTGAATATTCAAATTTAAGTTTATTCATAGAAGTTGGAGATGAAACAACTTCTCCACTTGGCAAAACCTCATCTTTATCCAAAATGACAGTTTTTGTATCAAAATCATATTTATTATTTACAGCTCCTTCAACATAAATCACAGATTTTGTATCTTTAACTGAAGGAATATAAATTCTGTCGTAACTGGTCAAAGGAATTGTACTTAGCAAATCAGTTTCATTGTAATAAGAAGTTTTGTAAACCCCTGTTTTTTCAATATAATGAGAAACTTCAATATTGTCTTTTTGAGCAAATGGCGTAAATCCATCAGCATAATCAAAAATCAATTCAGATAATTCTTCACCTGGCAAAATTTCGTAAGTTCCTGGCCTGAATACTTCACCAGTTATTTCAACTTTTCTATCAATTTTGGGAACAATAATTGTATCTCCAGGTCTAAGGTAAGGGTCTTGTGAAAAATCACCATTGCGTGAAGCTTCAAAAAGATCATAAGTTTTAATCTTCTTATCTTCTGAAACAATGGTAAATAGACGCGTCGATGAGTAATTTGTGTAATATTCTTTTAGTAAAGATGAAGCTCGTTCCAAAGCCCATGTTTCTATAGTCTGTGCAGATGAAACTTCTCCTTTAATAAAAACATGGAATTGAGCTGGATTTGCAAGGAAAAATTGTACACCCATAGTTGGATAGTTACTTATGATAAGTGTTTCAACTTTATTTTTAAATTCCTGCAAAGTTAAACCTTTTGCTGTAATAATACCCAAGTTTGCAATTCTGACTCTATAAGTACTATCAACAGAAACAGAAAAACTTCCGCCAGCATAAACAAGAGTATAAATATCTCCTGCAGTCACAATATACTCATTTGTTGCAGTGGCAACTTGAGCCTTCTTTATATTATCAGTTGATGTGAATGAAGTGTTAGAAGTTGATATAGAATTTACTGTTTCAGCAAACAATAAAAACACTGAGAAAACAAAACCAAATAAAAGTAAATATTTTTTTTTATTCATCCAATAATACGATTAAGAATTGACTGTACCATACAGTACAATCTTTGCCCCAAAGTATAAAATCAAAAAACTCGAAATTAAAACTGATAATAAACTATTTCACTCTATTCTTTTTTTTCCTTGTGATAATTTTGCCATAGCTTCTGGATCTTTTTTGATATTCTCAATTGCATTTAAAAGGAAAGCCAAGAAGACTGAAACAAAAAATGCGGCAAAAGTTACAATGATACAAAGTTTTCCTCGACTTGGTCCAGATTTCATATCAGGTATAGAAGGTCTTTCGAGAATTTGAAAAGTTGGTGACTCTGTCTGCATATTAACTTTTAACAATTCAAGTTGACTTTTTAACTGTGTGTAAACACTTTTTTGAGCTGACAGTTCAAGTTCAATACGATTTTGTTCGATAGTAAAATCTTTTGTCCAAACAACTTGACCTTGTGCAACTTTATCCTGTAAATCAGTCATCTCTTTTGTAAGTTTAAGAATTTCATTCCATGAAATATCAAGATTTTTTTCAAGATTTTCTTTCGTGATGATATTTGTATCAACACAAAGTTCTTCAAGACGATTTGAAAGCCAATCAACACCATAATTAACAACTTGAACTGCAAATTCAGGTTCAATATCTTTACAAGAAATAGAGAAAACTCCACTCTCTTCATCATAATTTGTAAAAACAACTTTTTTTAATGCTTTTCGAGTATTTGCAATTGGAGATTTTTCAAAATCATATTTAGTATATAAATCAAACTGTTGTGCAATCGCATCATAGAATGGATTTGATGAGGTTAAATAAACAACTAGAGAACTGACTGAAGTTGCGCCACTATTCAGATTTATACCCATTAAACTTGCTGCTGCACTTGCAGCGCCAGACATAGAAGAAGCATTAGCATTTGAAGAATCTTTAATCAACATATTTGCTGTAACAGTATATTCATTTGGTAAAAAGGACTTGTCTGCTGGAAGTATTAAAGAAATAATTGAAAATACAAATATAAAAACTGCTGCAATCATTGTGATAATGAAAATCATCCATTTACGTTTTAGTAAAACTGCAAACAAATCAATCAAAGAAATTTCATCATTTTTTTTACTAGATGTGTCTTTTTGATTTATATCAAGGTTGTTTCCTGTTTCATTTAATTCATCATCAATTTGCATAAAATCCTCCAAAGTGAGAATAAACAGATAAATTTTTAACTATTTTATATCATTTTATCATATAAAAAAGGATATATTCAAGATGAAAAAAGGGATGTTAAAAAAAAACATTGATAAAAAAAAGAATAACAATTACCATCAAAATCATCATTCTTTTTTATATGTTGATTTTTCTAGAAAAATGATATAACATAATGTTATGATTATGTATATCAATATCGGACTATCTATTGTTTTATCTCTTATTTCTATGCCGTTGATTATTAAATTCTGTAAAAAATTCAGTCTTTATGACTATCAAAGTGCAAGAAAAATTCATTCTGGAAATATTCCTAGACTTGGTGGCATTGGAATTGTTGTTTCTTTTTTAATTTCTGCTATTATTTTTCTTCTCGTATCAAAAGATATTTCTGCTTCAAAAAGTCTACCTATATTAATATCTACAACAATTATTTTTCTTTTTGCAATTCTTGATGACTTGCTTAATCTCCCTGCTATTGTAAAATTAATTGTTCAATTAATCGCTGTATCTATTGTTTGCTTTAATGGATATCGATTTACTCAGATTTTTGGGTTCAAGTTACCAACCGTTGTCAGTTTTATTCTTACTTTTGGTTGGATTTTGGGATTAGTAAATGCTTACAATCTTATTGATGGTTTAGATGGTCTTTGCGGAACACTTTCAATCACAGTAGTTTTTACTCTTGGTATTTTGTTTAGCATTTCAAACAATTCCGAAGCAGGAATTTGTTTTATCCTTTGCGGTTCAATTTTTGGATTTTTATGTTATAACTGGCCTCCTGCAAAACTTTTTATGGGTGATAATGGTTCTCAGTTTTTGGGATTCATGATTGCAACAATTCCTTTATATACATCAAGTGATGTTTTTGAACATAATAAATTCTTGATTATGGTGGTTTTAACTTCATTTCCTGTTTTTGATACAATTGCTGCTATTTGGCGTCGTTTACGTGATAAAAAACCAATAATGTCGCCAGACCGTTCACATTTGCATCATAAACTTTTGAATTTGGGATATTCTTCAAAACAAGTTTTAATTTTAATTTTTTGCTTGCAAATTTTGATTTGTGCTTCTGTTGTTATTTCTTTTTTCCTAGGAGAAACAAAAGGACAAGCTTTGTTGTTTGAAACTTTGGCATTTATGATTTTATTTTTCAGTATTATCCATTATTCAAACAGAAAAAAAATGCTACAGAATTCAGTTTCTGAACAAGTTGCCCAAAAAGAAGATGTAACAGTTTCGACAAATTCAACTGAAACAGACTAATTGAATTGAATCGCTATTGGGATAGAAGGGACACAAAGTGTACTCACTAGATGTAGAGATATAAGAGAAGCGATTAGACAATACGTCGAGTCAAGGCACGCTAACGCTTAAAGCCTTGACTTCGCCGTTTTGAGGGGGTGTACTACCCCCTCAATTAAAAAGAACGAGAAATCCATAACGTTTCTCGTTTTTTTTTATTTTAGTCACCAAATATTTCTGTTCTATGAATTTGTCCTAATTCGTGCAAGATTTCTCTGTCTATTTTGCAATTATCAAATTTTTTTTCTATATAATTTTTCAAATCAATTGTAAAACGATTCATAGAAAAATGCTGAAATACAAAAACCTTCTGCCAGTTCGATTTTGATTTATCATCTGCTGAATAATATTTTTTTAGTTCATCTCGATAGTTTAAAAACAGTCCTTTTTCTTTCAATTCTGAATAGCCAACAAGCCACAATTCTGTTTGATTTTCTTGCAAAATTTGATTATTCATTTCTATGTGAAGCTGGGCTGTCCGTTTTGCCATCCAAATTTGAGATTCTTTTATAAATTCAGAAATTTTTTCACCACCTAATCTAGCAATTGTCTTTAATTGGGAAGTTTTTGCACTGTGAATTGGAGTTTTATTTAAAATAATCACGTTTTTTCTGAAATCAATTCCAAGACTTTCGTTTCGCTTAAAAAATCCTTCTGCTATTTTTCCTGCTTGACCAACAAGATATTTGTTATTCTTGGCAAGTTGTTCGTCTTTGCCTGGATTATCACCAATTACAATGAGTTTTATTTCATCATTTTTCGAAATTTCTTCAAGGGCAAGATTGTAAACTATAGGAGTTTCAAAAGGATAATCTGGTGTTTTCGCAATTATTGCAGCCTGTTTTTGTAAATCTTTTAGATTTGGAAACTGTTCTTGCCATTTTGTTACCATTTTTTTTAAATCATTTTTGAAGTCACAAAATATTTTCCATTGATTATCTGTCATATTTTCTCTAAAAATGTAAAGATTGATTTGATTTTTTCCGAAAATAGTATAAAATATATAGACTAGAAAATCAATTAATCTAAAACTTTGCGAAGTAAAAATATTTTTACTTTTAAAAGTCTTATTTGATTAAACACTTTTATTACAAGTGAGATACATCGATATTAGATTTTAAGATTTTTTGAGGAGGAAATCCATGAAAAAATTACTTTCACTTGCATTTGTAGCAAGTTTTGCCATATCACTTTTTGCTGTTGATATTTTTGAATTTGTTCCGTTAAAAGAGAATCCAAAAAATTACACAAAAATTGAATATTCAATAGCTTCGAAATTTGGAAATTACTTTAGAACACCAAAAGTAAAGTATCTTCATACCTTTAATGATGAAGGAAAAGAAATTGAATCTTCTGAATTGACCCCACGCGATATTGTTCAAAATACTATTTCTTCTGTTTATAATGACAATGGAGATTTAATTGAGCAGAATTATTTGAATGCCGATGGTGAATTAATTTGGAAAACTGTAATTACATATAAAGATGGATTCAAGTCTGATTTATCTGAGTTCGACAAAGATGATAATTTAAAAGAAAAAGTGATTTACACTTATGATAAAGGTCTTCTAATTGATGAAAGTTCTTACGATGGCGAAGGTGCTTTGTTCTGGAAGACTATTTATACTTATAATGCTGCAGGAAAAATTGAAAATATTTATGATTATAATGCAGACGGATCTTTGAATACTCAAAAGAAATTTACATATAATGAAAATGGCGATGTTAATACTATTGATATTTATGACTCATTTTCTGCAAAAACAACTCAAGAAGTTTTCAGATATGCTTCAAACAATACAATTTCAGAAATTACAACTTATGATTCTGATAAAAGAGTTATTACCCGTGTGATTTTAAAATATGACGAAAAAAACAACATTACTAAAGTTTCTGAATATAACGTTGCTCAAAAATTTGGAACAACCGTAAACGAACTGGTAGCAATGTCTGATTATTCTTATGAATACTAATAAATCTTATAAATAAATCATTTTCACTTTCAGATAATCCGTGCTGTTTTTTTTGACTGGTACGGATTTTTTTTGTTTTAAATGGTAAACAAGTTTTGAAAAGCAAGGTCTGTCCCTTTTTTAATAAGCAAAGAGTTTAAATTGGGGACAGACCTTGTTTTGAAAGGAAATCTGTCTTCAATTGAAAATTAATTTAAATCTGTCAAAAAATTTTCATCAAATTCAGAAGAATTTCCACTCCAAACAATTTCACCTTTTTTCATTAAAATTATTTTGTTGGCAATAGATTTTGCTTCATCTAAATCATGTGTTACCATAATTCCTGTAAAGCCAATTTTTTCCTGTGATGTTTTTATTAGTTTTGCAAGTTTTTTTCGTAAAGGGGCATCCAAAGCAGAAAGAGGCTCATCAAAAAGAACAAGCTTTGGTTTCATAATAAGCGTTCGCGCAAGACAAACACGCTGTGCTTCTCCTCCAGAAAGAGTTTCAGGAAATCGGTTTTCAAAGCCATTTAACTCAAAATGTTTTAGAAAATCAGAAGCCATAATAATAGCCTCTTTCTTTTTCATTCCTTTAGATATCAATCCGTAAGCAACATTTTGCACAACTGTCAGATGGTCAAATAAAGAATGACTTTGGAAAACCATTCCAATGTCTCGTTTTGCAGGAGGCAAATCAGAAATATCACAATCATCCAGAATAATTTTTTGTTTTGGCATTGCTGAATTTTCTTTTTTTGAAGTAAAAGGTTTATTAAGTCCAGAGATTAATCGCAGAACAGTAGATTTTCCACTTCCGCTAGGTCCAACAATACAAGTTAGCGTTGATTTTTCACATTCAAAAGAAACATTGATATTTATATTTTCAAATTCTTGATGTAGATTTTCAGCAATAAAATATGCCATACTTGTTATTTCCTCCAGAAAGAAATTACTTAGTTAAATACGACCGGTCAAGGCACGCTTCGCTCAAGGCCTTGACTTCGCCGTTTTGAGGGGTTGTACTACCCCCTCAATAAAAAAAGATGCATAGCCATTTTACACAAAACAGCCATGCATCTCAATCAGTATCAAATAAAATTGTACAACAAAAAGAATCTTGTAAATTACTTAAGCACAAAGCTTTTTTATTTACTGAGTAAATTGTTCAGATGTTTAACAAATTCAGCAGGTTCTTTTAGTTCCACTCCAGCAATCAAAAGTGCCTGATCCAAAAGTACTTCAGAAACATCTTTAATCAAACCTTCATCATCAGAATCTTTCACTTTTGAAATAATAGGATGTTCACCGTTAATTTCCAAAATCGGTTTCAGTTCAGGACCAGATTGTCCCATAGCTTTCATCATCTGAATCATCTGATAACTTGGATCATTTTCATCCACAACAATACAAGAAGGATTTTCTCCAGACAAAGTTTTTGAAAGTTTTACTTCCTTAACTTTTTCACCCAAAGCTTTTTTGATTTTTTCAACTACAGGTTTAAATTCCTTTTCCTTCTTTTCTGCTTCTTTTTTATCAACGCCCAAATCTTCATCAGAACCAGAACGATTAACTGCCTTTAATTCAAAATCCTTATATTTGCCAAATCCAGGAATAACAATATCATCAATATCATCAGCCATAATAAGAACTTCAAAACCTTTTGCAGTATAAGCTTTAAGCAAAGGATTCTCTCTCAGATTTTTTTCATCACCACCACTAATATAATAAATGGCTTTCTGTTCCGGCTTCATTCTCTGAACATAGTCAGCAAAACTTGTCCAATTGTTTTCGCCAGTACCAGATTCATCTGTCGACTTGAACCTTACAATTTCAGCAATCTCATCACGGTTTGCATAGTCACTATAAAGACCTTCCTTCATCGGACGATTAAATGCAGCTACAAATTTATTCCATTTTTCGATAGCTTTCTTTTCATCATCAGAACGTTTGTCTTCCTCAACATCACGAGCTTTATCAGCAGCTTCACCCATCTTTTTAAATTCGCTCAACAGTTTTTTTACTGATGAATTACGAATATTATCAAGAATTCTATTTTGCTGCAAAATCTCACGACTCACATTCAAAGGCAAATCTTCAGAATCAATAATACCACGAACAAAACGTAAATAACTTGGCAAAAGTTCTCTGTCATCATCTGTAATGAAAACACGTTTTACATAAAGTTTCACACCGCTTTTATAATCCGCCTGATACATATCAAAAGGAGCAGTCTGAGGAACATAGAACAATGTAGTATATTCTTGAGTACCTTCGGCATGAGTATGAACATAATGCAAAGGTTCCTGTCCGTCATGACCAATCGTTTTGTAAAATTCATTGTAATCAGACTCTTTCAATTCGCTTTTGCTACGTTTCCACAAAGCAGAAGCAGAGTTCACCTGATCAACCTTGTTTTCAGTTTCAGTAACATTTCCCTTATCATCATATTTTTTAGATTCATAATGAAGATAAATAGGAAAAGCAATGTGATCAGAATACTTTTTAATCAGCTCTTCAATCTTCCATCGGCTCGCAAATTCTTTAGAATCATCATTCAAGTGCATTTCAATTGCAGAACCACTCTTTGTTACATCATCAAAACCATACTTTTTAGCAACATCACTATCACAAGCAACTTCTTCAATATCATACGAATTTGTTCCATCCGAAGACCAATGCCAGATTTTACCATCAGCACCAGCTTTTCGAGTGAAAACATCAATCTTATTAGCTGCCATGAATGCAGAATAGAAACCAACACCAAACTGACCAATCAACGCAGAATCTTTAGCAGCTTCAGATGTAAGTTTTTCCATAAAAGCCTTAGTTCCAGAACGGGCAATAGTACCAAGATTGTTAGTCAAATCTTCATCATTCATACCAATACCAGAATCCTGAACAGTCAAAATAGAATTACTTTCATCAAACATAATGTCGATTCTAGGCTCAAATTTAATACCCTTAAAAGCATCATCCGAAATAGAAAGATACTTCAACTTATCCAAAGCATCAGACGCATTTGAAACAATTTCCCTTAAAAAAATGTCCTTGTTTGAATAAAGAGAATGAATAATTAATTTGAGAAGCTGATTTACTTCCGTTTGAAATTGATATTTAGCCATAATTCCCCCAAAGTTGCACGTGAAAAAATCCGTTTGCTTAATCTTTTTTTTCAGGGCGGCTTTTGCTTGGCTCGACAGGCTCACCAATCAAAAACAGGCTTTTCGGAATTGCGCTTCGCTCCAGCCGCTTCCCTCGCTACGCTCAGTCCAGTGGCCGCCTTCGGCGTTCCTACAATCCTTGCCGCGGTTTAAACCTGAAAAATTTATATAAAATTTATAAGATACTAACAGTTAAAATAATAAATTTTTTGAAATATCGTCAAGAAAAAAAATTACACTGCAAAGAAAGAATAAACTTTCCAGGAGTGTAATTTGGCAATTATAAGAAAAAGAAAAACTTAGTTAATATAGAACAGTGAGAAGAAAATATAAATGCTACCAATAAGCATCACAATATTTCCAACCATGTGCATAAATTTTATTTTTCGTAAATTATAGAAGATTATTCCTAAAATATAAAAAATTCCGCCACCAATAAGCATGCTGAAACTTTTTGTAGAAAGCACTTCAAACAGATTTTTTGCAACAATCATTCCAGAAAAACCAGCAACAATATATAAAATGGTATTTAATTTTTCAAATTTTCTACCAGCAATTGCATAAAACAAAATACCAATCAATACAATCAACCAAACTATGCCAAACAAAACCCATCCAATTGTATTCTCAAGTTTTGTGATTGTATATGCACTGTAACACAAACCGATTACCAGAAAAGTCAGAATATGTGAAAGTCGATTGAAAACTTTTTTTGCCGTAAAATTTGTTAAAGCATGCTGCAAAAGAGAACAAACATACATCAAAATCATTGAAGCACCAAACAAAGAGTAAAATACAATTGTCAGATTAATGTATTTTTGTGCATTCTGAATTGCAATTGTATCCAAAATGGCCGTACCAGCAATAAAAAGACACGCTCCAATTCCCTGAACTATAGAAGAACCAATTTCTTCACCAACAGTTAACTGACGTGTTTTCTTATTTGCTTCAATTATCTTTTTTTCAGTTTCAATTTGTTTTTGAGCACGTTTTTTTGCCTTTTCAGTTTTTGCATAATCATCAGCTGCATATTTTGCTTTTAAGCGTTCTGGATCTTCTGCATATTGAATGTTTATTTCACGAATTTGTTTTTCATAATCAACTTTCAATTGTTTCAAACGTGAATGTTTTTTTTCTTTTAATGATTTAAGAGTAGATTTGCGAACTGCTTTTGCAGCAATATCATCTTGTCTAGACATATTTCCTCCGTTCTGTCAAATTTCAAGAACTTGTTTTGCTTTTAGATTCAAATCAAAGATTTAAACCGTGGCAAGGATAGTAGGGGCGCCGAAGGTGGCCACTGAACTGAGCGCAGCACAGCATGTGAAAAATCTTGATTTCACTTGAGTTTTGGTACATTTATCAAATTTTTTACTGGAATTTATAGTTTCATCACAGTAAACCACATTTACCAAAACTCAAGGCTCGTGCAAACTTAACATTCATCGGTGAATAAATATTCAGCACGAGCCAGCGCAGCGAGGGAAGCGGCTGGAGCGATAGCGGAACCCCGAATAGCCTGTTTTTTGCGAAGCAAAAAGCCACCCAAATAAAAAACTTAAAACTCAGTTTTCTATCAATATTGTACAGCATTATGACATTATATGTCAATTTTGTCATATATTTTGTCTGGCAAATAATTCATATAATAAAACTCCGGCAGCTACAGACACATTTAGACTGTCAATTTTCCCGCATGTCGGAATAGAAACTATAGAATCACATTTTTGTTGCAAGAGGTTTGAAATTCCAGAACCTTCACTGCCCATAATAAGGCAGGTTTTTTCCGGAAAACTGATTTTTCCTAGCGTTTCACCGCCGGCATCAGCTCCATAAATCCAAAAACCAGCATTTTTAAGTTTTTCAGCGGCGCGCACAAGGTTATTTACAATGGAAACAGGCACCCAGGCACTTGCACCGGCACTAGTTCTGCCAATCACTTCATTATTACAGATATCATTTGCACTGTTATGCTCTGGTAAAATCACAAGAGAAACACCAAACTGGTCGCAGCTTCGCAAAATTGCACCAACGTTATGAGGGTCAGTAACTTTATCCAAAATCACAACAGTTTTTCTTTCATTCTCATAAGCATCATTTTGAGAGTTTTGCAGCACCCAGGAATCAAAATCCACAAGATTTGAAGAATTCCTGGAATCTTCATCAAAAATCATTACAATTCCGCGATGATCTTGCAAAGATTTATCAAGATTTTGCACATATTCATCAAGTTTTTTTTCATCAGTTTCAAAAACTTGAATACCAATATCTTTTGCTTGAGCAATGATTTTTTTTACTCGAGGACCAGGTTTTGCAAAATGAATCTGTATGCTGGAAATGTTTTGTTGTTTCTGTGCTGCGCGAACTTTCTCTTCAATAGAATGAAAGCCTGTGATTACTTTTGTCATAAATTTTTAGCGACCGCAGCACTGTTTATATTTTTTTCCACTGCCACAAGGACATGGTTCATTTCTACCAACTTTTGCTCCAACTCGTTTTACTGTAGTTGGAATCACATTTCCGGCAACATATTTCCAATCACCATCAATCTGCTTGAACAAAGAAATTTCGTGATGAATATCATGCATATTATGAAGAGTGTAGTCAGCCTCAAATTCAACAATCTGTTCATCTTCTTTTTCACCATTTTCAGTGCGTAAAATTTTCAAACCGTTCCAGGTTGCCTGATTACTCCAATCCTCAGTTGCTTTTCTATCAATTTCACTGATGCCTTCACCTTCCTGACAAGAGTTGATAATGTAATCAATTTCATGTTTAACATAGGAAGAATAACGTGCACGCATACACGCTTCTGCAGATGGAGCTTTTGAAGTTCCTTTTATAATTGGTTCACAGCATTCGCCATATTTTTTTCCCGAACCACAAGGACATAAATCGTTATTTGTACTCATAACTTTGAATTATATAAGTTTTTTTATCATTCTACAAGTAAAAAATAACGAATAAAAAAGATAGGAGAAGCACGAGACAGGGGATTAAACAAAACTTTCCCTCAAAACGTGAAGTCTGTCCCTGTTTTAAAAGTGTTTTACTGTAAAAGGGGGACAGACCTCGATTTAAACCACACGTGTTTTCTGAGTTTTGGCAAAAGTGGAATTTTATTTTTCATAAAAAAAGAAAACCTGCAAAAACTCACGGCTCGTGCAAACATAACATTTATTGGTGTATAAATCTTATAGCACGAGCCAGGGACAGACCTCTGTTTATTTAAATTAGGTCTGTCCCCATTTGAACAAAAGGAACATATAACAAGGTCGTACCCATTAAAAAAATGATAAAAACAGGGACACACCTGTCAAAACTCAAGGTTCGTGCAAACATATCGCACATTGGTGTCAAATATTACAGCACAAGCCGGGGACAGACCTCGATTTAAACAACACGTTTTTCCTGAGTTTTGGCAAAAGTGAAATTCTATTTTTCACAAAAAAAGAAAATCTGCAAAAACTCACGGCTCGTGTAAACATAACGTTTATTGGTTTATAAATCTTATAGCACGAGACAGGGACAGACCTTGGTTTACAGATTAAGAAGAAATTCCAAGTCCAAATAAAGCATAATCAGCACGAACTGGATCGTCTGGGAAAACTTCAGAAAGTTTTGCGGTAAGAGTTTGTGCTGTTTTCAGACTAGCGCTGGCATTTTCGGGTAAAAGATTTAGTTTTATAGCTTGCTGCATTACGTGAACATCAAGGGGGATAATCAATTCTTTGGGACTTGCCCACGTCCAGATTCCTAAATCTACCGGCGAGTTTTGACGAACCATCCATCGCAAAAACATATTTATTCTTTTATTTGCAGAGTTTTTTCCTTTTGGAACAATCGCAGATTTTGGAAAACATAGTGAAACAATTCTATGAAGAGGTATTTTATCATCATTCTGATAGATTTTACGAAAATGTTCGCCAAGACTGTCAGATTCTTTTAAAATTTCCGCCATTTCATCAAAAAGAGTGTGCAAATCATCATAAGAATAAAAGCGATAAAACTTTTGTGTTCCGGCAGGAAAATTTTTTGCTCCATTCAAACACCATCTCGCAATTCCGCCTTCACCTAAAGAATATTCTAGAATCTCACGAATTTTAGGAATAAACTGCTTTCTGTTTCCAAAAGAAAGCATTGCAGCAACGAAAGCAGCACATTCCACATTGCAAATATTTTTAAATTCTGGAAAATCATCATACCAGAACAAGAATTGACTAGGATCTTGCAGAACAAAATCATGCACTTCGTATTTTTGAGCAAGGTTAATCAATTTCTGTTTTAACTTATCATCCACAGTACTTCCGTTTTTATCAAATATAGAAATGTATGATTCCAAAACTTATGCAAAAAGAGGTGTGGTTTTTAGCCATTCACAAACTGCTTCTGCTTCGCTATCCAAAGCTCTATCATCTTCTACAAATGCCGAAAGTTTTCTGACTTGCTGATGAACTTGTTGTGTAAAAGGTGCAAAATCTTCTTTTCCAGCTAAATCTACTGCTTGCATTGCTGCCAAAAGATGTGTTGCAAACTGAAGATAAACAAGGTCAATTTGTTCCGCCCATTTTCTTGCACTTATTGTTCCCATAGAAACTTTATCTTGATTTAACGCTTCTGTTGGTTGACTTGTAAGAGAAATCGGGAAACAGTAACTTGCAACTTCGCCACGAATTGCACTGATTGTTATTTGTGCAGCTTTAAATCCGAGTCTAAGCCCCGCACGAGGATGGTCAGCTGGTGTGAATGGAATCAAATTTTCAGTCAAACCATTAAATTTTCCATCAATAATCACTTCTGCCTGTTTATCTGATAAATCAGAAATATTTGCCAAAGCGGTACGCATATAATCACAAGCAGCACAAATATGTCCGCCATAAAAATTTCCAGTATTATAAAGGC
This sequence comes from Spirochaetia bacterium, assembly GCA_022773305.1. Taxonomy (GTDB): domain Bacteria; phylum Spirochaetota; class Spirochaetia; order Treponematales; family Treponemataceae; genus Treponema_D. Next base: position 17,117 of record JALFAW010000289.1, read on the forward strand.
GACCAGCTTCAATATCCACAAGAGGATTGTCATTTGCTGAATTCAATTCTTCTGTGATTAAATCCCTGGCAAAACGAAGTGTGTCGCGGTAAACTCCGTTAATCTGTGGAGCGCAACGAATTGAATATCTGTCCTGAATTTTATTCTGTTGTGCAACAAACCCTTTACCATCAAGACTTTCGATTTGAGTTTTTAAAAAATCTTCGTAACGGAATACTCGTTTTGAATCTTTTATGATATTGTAAACATAAGCAGCACTTTCGCACTGACCTTTATGATTTTTGATTTCACTTACTTTTGCAACAAATGGAGTATCTTTCCCTCGTGTGATTTCTGAAGTAACTGCCGTCAAAAAATCTGATATTTTTGCAAGTCGTTCAGCCTTTTTCCATGCAAGACATGCAACTGCCGTCATCACACTTGTTCCATTCATCAATGCAAGACCTTCTTTTGCTTCGATTGGCAGAGGTTTTATTCCTTCTGCTTCAAAAGCCTGCATTGTCGGAACAATTTGACCTTTGTAATAAACCTTTCGTTCTCCCATGATAGCTGCCGCAAGATAAGAAAGCGGAGTTAAATCTCCAGAAGCACCAACTGAACCAAGCTGAGGGATAACAGGAATAATATCTTTGTTGAGCATTGTCACCATCATTTTTGCAAGTTCTGGACGGATGGCAGAATGGCCACCTTTTACATTTCCGTTTAATCTTGCAAGAACAACAGCACGACCAGTTTCATGATCAAATTTTGGGCCAAGTCCAATTCCATGGTAAGTACAAATATCACGCTGAAGTTCACCAGCTTTATCAACACTTATCTGATTATGACAACTGTCACCAAAATCGGTAGTAACACCATAAGTGGGCACTCCAGTCGCAATATAATCTTCCAAAAACTTGCGAGATTTTTCTAAAGTTTCCCAAAAAGACTTATCTTCTGGTAAATTGACTTCTTCATTGCAGTAAGCAACATCGCAAACATCTTCTATAGTTAGTTTATTTCCATTAACCATTAACATAAATTCACCTTAATCTTTCTGAATATCATAATAAACTTAATTTTTTTTAAACAATCAAGTATTTCTGTTTTTTGCTAACAGGTTCACAAGTCAAATCAACACCTAATTTTTTGAATATTTTTCTATCTACTTCGCTAAGCATGACAGTTGTGTGTACCTGGCATCCACTTAGTTTTGGGAGTTGCTCAAGTGCTTTGAAACAATTTTCGTCTGTTTTGGAAAGCATTGACAGAGCAACAAGCACTTCATCTGTGTGAAGTCTTGGATTATTTCCGCTCAAATAAGTAACTTTCATTTTTTGGATAGGTTCAATCATTTCTTTTGGAATAAGTTTGACTTTATGATCAATACCAGCAAGATGTTTTGTTGCATTCAAAATTAGAGCCGCACTTGTCCCCAGTAAATCAGAAGTTTCAGAAGTAATAATCGTACCATCTTCAAGTTCAATTGCTGCCGTTGGTACTTTAGATTTAATACCACGTTCTTTTGCCGCTACAGTTACTTTTCTATCATCAGTTGTAACACCAGCTTGTTTCATCAATAGTTCTAATGTATTAACTTCAGATTCAGATGCATTGCCTTCAACCAAAAGATTTAATGTATTGTAATATCTGCGGATAATCTCTTGACGCGATGCTTCTTTGCAGGTTTCATCATCAAAAATGCAAAAGCCAGCCATATTTACACCCATATCAGTAGGTGATTTATACGGATTTGAACCATAAATTCCTTTGAATATTGCATCCAAAACCGGAAAGATTTCAATATCGCGATTATAATTAACTGTTGTTTTGCCATAAGCTTCCAGATGCCATGGGTCTATCATATTAACGTCATTCAAATCTGCAGTGGCTGCCTCGTAAGCAAGATTTACAGGATGTTTCAAAGGAAGATTCCAGATTGGAAAAGTTTCGAACTTTGCATAACCTGCTTTAACACCTCGCTTATTTTCGTGATAAAGCTGACTTAAACAAGTTGCCATTTTGCCTGAACCAGGACCTGGAGCAGTTACCACAACAAGCGGCCTGGTAGTTTCGATATAATCATTTTTACCAAATCCATCATCACTAGCAATTAAAGGAACGTTAGAAGGATATCCTGGAATTGTATAATGATAGTAAGTTTTAATATTCATTTTCTTGAGTTTATTTTTGAAAATTTTTGCTGTTTCTTGACCAGTATAATGCGTAATAACTACGCTTCCAACCATAAGTCCACGATTTTGAAACTCATTACGTAAACGCAAAACATCTTTATCATAAGTAATACCCAAATCACCGCGAACTTTATTTTTTTCAATATCAATTGCACTGATTACAATTACAATCTCTGCCACATCAGAAAGTTGCATCAAAAGTTTAAGTTTGCTGTCAGGCATAAAACCAGGTAAAACTCTCGAAGCATGAAAATCGTCAAAAAGTTTTCCACCAAATTCCAAATAAAGCTTGTCACCAAATTTTGAAATTCTCTCTTTTATATGCTCTGACTGAATCTGTAAGTATTTTTCATTATCAAAACCGTATTTCATAAACATAGATTATATAATTTTTTTAAGAAATTCGCAATTCATTTTATGCGAGTTTTATTTGAAGTTCATGGATGTAAAAATCATGAGTATCTGTATTCAAAGTTTTTGGTTTCCACCGTTTTGTTGGTGCGGTGTTGACAAAACCTTTTTTTCAATGGTGATTTCGATATTTTGGTAAGTTTACAAACTAAAGTTTAATCACTCATAGCTTTTGCTTTTCCATATCTTGAAACAAATCTTTCATGCCATTTTTGTGCTTCTAGATTTCCCGAAAGAATCATGACAGCTGCTTCACTGAATGCCCATTTTAAGTGTACATTACCAATTTTGTTGTGACCTCCACTTGCTTTTTTATCAGCTGAGTTATGCGTACATTTCACAAGTCTTGCATATGATAGAAAATGTCCCACAGTCTTAAAGCGTGAAATATCTCCGATTTCATAAAGTATTATTAGTGGAATAACGAACCCAAATCCAGGAATTGTCTGAAGAATCTTAAATTCTTGAGGAAGTTGCAAATTTACAAGATCTTTTATCTGGACAAATGTCGAGTTTTGAATTTTTATTGAGGGGGTAGTACAACCCCTCAAAACGGCGAAGTCAAGGCTTTAAGCGTTAGCGTGCCTTGACTCGACGTATTTTTAGGGTGGCTTTTTGCTTCGCAAAAAATGCGAGAAATGCTATGCATTTCTCGTCCCGAGTTTGCATTGCAAACTCGCGCTT
>JALFAW010000292.1 GCA_022773305.1 Spirochaetia bacterium
CTTCAAAAAATGAAAAATTTGTTTCTGTGTTTTCTCGTGCTTTTTTCTTTGCAACAACAGATTCACTGTATGAGAGTTCAATTTTTTTATTACTATTCCAGAAGGATACTCCAAAATATGGACGTAAAACAGGAACATCTAATTCTGTAGAAATAATGTTTAATACATAGGTTATATTTTTTATACGTTGAATGATTTTTTCTTTATCAAACGTAGGCATAAAAATGATAAAATGGTCAGCGTTGATATGTGCTGCAAGTTCCATTTTATCAATTTCAGTTAGTTCGAGTATAGAATTCCAAATCTTTTTGAGTACTGCATCGCCTTTAGAAATTCCACTTATGGAATTTATGATTTTAAATGAATGGATATCAACGGAAATAATTACGCCAGGTAATGCATATTTATGCAATTGCTCTTTGAATTTTACATAATTATAACCTTTGGTAACAGGATCGATGTAAGCATATTCTTCAATCTGAGAAAATCTTGCTTTCTCATCGATAGCAACAATTTGTGTGTAATCTTTGATGACAGAAAATGCACAAATATCATCTTCATCATTTTTTAAAAGCAAAAAAAGATGATTAAAATAAACTCGTTCGCCAAAAGGAGATTCAACCCAATAATTTACAGTAAATTCTCTATTTCCTTCTTTATATTCTTCAAGAAGATGTTCACGTAGTTTTCCTATATAAGGAAAATTTTTTTTGGAAATATCAGGAACAAGTCGTTCAACCCAACGGTCTACAAAATCTGAAAATGAACATGGAGCAGATAACCCTGTAAAATCTAAAACAGAACGCAAGTTTCCATCTTTATCTTTAAAGAAAAAATCACTTTCAATTAAATTTTTTGACAAATTTGCATCAAAATAAGTGACTGCATCAGAAACTAAAGCATTTCGAAACTGAGCTTCATAAAAAAGTGCGCGTAATAGTTTTGTTAATGAATTTTCTTTTTCCTGCTTCAAATTTTATTCACTCTTGAGTTTTTTTATTTTGATAAACTCATAGTGATAATTATAACACACGTGTTATAAATTGTCATTATTTTTATGTAAAACTTTGTGACAGTTTTTGAAGTAAAATGAAGTGTCATCAACAAAAAGCATAATTTACTACTGATTATAAATTTGAAATTACGTCTATCATTTTTTCTGGGGATAAATCATATGCCTCTTCTTTAAATTTTCGAGAGATATTTGCTTGAGTAACTACACCAGTAATTGCAGCATCTTTTGCACTGTATTTTTGAGACAAAAGAGAACCGATTAACCCGGCAAGAACATCACCACTGCCACCTTTTGCAAGATTTTGAGTGCCTTCATCGCAAATAAAAACTTGATTTTCAGCTCCAATAAAAGTATTTGCACTTTTAATCACAATTGTGACATTTGGAAAAATCTGCATGATTCTTTTTGTAAGAGCAATTTTTTTGTTTGAATCGTTTGCTAAAGTTTGAACTGTAAAATCATTTTCTACAAAATCAAGAAACTCGTTTGGAAAACTATCTTTTAATTGATTAAGAAAACGAGACATTTCCAATAAATGTGGAGTTAGAACTATTTTAGCATTCGAAACAGAAGAAAGTTGTTTTAAAAAAGTAATAAAACTTGTGCAACCAAAAACTCCAGCATCAAGAACAATCGCAGGATTTTCAGTCATTTTGAACCATGTAAAAATCTCATTAAAAATAAAGACAGAATTTGTGTCTTCATAAAACCCTGGTCCAAGAATTATGCACGTTGTTTTTTGCGGAATTGTTTCTGTTATCATCAATTGAGGGGAAATTCTGAATTGTTCTAAATCTGAAAATGAAGTTTTTAGAATTGAAGTTAGACCGCTTCCAAAATTTAGTGCACTTGAAGCAGCGATAATTGCTGCACCTGATTTTTGACACGCAATAACTGTTGTATGCCCAAAACTTCCTTTGTGAGCTATTTTATTTTTTCTAAATGGAAGTTTCGCATCAGAGTTCTCCAGCAAAAATGCATTAGGCGATGAAAAAGATTCAAAAACTTGTGACGGAATGCCAAGTGGTGCTTGTACTATTGTTCCACACACTGATTTTGCTTTATCACTAAAAAGCACAGTTTTATAAACTCCCATTGTGATTGTATAATCAGAATGGAAATATAATGCAGATGGAATATCACAGGCAATTTTGATGGCTTTAATTTTGTTTATAATATCCAATGTATGCACAAACACATTTGAAAGTTCGCCATGATATCCAATTCCAAAAAGACAATCAACCATTATTATAGAAGACAAATTGATTTTGTTTTCATTATTATTAATAATCACATCACTTTGGGGTTTTGATAATAAATTTTCTAAAAAAGCATTAATTCTATCAGGTAAAACAGTGTGAATTGAAAGTTTTTTGCATATTTCAAATTGAGTCTTTGCTTCTGCAGTTACTGGCATTTCCATCACAAGAAGAGTAACAGAAATATTATGATAAGTTGTGACAAGAAGTCTAGCTAATGCAAAACCATCACCACCATTATTTCCCTTTCCACAGAAAATCACAATCTGATTTATTCTTTCGTTTTTTTTGATAATTTTGATGATAAAATCAGACAAAAAAAGTGCAGCATTTTCCATCATCAAAAATGGCGGAATGGAAAGTTTTTGTTTTACAAGGTTTTCCAATTCTGAAGGATTTTCAAATACTTTTTTCATTTTTGTACGTTTATCGTTGTTGAAAAATTAATCAAAAAAGTTTTTTATGGCATTACCAACTTCTTTGCCAGCATTTTGCACATCATTTCCAGCGTTCTTCAAAGATTTTTTTGCTTTTTTAATGTCTTGTTCAGCTTCTTTTTTAGCCTGAGCGCGCTTTTTTTCCAACTCTTTTTTTGTTTTTTTTATTTTTGCATCAATTTTGGCATCAGACCAATCTGAATATTCACCTGTTTTTGTATTCAATTTTACAAGTTCCAATTCCAAAACGGCAATTTCTTTTAAAACATTACTTTCAGCAAAAACTACTGGTTGAGTAATCACAAATGCAGAAAACAATAAAGCAATTTTTTTGTTTAATTTCATATTCTTACCTTTTAAAAATTTAGTTAGCGACAGCACAAAATCAAAATATTTTATGTGCCACATGAATGTCAGTATCAAAAAGAAATTTTTACTTCAGGAAAATTAATCCCAAAATAGCTAAAGGTATTAAATAAAGTGCAAAATATTGTAATTTTCCTTTTTTAATCATTTTCATTAATAATGTCAAAGATATGTATCCAGCAGCAAATGCAGCAGCACATCCGGCAATAACAGGAGCAGCACCAATTGTTGAAGAAACTTCACTCAAATCTTTTAATTCAAGGACAAAAGCGCCAAGAATTGCTGGAATAGAAATGATAAAAGAATATTCTCCAGCCAAAGAACGATCAACTTTGCAAAAAAGTGCACCAGCAATTGTTGAGCCAGAGCGACTTATTCCTGGTAAAGTTCCAATTCCTTGCATAAAACCAATAATCAAAGCTTGCACTTTAGAAACACTAGGATTTTTTTTATCATCAGAATTTTGTGAAATTTTTGAACTTCTTTTTTCAATGACAGATGATAAAATCAAAAACAATGAAGTAATAATAAATCCACAGCAAGTTACTTTA
>JALFAW010000033.1 GCA_022773305.1 Spirochaetia bacterium
AAACTCAGGAAAAAGCGAGATTTACAATTATAGTTTCTATACCCCAAAAAACGTCTAGCGCATTATTGCGCGTTTTTGACCTGTGAATCACGACCGGGAGCCAGATATTACAACTAATCATTTTATAATGCGTTTGCCCTACGACCTTGATTTAAACTTTTCGACCTTGATTTAAACTTTTTTTTCAAGTTTTTCAAAAAGGGGACAGAGCTTGGACTTTGAATTAATATTTCAAAAACCAGGGACAGACCTTGATTTTAAACAGAATGTTTCTCGATTTTTCGAATTCCTTTTTGCAAATCTATGTCAGTTGTAAAACCGTCATCTTCGTAAAGTTCGTAAACTGTACCTTCAGGAGCATCTCCATAAATTGAAAAATTATTTGTATCTATCATTGCTGAATTTAAAGCAGGTTTTGCAAATGGTACAATTTTTCCTTTTTTTATGAAAAAAACAACGGAATTAAGAGGTACATCAATAAAATAATCACCTTTTTTCAATGATTTCTGATTGACAACCTGAGAATTATTCCATTCTATCATCAACATATCTTCAGGCAGATAAACATTTCTACCGATTGCATTTTGAACATAAACAGGCGCAAGCATCAAACTTTCGCCCAAAAGAATCTGATCTTCGGTGTGCAATGCTCGCAAATCATCTTCGTAGTCAAAGGAAAGAGGACGGAAGTACATTTGATTAGTTTTTGCTGCTTTTACAAATTCGCTGTAAAAAAAGGGAAGAAGTGCATATCGCAAATCAAGCATGCTTTTAAAATCACAAACATTTTCAAACTGATAGAATTCCTGAAATCGAGTTCCATCAGCACTGTGATTTCTGCAAAGTGGTGTAAAAATTCCGAATGCAAGCCAACGCAAAAGTAAATCACGAGAAGCATCACTTGAAAAACCACCAATATCACTTCCAGAATACAAAAATCCTGTCATATTTAAACTTGCCATCATATGCAAACTCAAAAGAATGTTTGACCAGTAAGAATGATTATCTCCAGTCCAAATGCCTCCATATCTATGCGCACCAAGAAATGAACTTCTGGAAAACAAAAGTTTGCGTTCCTTTGGATTTTCCTGTAAAAAACTTTCGGCAGCGGCTCTTGTCATATTGTAACCAAAAATGTTGTGAACCTGATAGTTTTGAACAAGCACATTTCCTTTTTCATCTGGTTTTGTAACTGCAAAATCTCCTGCTGTTTCCTTTGAAACTTTGTGATAAAAAAGCGTCGTATCATCTTTTCTGTTAAAAGAAGATGACGAAAGTCCGGAAAAAGCAAAAAAACTTTGAATATCAAGAGATTTGTTTTTATATTTTTCTATCTGCTCAAAAGCGTTTTGTAAACTTTTTTTGGAATAAAAAACAGCAGGTTCGTTCATATCATTCCAAAATCCTTCAATTCCCAAATCTGTAAGTTTTTTATAATTTGCACCAAAAAAATTACGAGCATCTTTATTCAAAAAATCAGGAAAAACAGAATCGCCAGGCCAAACGCCAGCAACAAAATTATTTCCATCTTTATCTTTGCAGAAAAAAGGTTTTCCCTGTTCGTAAACATCATAACCGTCCTGCATTTTAATGCCTGCATCAATAATTGGGACAAGTCTTATTCCATCTTTTTTAAGTTTTTCAACATAATTCGAAAAATCCGGAAATTTTTTTTGGTCAACTGTAAAATCTTTGTAATCTTCCATATAATCAATATCCATACAAACAGAATCAAGTGGAAGATTATTTTTTTTGTGATTCTGGATTACAGTATCGATGTCATTTTGATTTTTATATCCCCAACGACTTTGCATAAATCCGAAAGCCCATTTTGGAGGAATATAACTTTGCCCCGTAAGATTTCTAAACTGATGAACAAGCGAAGTAAGTCTGTGAGAATTTTCACTTTTATATTGAGTTTCTGCATTTTCGGGTGTAATGATAAAAACGTTCAAACTGTTTTTTTCAGCTGAAACTTTTAAAATATTTTGCGCAGTAAAACCAATGTCAAACTCCATTAGACCAGGATAGTCAAAATAAACGGCAAAAGGATTTTTTGAAAAAATAATGATAAAATTTTGTGCACCATAAAGACTTGGAGTGTTTTCATCCTGATTTGGCTGGTCAAGACACCAGCTGACATATTTCCCGCCGCGGAGATTTATGCCTTTCATTACTTCGCCAAGTCCATAAACAATATCATCATGTTCGAGTTGAAGTTTCCATTCAAAACCAGCTGAATTGTTAATTTTTCCAGGTAAAAAAGAAATATCTTTTTCAGTAGGAATATTTTTAATTACGCTTTCTGTATTGAAAGGATTACCGAATGTAATTTTTTTAATCATAAGAAAACCTCACAATTATTAAAAAGAATAAAAATGCTGAAAAGTACATTTTTTTTTAAACTTTTTACGCATCAATCTCCTGAGCCAGATTGTGAACAATAAAATCACGGCGTTCCGGTGTGTTTTTTCCCATATAAAATTTCAAGACTTCAGGAACATTTTTTATACTCTGAATTGTTACAGGTGTTAAATGCATACCTTTATCTTCTGATTCACCTTCTTTTCTTGGAAAAATAAACTGACCAAACTCTGAAGGATTGATTTCTCCCAAACCTTTAAATCGAGTAACTTCTGCAGATTTCCCCATTTTTGCAACTTCTTTGTCGCGACTTTCTTCAGAATAACAATAAACTGTTTTTGTTTTATTTCGCACCCTGAAAAGTGGTGTTTCAAGAATATAAACATGCCCTGTTAGAACAAGTTCTTCAAAATACAATAAAAGATAAGTCATCACCAGATTTCTGATATGGAAACCATCATTATCGGCATCGGTAGCAATGATTATTTTATCGTAACGCAAACCTTCAATGTCCTTTTGAATTCCCAAACTGAACGTCAGATTTTTAAGTTCTTCGTTTTCAAAAAGTGCAGATTTTTTACGACCATACATATTTTCAGGTTTTCCACGCAAACTGAAAATTGCCTGATAAGAAACATCGCGGCTTCCTACCATTGAACCAGTTGCAGAATCTCCTTCTGTGATAAAAATCATTGAATTTGCACCTTTTGGTCCGTCCTGCAGGTGGTAACGGCAATCTTTGAGCTTTTTGATTTTGAGCATGACCGATTTTTCAGCTTCGCGAATCTGTTTTTCTGTCACACTGTTGATTTCGTTTCTTGCTTTTTGATTTTTTATGATTTTTTCTTCGAGAGTTCCTGCAATATCAGGATTATGACGAAGCCAGTCATCAACTGCAATCTGAGTTTCTTTGATAATAGGAGCGCGAACTTCAACGTTGCCGAGTTTATTTTTTGTCTGAGATGTAAACATCGGGTTATCAAGTCCAAGTTTTATTGCAACATATAATCCGCTTGTTACATCCTTTATGTCATATTCTTTTTTGTAAAACTCATTTACGCCTTTTGTAAAACCGTCCAAAAATGCTGTAACGTGAGTTCCTCCGTCATCTGTACTTTGTCCATTTACAAATGAATAGATATATTTGTCAAGAGAAGCACCGTGAGTCAGTACAAACTGGAGATTATTATCACCCTGATAGTTAAAAATCGGATAAAGAGCTTTACTTTCACCGCCCATTTCGTTTAAAAGAAGGTCTTGAATGCCGTTTTCACTCAAATATTCTTTTCCATTGCATTTAAGCGTGAGACCAGGATTTAAATAAGCATAATTCCAAAGTCGTTTTTCCACATATTCCATATTAAAAGAATATTTTCCAAAAATTTCTGTGTCAGGTTCAAATTCTAAATATGTACCGTTTGGAACTCCAGGCTTTGCATTCCCGGTTTTTGAAGAAATTTTAACGCCTTTAGAAAATTCAACAACAGCCATTTTTCCGTCACGAACAGAAGCTGCACGAAAATATGATGAAAGAGCATTTGTTGCTTTAATGCCGACACCATTCATACCAATTGCCTGTTTAAAAACATTGCTGTTATATTTTGCTCCAGTATTTACGTTGCTTACACAATCTTCAAGTTTTCCAAGTGGAATTCCTCGTCCAAAATCGCGGATTTTAACTCTTCCATCTTTTATTTCAATATCAATTTTAGTTCCAGCGCCTTGAGAAAACTCATCTACAGCATTGTCAATTCCTTCTTTCAAAAGAATGTAAATTCCGTCATTCTCGTTAGAGCCGTCACCCAGTGAGCCTATGTACATTCCCGGACGCAGTCTGATATGTTCAAGCCCATCAAGATGTAAAATGCTGTTCTCATCATAAACAGCAGGCTGTGCAGGTTTTGTTTTAGCCATATATTCTCCCAAAATACAATGTAAAAATTATGCTATGATTTTATTTTTATTAATTATTCTTCAAAAAAAGAGCAGTTACAACGACCGCCTTTTTTAACTTTATACAATGCTTTGTCTGCATTCTCTATCATTTCCGGGTTAAATCCATTTTTAGAAAATGAAACACCAACACTCAAAGAAACTGGAGGAAGCCCATCTTCGATAGTTTGCAAAGTTTTATTAATTTCATCGATTTTACGCTGAATCACTTGTTCCGGAATAGTACCAATCTTTGTCATGATTACAGCAAATTCATCTCCACCAATTCTTGCAACATAATCAGTAGTGCGGAATTGAACAGAAAGTAAATCTGCAATTTTTTTGAGAACTTTATCTCCAATAACATGACCATTTTCATCATTTATCTTTTTGAAAAAGTCAATGTCAATAAGAAGATATGCAATTTCTTCGTTAGTATCTTTCAAAACAGACTTGATTTTGTCAAATCCGTTTCTATTTATGAGCCCAGTTAAAGGGTCATGTTCAGCTTTGTGTTTCAAATCAGATGCAACAATTGCGTTTTTCTCGAACAAAGAATTATACACATCAGCAATGTAACGGATTTCATAAGCACCAAAAGATTTCATTTTTTCTTCTTTTTTAAGAGCTTCGATATTCTTTAAAAGAGGAACAAGAATCATAAAGTTTGAGACAATTGTAAGAATAACACTAATGCAGAATAAAATGAAAATATTTACAAACTGGAAAATAATGTTTTTATGAATAATTGTTTCGCTATTTTTTTGTAAATCAATGTTTTTATTTACAAGCGAATTAAGTGAAGAATTTACGAAAAAAGAAATTTTGTCCTTTTGAAGAAGATAACTGTCTGAAAAATAAAGATTTCTAGCTTTTATAATTTTTTCCTGATTAGATAATTCCAAATCTTCTTCTGAAAGTGTGATTGCTGAAATAACCGCAGGTATTAATTCATCATCTAAAGATAAACCTGCACATACTAATTTCATAATGTACATTTCATAGTTGCAAAGCGTATTTGACTGTTCATAAGCTTTTTTTAATTGCACATCAGCATTGTCATTAATATGTGTAAGTTCTAAAATTTCAATACATTTTTCTCGTGATTTATTATATTCTTTTTCTGAAACATATAACTGTAATTGAGATAAATCATAATTCATTATAAAAAGACTTGAATAAGTTGAAAGTTTTTCAACTGTACCTAAAAAGTCATAAACAGATTTGCTTGATTCTGAATAATCTCTTCCGGTTCTTACAACAATTTCATACTGCCTGTTTATTTTAAAGGCACTCAAAAAAAGCATAACAGTACAGATGGAACCGAGAAATACAAAATAAATACTTAGTTTTCCGACTTTTATGCCGTTTAGTTTTTTTCTATGGTGCATTGTTCCCTCCCACAAAGAATAATGCAAAATCTATCACAAAAAGAACATAATAGAAATGATAAAATACGTCGAGTCAAGGCACGCTAACGCTTAAAGTCTTGATTTCGCCGTTTTGAAGGGTTGTACTACCACCTCAATCAAAATCGCTAAAACATTCATTTTTTGTGATAGTGTTTTATAATCCGTCCCCCTAAGACAGATTTTTTTATGCTTGCAAAGCAGTAACAGCAACAGTTGCAATGATATCTTCAACATTGCAACCGCGGCTTAAATCGTTCAAAGGTTTTGCAAAACCCTGACAGATTGGACCGATTGCCATCCAGCCACCCATTCTCTGACAGATTTTATAACCAATGTTGCCTGCGTTAATATTTGGAAAAATAAATGTGTTTGCGTGTCCTGCAACTTTACTTCCAGGCGCTTTAAGTTCGCCAACTTCAGGAGCAACAGCAGCGTCAAACTGGAATTCTCCGTCCAAAGCAAGGTCAGGAGCAGCAGTTTTTGCCAGTTCAGTTGCCTTCTGTACTTTAGAAACAGTGTCATAGAATTTTGCATCGTTTCCAGAACCTTTTGTAGAGAAAGAAAGCATTGCAACACGAGGTTCAATTCCGGCAATTTTTTTTGCAGTATCAGCCGACGCAATTGCAATGTCGCAAAGTTCTTCAGCACTAGGTTCAATGTTGATTGCGCAGTCACCAAAAACACTTACGCCTTCAGGAATATATTTATTTCCGCCTTCTGGTGCAACCATAATAAAACAAGAAGAAACAGTTTTAAAACCAGGTGCAGTTTTGATAACCTGAAGTCCAGGACGTAAAGTATTTGCAGTAGAATGACAAGCTCCAGAAACAAAACCATCAGCATCGCCAGCTTTCAAAATCAAAGCACCGTACATAGTGTGGTCTTTCAAAATAGCAGCTTTTGCAGCAGCAACATCAGCATATTCAGGTTGTCCAGTTTTTTTGTTAATCTTACCTTCGCGAGCTTTATATAAAAGTTCAGCATATTTATCTGCATTTGCGTCTTTTGCAGGGTCAACAATTGTAACTCCACTTAAATCAGCAGAAGAACCGCTTGCTTTAATATCGTCGTCAGAACCAATTAAAATGATTTTGGCGATTCCGTCTTTTACAATCTGAGCAGCTGCATCAACAACACGTTTATCTTCACCTTCGCAAAGAACAATAGTTTTGTCAGCTGCCTTTGCTTTGTTCAATAATTCATCAACAAAAGCCATTTGAAATCTACCTCATTATAATAGAAATAAAATAAATCAGTTTATCATTTTTTAGAGTAATCTTGGCGACTTTTGACCAGTTCGACAAGCTCACTAGTCAAAAACAGGCTATTCGCACTTCGCCGACTAACCGCGGCTCATTCCTTCACTTCACTTCGTTACGTTTCGGAACGCCTTCGGCGGTGCTACTATCCTTGTCGCGGGACTCCGAAAATAAAAACCTTACATAAACAGTAGTATAGCGTTTTTTTGAAATTTGAACAATATAAAGATTTGTGCTATAATTAAAATAGTAAGTTGAATTTCGAGTTTAAATTCTTGACGTTGTTTGGAATATAAACAACAAAAAATCACACGGATTGGAAAAATCTAACGTATTATTCAAATGGCTAATATTGCGCCATTTGAATAAACTTCGAGTTTCTTGCGAAACTCTTTTATTTAACTGTCCGCTTGGCGCGGACTAATCAAAACCTTTTGAAAGTTGATACTTTCTTCAAGTTTTTGATTTTAAGGAACGATTTTTCTTTGAAATCAGGTGGTTCAAGAGTTAGATTTTATAAATACGCAGGATTACAAAAATGCCAGGTGATTTTGCGTTAGCAAAATCGAATCTGTGTGATAAAAACAAAAAATCGAACTTGAATCTGGTATTTGTTTTGTGTTTACGGTTTAAAAATACAAAGAAGGAATATTTAAAATGACAAAAAAAAGAGTAGTTATTACAGGATTAGGAGTTGTTTCTTCGTGCGGAAATAATGTTCAAGATACTTGGAATGCTGTAAAAAATGGAAAAAGTGGAATTTCAAATATCACACTTTTTGATGCATCAAATCACATGGTAAAGATTGCCGGCGAAGTAAAAAATTTTTCTCTTGAACCTTATGGAGTTGATAAAAAAATTGCCAGAAAAATTGGAAGATTCAGTAAATTCTTACTTGGTGCCAGTATTGAAGCGGTAAATGATGCAGGATTTACAAAAGAAACTTTACAAAATGAAAATGCCGGAATTATTACTGGAATTGGAATAGGTTTTTCAGAAGAATTAAATGTTGCTTATCAGAAATATTTTGACCCTGCAAGCGGTGTAAACAGAATTCCTCCATTAACGGCTCCCCTTGTTTTGAATAACGAAGCTGCAGCAAATGTTGCCATTCATTTTGGCATTCATGGACCTGCATGGACACTTTCTACAGCCTGTGCGTCTGGAACAGATGCAATCGGTCTCGCCCTTGATATGATTCGTCTTGGCAGAATGGATGTTTGTCTTGCCGGTGGTGCTGATGCAAATATTACAGGGTTTAATATCGGCTGTTATCAGGCACTTTCAGCTTTGACAACAAAATTTAATGATGAACCGCAAAAAGCAAGTCGTCCTTTTGATAAAAATCGCAGCGGCTTTGTCATGGCTGAAGGTTCTGCTGTCTTAGTTCTAGAAGAATATGAACATGCAAAAGCACGTGGTGCGCACATTTATGCTGAAGTTGCTGGTTATGGTGCAAGTTCTGATGCATATCATATTACAGCCCCTTGCGCAGATGGAGCAGGCGGTGTTCTTGCTATGAAAAAAGCTTTTGAAGATGCTGGAATGAAACCAGAAGATATTCAATATTATAATGCACACGGAACTTCTACTAGTGCAAATGATGCTGCAGAAACTGCAATGATTAAGTCTGTTTTTGGTGAACATGCTTACAAGTTAAAAATTTCTTCTACAAAAAGTGAAACAGGTCACATGGTTGGTTCTGCTGGTGCAATTGAAGCTTTATTTTGCGTAAAGGCAATGGAAGAAAGTTTTGTGCCACCTACTATTAATCTTGATGAACCTGATTTGGAACACGGTTGTGATTTAGATTATGTTCCAAATGTCGGAGTTAAATGTGAGATTAATGCAGCTGCAAGCTGTTCTTTGGGATTTGGTGGTCACAACGGTTGTGTGATTATTAAAAAAATATAAATGTGATGTTGCAGCGATGCGAGACAATATGTTGTTTCTTATCTATAATTTATAAATTTTAAGAGGTCTAGAAAAATGGCAGTTATTAAACCTATGGTTCGTTCGAACATGTGTCTAAATGCTCACCCAATAGGATGTGCAAAAGAAGTTGAAAATCAGATTGCGTATGTCAAAGCGCAGAAAGCTAAACGTGGAACAAAAAGTTTAAAAGAGGGCGGAAATGGTCCAAAATTTGTTCTTGTTTTGGGCTGTTCTACTGGTTATGGTTTGGCTTCGCGAATTAGTGCAGCATTTGAATATGGTGCAGACACAATTGGTGTTTCTTTTGAAAAAGCTGGAACTGAAACTAAAGGCGGTACGCCAGGCTGGTACAATAATCTTGCTTTTGACCGTGCTGCTAAAGCGGAAGGACTTTTTACTGAAACTTTTAGTGCAGATGCTTTCAGTCACGAAACTCGTAAAATGATTATTGAAGAAGCTAAAAAGACTGGCAAAAAGTTTGACCTGGTGATTTATTCTTTAGCTTCGCCTGTGCGCTCTGATCCTGATAAAATTGACCCGAATAGTGCTGATGGTGCTCACGTGCTTTACAAATCTGTTATTAAACCGATTGGTAAAACTTATGCTGGAATGGGCATTGATATTTTGACAAATACTTTGAAAGAAAGTGCTGCTGAACCTGCAAATGAAGAAGAAATTGCTAACACTGTAAAAGTTATGGGCGGTGAAGACTGGCAGCTTTGGATTGACCAGTTGAGTGAAGCAGGCGTGCTTGCAGAAGGTTGCCGTACATTAGCTTATTCTTACATTGGTCCAGAATTGAGTCATGCGATTTATCGTGACGGTACAATCGGACAGGCAAAAAAGCATTTGGAAGCTACTGCTCATACTTTGAATGAAAAACTTGCAAAAGAATTGAATGGAGCTGCTTATGTTTCTGTAAATAAAGGGCTTGTAACTCGTTCTAGTGCTGTTATTCCAATTATTTCTTTGTATCTTTCTATTTTGTTTAAGGTTATGAAGAAAAAGGGTACTCACGAAGGTTGTATTGAACAGATGGAACGCCTTTTTGCTGAACGTCTTTACACTGGCGAAAATGCATCTGCCGGAGATGTTCCTGTTGACCAGGAAAACCGCATTCGTGTGGATGACTGGGAAATGCAGGATGATGTTCAGGCTGAAGTTGACAAGTTTATGGCTCAAGTTAACAACGAAAACATTGCTGAAATCTGTGATTTGGAAGGTTACAAGCACGATTTTTATGCTACAAATGGTTTTGATGTTGCAGGTGTTGATTATTCTGCTGACGTGCCTCGCATGGATCAGATTTAGTTTTGGGGCGTTGCGGGGCCGGCTAAACTTTTCTGGTTGTTTTTGGAATTGTCTGTTTTCTGCAAAATGAGTTGCGCCCCGCTGAGAGGGGTATGGAGGCAACGCAGTGCCGACTAGGGGAGAGACTTCTCCCCTTTTTTTATATTATTTTATATGGGTTTTTATGGCATTTGTTCAATTTTCGCAAGTTTCTCTAGCTTTTGGTGATAGGGATATTTTAAAAAATGTTACAATAAATCTTCAAACTGGCTCGAAAGTTGCCCTGACTGGTGCAAATGGGGCTGGAAAATCGACTCTCATCAAGGTTCTGGCTGGAATTACTAAACCGGATTCTGGCAATAGGGCTGTTCAAAAGGAAACTCGTGTCGTTTATTTGCCGCAAAGCGGTTTGACTCATCATGGCTGTTCTTTGAAAGAGGAAGCGGACAAGGCTTTTGAGTTTGGTTATGAAATGCAGCGTCAGATTGATTTAATTGGTGAACTTTTGCAAAAAGGGGAAGGGAACACTGATTCTCTTGTTTTGCAGCAGACTGAACTTATTCAGAAGCTGGAGGATAGTCAGTGGTATAGGCGTGAAGCTGCGTGTGAATCTGTTTTGCTTGGTTTGGGGTTTTCTAGAAGTGATTTTGAAAAGCGGACTGAAGAGTTTTCTGGCGGGTGGCAGATGCGTATTGCTCTTGCCAAAGCGTTGATGCAGAATCCTGATATTCTTCTTTTGGACGAACCTACTAACTATCTTGATATTGAAGCTAGAAGCTGGCTTGAGCAGTTTTTGCAGAATTTTAAAGGCGGTTTTTTGCTTGTAAGTCACGACAGGTATTTTCTGGATGTTACTATAAACGAGGTGTTTGAGCTTTTTAATGGGGAACTTAAGCGTTATCCTGGAAATTTCTCGCATTATGAAAAGGTGAGGGAAGTGGAGCTTAAAACTTTGATTGCTGAATATGAACAGCAGCAGCAGGAAATTAATAAACTTGAGGATTTTATAACGCGGTTCGGGTACAAGGCGACTAAGGCTGCACAGGCACAGGAATATCAGAAAAAGCTTGATAAAATGGTTCGTATTGAGATTCCAGAATCTCTGAAAAAAATTCATTTTACTTTTCCGCCGGCTCCTCATTCTGGAAGGCTTGTTCTCCGGATGAATAATATTTGTAAATCTTATGACGGAAGTAAAAATGTGCTAAATCATCTGGATTTAGTTTTGGAAAATTCTCAGCGGCTTGTGGTGGCTGGTAAAAATGGGGCTGGAAAATCGACGCTGCTTAGAATTATTGCAGGGGTTGATTCTGATTTTTCTGGTGAGATTATTCCTGGTGCTGGTGTGAAAATCGGGTATTTTAGTCAGGATAATGCCGAAACTATCAAAGGAAAGGAAACTATTCTTGAATATCTGGAAGCAAGAGCTCCTTTGGAGTTGATTCCAAAACTGCGTGATATGCTTGGTGCTTTTCTTTTCCGCGGGGATGATGTTTATAAATCTCTGGATGTGCTTTCTGGTGGTGAAAAATCAAGGATTGCTCTTCTGCAGCTTTTGCTGAGTCCTGTGAATCTTCTTGTGCTTGATGAACCTACAAACCATCTGGATATTCATTCAAAAGATGTGCTTTTAACTGCGCTTAAAGATTTTGGCGGTACGGTGATTTTTGTAAGTCATGACAGAGGTTTTATTGAACAGCTTGCTACGGTTGTGCTTGAATTAAAACCTGGAGAGTTTAAATATTTTCCGGGGGATTATGTTTATTATCTTGAGCAGACAGAAGCTTCTGGTAATCAGCAGAATTTGAATGAAAAAGCAACTGACAATTCAAATCAAAATCTAGACAAAAAAAATGGCGGAAATCTTGCGCAAAAAGTGGAAAGTAAGTCTGAGTCAAAACTTTCCTGGGAAGAGCAAAAAAAGCGTGAATCTGAGCGACGGAAAATAGAAAAAAAAGTTTCCAGACTCGAAGAAGAGATAGAGAATCTGGAAAATAAGAAAAATGAGCTTGAAACAAAACTTTCAGATCCTCAAATTTACAGCAATGGCGAAAAGGCGAAAGCTGTTCAAAAAGAAATTGAAGAGATTGTATCACAGATAGAAATTGTTACTTTGGAATGGGAAAAAGCTTCGGAGGAGTTGATATGATAAATGAAAATCAACCGGCACTTTATTTGATTCCTGTGACGCTTGGTGAAACTGAAATTTCTCAAGTTTTGCCTGCTTATAATCACGATATAATAGTAGAAATCAAACATTTTATTGTTGAAAATATTCGTTCGGCAAGGCGATTTTTGAAAAAAGTGGAAAAATCAATCGATATTGATGAGTTGACTTTTTATGAGCTGAACCGTCACACCGATAGAAATGTGATTGGTGAATACCTAGAACCTCTGAAAAATGGAAAATCTGTTGGAATTATTTCTGAAGCTGGTTGTCCTGCCATTGCAGACCCAGGAGCTGATGTTGTTGCAATTGCCCAACAAAAGGGATTTAAAATTGTGCCTCTTGTGGGACCTTCTTCTATTATCCTTTCGGTGATGGCAAGTGGTTTTAACGGACAGAGTTTTGCTTTCAATGGTTATTTGCCTGTGGAAGTTCCAAATAGAATAAAAGCCCTTAAAAAACTTGAAAATAAAGTCTGGAATGAAAATCAGACTCAGCTATTTATTGAAACTCCGTATAGAAACGCAAAAATGTTTGAAACAATCATAAATAATTTGCGTCCGAACACAAAACTTTGTGTCGCAGCCGGAATTACTTGCGAAAATGAGTTTATAAAAACTTTGACTATTGAAAAATGGAAAAAGCAGAAAATGCCGGATATCGAAAAAGTTCCTGCAATCTTTTTGATTGGAAAATGATTTTGTGATTGACCAGTTTAGTTTTAGAGGAAAAAGATGCTGAAAATTCGAACTGCCTGTGAAAGTGATTTGCCTCAGATAATGCTGATAGAAAAATCGTCGTTTGCTCCTCAGATTCAGGAAAGTCAAAATGTTTTTCTGGAACGCATGAAATTGTGTCCAAAAATGTTTTTGATTTTTTATGAGGCAGATGAAGATGGTCAGCCTGAAATCAGCCCCTTTGAAAGTAATAGAAATAATGAAAATAATGAAAATAATGGAAATGTTACAGGGTATTTGTGTGCTGAAATTTTATATGGAATTCCGCAAAATCAAAATGAACTGAAACTTGGACATCTTCCTCAAAAACAATTGCCCGATGATTCTTTAGAAATCAGTCGAAAAAATGAATGTTATGTTTATATCAGTTCTTTTGCTGTGTTTCCATCAAAAAGAGGTGGCGGAACTGGAAAAAAATGCTGGAATCTTGCAATGGAATATTTTAAAAACATGAATTTTGAGCAGAATAATGCTATAATCAAGGGATTCTTATTGCTTGTAAACGAATTGTGGACAAAAGCACTTACGATTTATGAAAAAAGCGGATTTGAGAAAATCAAAACTTTTAAAAACTTTTTTGATAATGGTGAAAATTCATTTTCGGATGGAATTTTGATGAAACTTGATTTGTAAAAATTGCTATAGAAACTCGTTTGATGAAACTTTTTTTTCTAAAGTTTGATTTGCATAAAAAATTTGTAAAGAAAACGATTTTCTAACTGGATGGATAATAAATGAAAATTAAAAAAAGTATAACAGTGATTTTTCTTGCGGCGGCATATTGTATTAAAATATTTGCTGTTGATTTTTGGTCAGATTTGCCAAATGAAAAACTTGCCCGCCAGATTACAGATGAAATGACGAATTCTGAACTTTTGTCGCAAACTTTTATGTTTGGCTGGGCTGGTGCAGAACCTCCTGAACTGCTTTTTCAGTGGGTGGAACGAGGGCTTGGCAGTGTAAAAGTTTTTGGTTGGAATACCGATGACACAAACCTTGTTGCAAAATCTATATCTGCGTTACAAAAAAAATCTGTCTCTGGGCGGTTTAAAATTCCGCTTTTTGTGGCAACGGACCAGGAAGGCGGCTGGATTCGCCATGTAAAAGGAGATACTTCTATTACGCCTGGAAATATGG
This sequence comes from Spirochaetia bacterium, assembly GCA_022773305.1. Lineage (GTDB taxonomy): Bacteria > Spirochaetota > Spirochaetia > Treponematales > Treponemataceae > Treponema_D. The sequence continues at coordinate 14,234 of JALFAW010000033.1, forward strand.
CAATTGGTGCGGCAGGCTATCCTTCAGATTCCTGGTATACCGCATATTACATCAGCGAAGAGATAAAAGCGCTTGGAATCAACATGAATTTTGCCCCTACTGTAGATTTGTTTACCGATCACGATTCAACGATTATTGGAACAAGGTCTTTTGGTGATAATCCTCAGAAAGCAGGAATACTAGGTGCATCTTTTGCGGCTGGCTCAATTTCTGCGGGCGTTCTACCGACAGTAAAACATTTTCCAGGTCATGGAGATACGAATATCGATTCTCACGGTCGACTTCCAGTTATCGATATAGATTTTGAGACTTTTAAAAATCGTGAACTTGTGCCTTATTATTATCTTATAAAAGAAAACGTGCCTGCCGTGATGTCTGGTCATTTGAGTTTTCCCCAGATTGATACAACAGGAGCACCTGCATCTTTATCAAAATATTTTCTCACAGATTTGCTTAGAGACCAGCTTGGTTTTGATGGATTAATTATTACAGATGATATGATGATGGTTGGCGCTACAGTTTATGCAGGTTCACTTTCAGAAGCGTTCAAGATGGCATTGGAAGCTGGAAATGATATTATTCTTTCATCTACAACTGCTAAATTGAATGAAGCGTTGTGGACAAAAAATCTTGATACCATGTCAACAGATAAAGAATTTCACGCTAGAGTTAAAGATGCAGCTTATCGTGTTATAAAAGCAAAACTTGATTATTTTAAGTCAGGAAATGCAGCGCCTTTGTATCCTGAACAGAATAATTTCGAAAAAAGTATTCCGAGCAAAGAAGGACAGAAATTCTTTTTGGAACAGGCGTGTCGTTCAGTTACAATCGAAAAACAGGGTGAGGATTTTCCTTTGACAAAAGAGAAAGCGGGTAGAGTTCTGTTAATTGGGTTTATGAACAGTTTCTTTAGTTCTGCAAAAAAACATTACGATGGTGCAGGAGAGTTCAGATACAGTGCTTATGAAATTGGCCCGAATGAAACACAATGGATTTTGGATAATCTTGGAAAAGTTGAAAGCGGTTATGACACTGTGATAATTTGCGTTTCAAGTGAAAATCATGTAAAAGTTGCAGAATATTTTAAAAACAGTCCGAAAAAAGTAATAATTTTGAACAATATGTCGCCAGTTTTATCAGAAAAATTGATGTGGGCAGATACAATCTTGCTCGGATACAGCTGGCGATGTGATTATTCTCTCATAGCAATGATTTCAGCTCTCGCTGGTGATTTCGTTCCGCAGGGAATTAAACCGTATAATTAAGTTTTTTTCCACCCAGCTTTTCTCATCTTAAGATGGTCTATTTTTATTCTAGATAATCCGGAATCTCTTTGAGTTTATTATATTTTGCATCGTAACTGTGAGAATTTGGCCTGATTCCCAGAATTCTCTCATTTTCAGCTTGAAGTTGAAATTTAATCATTTCTTTGAAAGCAGTCATCATTGAAGAAGGATTAACTTTTTCATCAATCAGATTTGCAGACTGCATTTCTTTTATAAAATAATAACAACTTTCGATTGTGGAAATATATTCAGGTTTTGGTTCATGCTTAAAAGTAAAAATCGAACGATAATCCCCTGCAAAAGAAACTCTTGGAAGCTCAAGCAAAAAAGGATTATGTTCAATCATTTTTTTTGCACAAAACCATGTTGCATCAAGAATAATTACAAGCAATGTTTTATTACCTAAAACTTCCTTAAAACCTTCTTTTTGAGCCGTCCATGCATCTTCGCCAGGATACATCAGAACAGGAAAATACTTGTCTGAGTGCAAAAGTTCCTGAAAACGAGCATTTTTTGAAAATTCAAGACCAACAATAATTTCAGAATTTTTCAAACTGATATGAGCAAGATTTCCAGTACCTGTGCGCTGCCTTTTTGCTTCTTTCGTGTGCATCAAAAAAACAAATTTAATTCCACAGTCAATCTCCTGAATAAACTTACATAAACAGGCCGAAACAGGTTTGTAACATTTGTAACATCTTTCACTCATAACCATAGTATTATATAGAAAAAAAATCAAAAATACAAATGGAACTAAAATGCAAGGTCTGTCCCTGCACGTGCTGAAAATTTGCACTCCAATGCACGTTTTAGTTTGCACGTGCTGCGAGTTTTTCTTAACGCTTCGCTAAAAAACTCAGGGAATGTTTCGTTTAAAATCAAGGTCTGTCCCCTTTTTATTTTTGGAAAAAACATTTAAGAAGATGAGTGGACTTTTCAAAAAGACTGGTACAACAGAGTAATTTTTAAAGTGGATTTTGTACTAGTTATCGATTAGAACAAAAAAAACTGACTACTAAAAACAGAATATATGCCCCAAGTTTTTTACATAAATCTCTCAATTAATTCAATAACTATACGTTTTGCGGAGTCTTTTTCAATCTCACCTTGCGGAAACAGAACAGAAGGATTTATTTTTAACGCATTACATAATTTTAAAATTGTACTTAATGTAGGAGTCCTTTTGCAATTCTCTATATAAGTTATCATATTTTGTGAAACACCAGATTCAAAAGAAAGTTCTAACTGCGAAAGATTTTTCTTTTCTCTTTCTATCTTTAATTGATTACAAACAAATTGTTCCTGTTCTTCTAAAGTCATTCCATAATTTTGTAAGAAATATTGTATAAGTACAAATAAATATAGTTGTATAATAATAAATCTAGTGATATAATATCATTATATTTATTAATAAGGTGGTACTAATGAAAAAAATCCTAATGTCGCTTTTTGCGCTGGCTGTCGTTATTGGATTAACGGCTTGTAAAGGAAATACAGATGCTGTTTCCGAAATTGTAATTCCTGCAGATAAAGCCGGAGTAACATTTAGTAATCCATTTTTAGATAATTCTAAATTTGATCGTGCTGTTACTTATTACTCCAAGAATGATGTGGATAAGTATAAAATTACAGTTTGGTATGCGGACCAGTTAGAACCTGATGCTGCAAGAACAGAACAAAATGCGGTTGCAACATTGTCAATTTCTAAAGAAGATTCTTATACATCAAAAACTATGATACTTGACTATGAAGGTTTATATGAATTTAAATGCGAAGCTTTTTCTGGTGAAGATTTAATAGCCGAAGATAATCAGAAAGCTGCTTTATCATTTGCAAATGTAAAGTTTGTTATATTCTATCTTGTTCCGAAGATTAAAAGCCAAACAGCAGAAGCATCTGTTACTATTCTTTGGCAGGGAGATAATACATCAGAAGTTGCACATACAATACGAATTGTAAATCCTTGTCTTGATTTAGATACTTCGTTTGACATTTTACAGAACGGAAACATATCTTGTAGCCCAGATTCAGAACTTCCTGCCATAGTTAATGTAAACGGTAGAGAAAGAATTTCTAAAATTAAAATGTCTGAATGTGAAATAACTTCTATGGTAGGTGCGGTTAGTGAAAATTTTTCATTTAGTATATCAATATCTCCAAATACAGCATGGAAATCTAAAAATAATTCCGACTGTAGAATTCTTTCATGGACCAGAGTATATGATTCAAATGGTTCAGTTACCACTGATAATTTAGATTCAGTTTTCGGAGCTGAACATATTAAAGATAATTTAGGCTGGATTCTTTTGGATAATATGATAAGAGAAACTAGAGGTAATGATGGTCTTGGCTATTGGGAAGACAGAAAGTTATCTTTAGAAGAAGTAATCAATAGAATGCCTTCAAAAGGTGTAGATGATGCTGGAAATATTATTACATATGGAGATTACGTAGGTACAATTTGCCGAGCCTCTGACAATTGGGAAAGACATTTTGACATTTCAAATACTGGTAACTATGCAGTTGGTATGCGTGTTTTTGTATACGTAGATGAAAGAGATGAAAGTTTTTATACAGGGGAAGATAATATTTTTGCTGTAACTCATGGACACTGTAATGCCGAAAACAATGGTTATCATTATGATCATTACCTTATTTTTGAGGCTACACGAATTCCTTATTTATTTACAGAATAAAATGTGTGTAAAAATTTAAAATATGCCAAGTCCAGGCTTTAAAATTTTGTATTAAACCATAAAATAAAAAAAACTGATTTTGCAGGTCAAAATCATTTTTTTTTAACTTCAATCTATAACTGTAAATTAGATTTTGCTTGTTACAACTACAGAATTATCTACGTTGCTGTAAGGTGCAGGGATATATTTGTCTGCAGCCCAGTCATTTTCCCATTTACAATCATCAAGTAAGTAACGGAATTGATATTCTTTATCAGCATCTAATTCAATTTTTACTGAAAATGAACCATCTTTTTTTGGTTCCAAAGGAGTTGCGGTACTGCTCCAACTATTAAAATCACCTGCAATATTGATTTTATGTGCCCCTCTGGCAGCTTCCGCAGATACTGTAAAAGTTACAGTACACTTTTTCTTATCTTTTGAAAAAGATTTTTTTAATGACATTTAAAATCTCCTAACCATTACAAATGGTGTATAAGTCGTCGATAATAAAAATATTAAATTACAATATAAAATTTTACAGAAAAATTCAAGTATTTAAAAATGTCAAGAAAATTCTTTAAAATTTGTAGCCAATACTAATGATATTAGAATATATTGACAAAAAAGTAAAAAATGTCATAATTAAAGATGTTAGAATGATAAAACGAATATGATAAACGATAATTGAGGTAAATTATGGAACTTTCACATGAATTTTTAGTTGAAGATAGAGAGTTTAAAGATTATGAAGATTTTTCCAAAAATTGCAAATTAAAAGCACCTGAAAATTTCAATTTTGCTTATGACATTATAGACCGCTATGCAAAAGATGTCCCAAACAAAAGAGCACTTGTTTGGATAGATGATAACAGCGAAGAAGCTTTGGAATTCACTTTTACAGATATTTCTCGTGAATCAAAACGAGCAGCTTATTGGCTTGTGCAGAAAGGCATCAAAAAAGGTGATACAGTAATGCTTGTTTTAAGACGTCGTTATGAATGGTGGATTTTAATGCCGGCATTGCATCGCATTGGAGCTATCGTAATTCCTGCAACTGATCAACTTTTACAGGCAGATATCGAATACCGCACAAATGCCGCTGATGTAAAAATGATTATTTCCTACGATAATCCACATATTCTTGAAGAAATTGAAAAAGCAATGCCAAAATCACCAACTGTAAAATATCTTGTTACAGTAGGTCCTCAAAGAGAAGGATGGATTTCTTTCCATGATGAATATTCAAAACTTGACCCAGAATTTCCACGTCCAGTTGGAGAAGCTGCAACTCACAACAATGACCCGATGCTTCTTTATTTTACTTCTGGAACTTCTGGTTATCCAAAAATGGTTTTGCAAGATTTTGTTTATCCAATCGGTCATATTATGACAGCTAAATATTGGCATGGTGTTGTTGATGACGGACTTCATCTTTCTATCGCAGAAACTGGTTGGGCAAAAGCAACCTGGGGAAAACTTTACGGTCAATGGATTTGTGGAACTGCACAGTTTGTTTATGATATGAATATGCTCAAGCCTGATAAAATGCTCCAGATGATTGCAAAGTTTGGACTTACAACTTTCTGTGCTCCTCCAACTGTTTATCGTTTCCTTGTTCGCCAGGACCTTTCAAAATATGATTTAAGTAAATGTGTTCGTTTCAGTACAGCCGGTGAAGCTTTGAATGGTGAAGTTTTTGATAAATGGCTTGAAAAAACTGGTAAGAAAATTTATGAAGGTTATGGCCAGACAGAATCTACTATTATATGCGGGAACTTCCTTGATTATTCTCCAATTCATCCAGGCTCAATGGGACTTCCAAATCCTTTATACAAAGTTGAAGTTCTCAATCCAAATGGAAAACCAGTTCCAGCAGGGGAAATTGGAGAACTTTGTATTCATGTAGAAGACGGACGTCCTTATGGACTTTTGATGGGATATCATAAAGATGTTTCACTCACAGCTGCTGCTTTTGATGGTGGTGTTTATCATACTGGCGATAATGTTTATCAAGACAAAGACGGATATGTCTGGTTTGTCGGACGAAAAGATGATATTATTAAATCATCAGGATATAGAATCAGTCCATTTGAAGTTGAATCAGTTTTGCAAAAACATCCTGCAGTTTTGGAATGTGCTGTTACTGGAGTTGAAGACGCAAAACGTGGAATGGCAGTAAAAGCAACTATCGTTCTTTCTCAGGATTATGCAGATAAAGATCCAAAAGAAATGGAATTGATTATGTCAAATTTTGCAAAAGAAAATACAGCGATGTATAAATGTCCACGCATCTATGAATTTGTAAAAGAATTACCAAAAACAATTTCTGGAAAAATTCGTCGTGTAGAAATTCGCGAAAAAGACAAAGGAAAAGATGCTGACAAAATTAAGCAGGATTTTTAATAGTCAGTAGAATTGTAAACTTGAAGAAAAACTCAACTTCTAAAAGTTTGCAATTTGTCCAAGACGGGCGGAAAGTTCATTTGTGATGAAAAAAAAGTTTTTGTTTGTGTTCGGTTTTTACACAGTTTTATTTACAGCATGTTCTCTAAAATATGAGGATACAGTTCAAGTTGATTCTCGTGTCCCAGAGTTTGTGTTTGAAAATACGACAATGACACGCTATGAGGATAATGATGTAACTTTCCAGATGAACGCTGTTCTTCTTGAACAATACAAAAACTCAAATCAAACTTATGCAAAAAAAGTTAGTTTCAATGCCTATGAAGATGGAGAAATTTCTACTCAAGGTTCGTGCGGTCTTCTTTTTGCTGATTCAGATTCAGAAATTTACAAACTTTATGATGAAATTCAACTTTTTAATTACTCAGAAAGTACAAACTTTTTTGCAAATGTGTTAAAATGGAATGCAAAGACTGAGCAATTAACAAGTGGACGTGGAGATATGGTCAGAATTGAAAAAGATGATGCCGTAATCCGCGGAACTGGATTCAGTGCAAGTGGAATCGGAAAAACTTTTTCTTTTAAGGGAACAGTAACTGGTGAAATTGAAACTGAATCAAGCAGCGAGTCTGAAAAGTAAAGTACATGAACAAAAAAAAATATCTTTTTCTGATAATAATCAGTCTTCTCTCTAAAGTTTATGCTGAAAAAATAATTTTTTCTGCAAACAGCATGACAGGACAGGCAGGGAATACAAATACAACTACATATCTTTCTGGAAATGCCTACATCAAAACAGATTCTATGGAAATTCAAGCAGATTCTATTGAGCTTTCAGGCGAAGATTACAAAAATATAAAAGCGCAGGGAAAAGTGGTTGGAAAAAATCTAGAAGCAAATATGGAATTTACATGCGACAGTCTGGATTATAATCGTGTTACAAAAGTTGCACAGTTAAATGGCAATGTAAATCTGGACGATAAAGATAATGATGTGAATGCAAAAGCTGAAATAATTACTTACAATCAGGAAGAAGATATTGCAATTTTGCAGATGAAAGTAAATCTTCTTCAAAAAGATAATGTCTGCTCAGGTTCTTATGCAGTTTATTACAAAAAAACACAAATTCTTGAACTTTCAGGAAATGCACAGGTTAAAAAAAAGGATGATATTTTCAGAGCTCAGGTTATCAATTTTGATATGAATACTCAGGATATAAAACTAGGCGGAAATGTCAAAGGTACAGTCAAAGATTCAAAAGAAACGCAGAATACTGAACAAGAAAATAATTTACAACAAAATCAACAAAATATAGAAGAAAATCAGCAGTCTGTAGAAAATCCAGAAACAAAAGACGACAAAAGTAAAGAAGCAGTAAAAGGGGAAACTCAATGAGTTCACAGATTGAAATAGATACATTAAATTCACAACCAGATGAAAATCCTAAAAATATTGAAGATTTGAATAAAACTGAAATCAATCCGTCAGAGAATAATCCTCAGAACATAAAGGAAAATCATACTTTACGTGTTTCAAGTCTGTTCAAGCAGTTTGGACACAAAAAAGTTGTACGTGGTGTTGAGTTTTCCATGCAGATTGGAGAAGTACTTGGACTTTTGGGACCAAACGGTGCTGGAAAAACAACAACATTTTATATGGTTGTGGGATTTTATAAGCCTACAGCAGGAGATGTTTTTCTTGATGATAAATGCATCACAAATCTTCCTATGTATAAACGGGCACGACTTGGAATTTCATACCTGCCTCAGGAACCTTCAGTTTTTAGAAAGTTTACAGTAGAAGAGAATATTTGGTCTATTTTGGAAACTCGAAAAGATTTGACAAAACAGGAAAAAAAAGAACGTCTTGAATCTTTAATCGATGAATTTGCAATAGAACGAATTAGAAAGCAAAAAGCTTATACTCTTTCTGGTGGAGAGCGGCGCAGAACTGAAATTGCTCGTTCACTTGCAATGGAACCGAAATTTCTTCTGCTGGATGAACCTTTTGCTGGAATAGACCCGATTGCCGTTGCTGATATCAAAAGTATGATTCGTTTACTTGCAAAGCGTGGAATCGGCATTTTGATTACAGACCATAACGTTCGCGATACACTTGAAATCACTGACAGGGCGATTATCGTAAACCAGGGAACTATTATGACTCAAGGAACAAAACAAGAAATTCTTTCAAGCGATGTTGCTCGAGAGATTTACCTTGGGAAAGATTTTTCTATGTAGAATTTTCTCATGTGTCTGTACGTATTTTCTGAAAATAAATTCAAAAAAAAGCTGATTTTTACTCATTTGAGGTTTGACATCTAACTTCTCTTTCGTTATTATTTAGATTGAACTATTCTAAAAATTTAATGAGGAGATGACTATGTCTACTATTGTAATGTACATAGTTCTCCCTGTTGTTGGAATTGTTCTTGGATGGATTATTCGCTGGATTTATGCCAGATTTCAATTAACTGCTTCTGAACAGAAAGCAGAACGTGTTAAACGTGAAGCAATATTGGATGCTGAAGCACAGAAAAAAGAAATTTTGTTAAATGCAAAAGATGAGATCATTCGGGAAAGAAACCAGCAGGAGCGGGAGAACCGTGAACGCCGAGCTGAAGTACAACGATTTGAAGCAAGGGTAAATAAAAAAGAAGAACTTCTTGAACAACGTGCAGCTGAGTTTGAAAAAGCAGAGAAGGAACTTGCCGAAAAGCAGGTTGCTATTGGAAAAAAAGAAGAAGAACTTTCTAAGCAGGAAGAACTTTATCGTGCAGAACTGGAAAAAATTTCTGGTTTGTCAGCACAGGAAGCAAAAGAGCTCATTATCAAGAATTTGGAAAATGATGCTCGCCATGATGCTCAGGCTTTAATCAATAAGATTGAGCAGGATGCACAGCTTTCGGCTGAAAAAAAAGCACGTGATATTCTTATCACAACGATTCAAAGAATTGCACCTGAAACCACAAGTGATATTACTGTAACTACAGTTTCACTTCCAAGTGACGAAATGAAAGGGCGCATTATTGGTCGTGAAGGACGAAATATCAGAACTTTAGAAACGCTTACTGGAGTTGATATCATTATCGATGATACGCCGGAAGCAGTTGTAATTTCATGTTTTGATCCAGTTAGAAAAGAAATTGCAAAAGAATCTTTGGAACGATTAATTTCTGATGGACGCATTCATCCAGCTCGCATCGAAGAAATTGTTCAGAAGGTTACTCACGAAATTCAAAACAAGATTTATGAAGAGGGTGAACGGGCTTTGTTTGATTTGGGTATTCACAATATGAATACAGATGGAGTGCGTGCTTTAGGTCGCCTTTATTTTAGAACAAGTTACGGTCAGAATGTTTTAAACCATTCAAAAGAAGTTGCAAGAATTGCTGTAATGATTGCTTCTGAAATTGGTGCGGACAGAGAACTGGCAAAACGTGCGGCCATTCTTCATGATATTGGAAAAGGTGCTGAAAATGACAGCGACCAGAACCACGCTGAAGTTGGTGCAGAACTTGCCAGAAAGATGGGCGAAAATGCTTTGGTGATTAATGCAATCGCAGCTCATCACAATGATGTTGAAGCAACAAGTATTGAAGCAATTATCGTTCAAATTGCTGATGCAATTTCAGCAGCACGACCTGGTGCAAGACGTGAAACAATTGATAACTACGTAAAACGTCTTGAAAATCTGGAAGCAATTGCTGAAGGATTTACTGGTGTTGAAAAAGCGTATGCTATTCAGGCGGGACGTGAGTTGCGCGTGCTTGTGAATAATGAAAAAATTCCAGATAGCGATGTAAAAGATTTGGCAAGAAATATTGCAAAACAGATTGAAACAGATTTACGTTATCCTGGAAGAATCAGATTAACGATGATTCGCGAAACACGAATTGTTGAATATGCAAGATAAGTATTACTTAACAATGCTAAATTAATGCAAAAAGGGCTGTCCATGGGTTTTGTCAAAAATGACACCCTCAAGGGCAGCTTTTTTTATTTTGGAATGAAATATGGGTTTTTATGATTTTTATGATGTTGCAGTAGTTGGTGCCGGCCATGCAGGAATAGAAAGTGCTCTTGCTTGTGCCAGAATGGGATTAAAAACTGTATTGATTACTCAAACTCCCGATGCTATTGGAAGAATGAGTTGTAATCCTTCAATTGGAGGAATTGCAAAAGGAAATATTGTTCGTGAAATCGATGCTTTAGGTGGAGAAATGGCAAAAATCATAGACAATTCTATGATTCAATTCAGACTTTTAAATAAAAGTCGTGGCCCTGCAGTTCAAGCTCCACGTTCTCAGGCTGATAAAATAACATATTCGATGCTTGCCCGTAAAATTTGCGAAAGGGAAAAAAATCTTTTTACATTAATGGATACGGTTATTGATGTTTTAACAACTGCTTCGCAAACTCCCCTTCCACCAAATTTTGATAGCATTGCAGAAAAAGGTTCAATTCCTGGAGAAAGTCGTCATCAGGGAGAAACTGAGGCTGCAAGAAGCGGCATGCGTCAAAAAGTGACGGGAATTGTTACTGAACGAGGCAGAATAATTCCAGTGCGTTCTGTAGTTTTGACAACAGGAACTTTTTTGGGTGGCAGGATTTTTATTGGTGAGTATGATGCACCTTGTGGACGTATTGGTGAAAGTGCAGCTTATGGACTTACAGAAAGCCTTCACAGACTTGGATTTACTACTGGAAGATTGAAAACTGGAACTCCACCTAGAATTTTGAGAAAAACAATTGATTTTTCCAAACTTGAAGAACAGGCTGGAGATGAACAGATTATACCATTTAGTTTTGATACAAAAGAAGTAAAACGACCGATGGTTCCGTGTCATGTTGTATATACTAATGAAGAAACCCATAAAATTATAAGGGAAAATATTGGACGTTCACCTTTGTACAGTGGAAAAATTCATGGAATAGGACCAAGATATTGTCCTTCGATTGAAGATAAAGTGATGAGATTTTCTGAACGTGACAGACATCAGATTTTTGTAGAACCAGAAGGACTTGAAACAGAAGAGATTTATTTAAATGGATTATCTTCCAGTTTGCCAGAATGTGTTCAAGATGCGTTTATGCATACAATGACTGGTTTTGAAAATGCTGTTCAAAGTAGACCTGGCTATGCTGTTGAATATGATTTTGTGGAACCAACTCAACTTTTTCCTTCTCTTGAAACAAAACGTGTTGCTGGACTTTTTAATGCCGGGCAGATTAACGGAACTTCTGGTTATGAAGAAGCGGCAGGACAGGGACTTATTGCTGGTATGAATGCCGGACTTTATGCAAAAGCTCATCAAAAACTTTGTGGACCTTTGAAAAATCTTTCTTGCGATATAAACGGTGTGCCTGCAAGCATGGAAAAACAGGCTTTTTGTCCTAAAAATGAAATGACAGCGGAAGAAAAAAAACAATTTGCGCAGATAAGTGAAAAAGAAACTAAAGCCTTGAATGAATATGTTTGCAAAGTACAAAAAGAAGCCGGGTTTGAAAGTTTTGAAAAAATTCCTGATTATGAACCAATTGTTTTGGGACGTGACGAAGCATATATTGGCGTTCTGATAGATGATTTGGTTACTCTGGGAACAAAAGAACCGTACAGAATGTTTACAGCACGTGCTGAATATAGATTGAAACTTCGTCATGATACTGCTGACAAACGTCTTGCAAAATATGCATTTAAATGCGGGTTAAAAACTCAGGCTCAACTTGATGCTGTAAATGAAAAATATGCCAAACTAGAAGAAATTGAAGCTCAAATTTTAAAAAATCCTGATATGAAAAATCCTGGATATCCTGAAAAGGAATGGGAAGAAGCAAAAATTGAAGCAAAATACAAGTATTACATTGAAAAACAGGATAAACGCGTGGAAAAATTGCATAAGATGGAAAACACGCGTATTCCAGCGGATTTTGATTATGGTTCAATTCCTTCTCTTTCTGCGGAATCAAGGTTTAAACTTGAGCCGGTGCGTCCTGTAACTTTGGGACAGGCAAACAGAATTTCTGGAATTCGGAACAGCGACATTATGCTTTTGATGGTATATTTAAAAAGATAAAAAATTCGCCAGTGAGGTATGAAACTGCAAGATTTTAAACTGCACAGCGCACCGAAGCTTTTTCGGGCGCCGTAGGCGAGTCCGTCAGGACTGAACGTGAGTGAACCGAAAAAGGTGACTGGGAGTTTGAATTTTGCTGAAATAATAAAAAAAATAAATCATAAATTGGAGTATATATGAAAACTTTGGATTGGAATGAATATGAAAAAACTGCAAGACTTTGTGTTGCTGAAGGTTGTGTCTTGCTTGAAAATAATGGTGTTTTACCTTTGAAAAAAAATCAGAAGGTTTCAATTTTTGGAAGAATTCAGGCAAATTATTTTAAAAGTGGTACTGGTTCTGGCGGAAAAGTGAATGTTGATAAGGTTTGGAATATTGGTGAGGCTCTTGAAAAATCTGGCAAAGTG
>JALFAW010000050.1 GCA_022773305.1 Spirochaetia bacterium
TCATCAGGAGCTGGATTATATAACTCCTGACGAGGCATACAAGAATGGATTGATTGGTGCTTATGCTCCAATTACAGATTCCATCGCTGCTTAAATTCGTTAATTTTCAGATTTTTTGTCTGGACAAAGGGCTTAGCATAATATAAATTACTCCATTATTTTAATTTTTTAATCAAATCTTTTACCAAAAGAAAACAATTACAAATACATGAAATAAAAACTATTACAATGATTAACATTTCAGAAGCATAAATTGCTATAGTTAAATCTTCTAAAACTTTTTTTAATTCATTTATGTTATTTAATATATTCTTTATTAAACTTGGTAAAGAAATTCCGATTGGTAAAATAACAGTAAAAATCCAAATAAAAATAAACCTCAATATTTTATTCTTAATTGATTTTTTTTCTTTTTTATTTCCCATTACAGAATTGTAATCAAATTGCAAAAGATAATTTAAGTCATTCAATCTAACAATATAAAAGAAAGTTACAACTCCAAGAAGTATTGATATGGGATCTATCATATCAGTCATTTATTTTTTTTCCTTCTTCTTTAAAAAATTCAATTATCTCATTCGACAGTTTGTAATATGATGTAACAGAATTTAATTTTTTAATAGGCTCTATATCTGTTTTATAAAGTTTAATTTCATTATTAATTTGATTTATTAAATATGAAGAATCAATTTTTATATATAGTGCATCATTTTCCTTTATTGCATTCTTAAAACAATTATTGATTGTAATTATTAATTGTTTTCTTAATTCTTCTGAATAAGTTGATATTGTACTGTTTAATAACGAAATAGCACTTTGTTTTGTAATATGAAAAATATCTGCAACATTATATTCTGTTGGAATAATTCCATCAAAAATATGCATAATCATGCAATAAAGTTTTATTTGTCTAAATTGAGATACGGTATTTATTGGAAAATTTAATCCAGAAATTAGTTCCCATTCTTTTACTGCTGCAGTTTGAATTCGTTTTGATAATTCTTCTTGTGTAATATTTTTGTTTTCTAAATAGTTATAAACTTTCTGAATTTCTTTTATAATCATAACTTTACCCTCGTTTTTTAAGAAAAGGGCAGCCTAATAGATTTTCCTTATCATCTGTTTAGACTGCCCATTTAATTACATCAAATAACTTGCTAATTCGTTTGCTTCGTCTGCAGCAGCTTTTAATTTTGCTTCTTCTGCATCCATTTCTTTGGCTTTAAGACCTGCTTTTGCTGTTTCTGCATTACTTGCAGCCGCTTCTGCATTTGCTTTTGCTCTTTCTGCTTCTAATCTAGCCATTTGAGCTTTATACAATGCTTCTTCTTCTGCTTGTTTTTGTGCTTCTTTTTTGTCTGCATCTTCTGTCATTTCTTTGAATAATGCATCAACTTTTTTCTTTGTTTCTGTTGTTAAGTCTGCATCACCCATTACATCCATAAGATATTTTTTACAAAGATTATCCCAAGTTCCTTTATCCATAGAATAAACTGTGTAATAAATAAATTTTTCTGTTTTTTCACCAGTTTCTGCATTTGTAGTTCTTACTTTTTGGAAAAATCCTGTTTCTTCACGCAAACCTGTCATATCTGCTTTTGTTTCACTTGCAGCAACAAATAAAGCTTCTAATTGACCTGCATCATTTAAGCCTTGACCTACACGTCCAATTACTTTTTGACTTAATTCTGCAGCTTGTGTATATGCAAAACCTGCTCTACTTAATGCTTGAGCTTCAGCTTCTGTATTTCCAGTAGCTTGACTCACTTTTACAACTCTTGTTGAATCTGTTCCCCATAATTCTTTAAATGTATCAGAATTACCTCTTCGCATATTTTTTAGCCAAGTAGGTGCTTGAATTTCTCCTAATGTCCTGTCAGTCCAATCAACAACCACAACTTTATCAATTTCATCAGATTTAGCTTCTTCTACTTTTAAAACTGGATCAGGCTTCACAGTTTCTTGTTTTGGTGTACTTCCACATCCAACAAAACCAAAAATTAATGCACTAACTGCAATAACAATACTAAGTTTCTTCATAATAAATTCTCCTTTTTTGAAACTTGAATATTAAAATTTATAATTTAAAAGCATTCTCAAATTCATTTTTTAAGGCTACTTTTATTTGCTCTGTTAATTTTGGATATGCTTTTTTTTGTGCATTTTCCAAAGTATATGAAACTGTTTTTTCATTTGAAAATTCTTCATACGAAAAAACAGTTTTATCATTTTTACTTACAATTTTAATATTTACAGTTGGAGTAATTGCTAAAGGTTCTCCACCAGTTGAATTATCTTCTATTAATACTTCTACAATATATGTTGATTCATCATAATTTTTTACAACGTCAAACCCACATTCAGACAAAACTGTAGAAATTCCAGTTGTAAAAATTCTATTGTAATCTCCTTGTACTTTTATATATGTTTTACATTTTGATTTTGTTTCTTCAAAAATTACAGGAAGTTCTGAAAATACATCTCGGCTAGATGAATATTCAGATTCTTTTGTTGGAGAAATAAGTCTTCCGTATTCAAGTTTTTCTATTAAATCTTTTCCTTTTTGCCATGCTGTTTTTAATGATTTTAATTTTGTAAAACTATCACTTTCTTTGTCTAATTTTTTAAGCAAACCTTCAAATGTGTTTTTTGCCATTTCGATTTGAGGTTTATATTGAATCCAGGCATTTTCTCTGTTTATGAATGCTACACAATACCATTTTTTTTCCTTTTTAAAGTAAAAAGGTTCTGTATATTCAAGTCCAAATAATTCAACTTGGGACATCACTTGAACATCATTAATAATTGAAGTTTCTTCTTGAATTTCTGTTCCACTAGAAATACTTGTCATTGTTGTAGACAGATTTGCACTTACATTCATTTGAAAGTATCTAGCTAATGCACCAGTGGCATCTGTTTTTGCTTCTTCTGCAGATTTTCCACTTCCTCTTTGACATAAATATTCAGAATCTGGATAAACTTTTCTGTAATTTTGAACCCAGTCTGGCATTTTTGAAGGTTTTGCGAAAAGATTTAAGGTTATGATTTGAAATAAAAAGATAATAGATATTATTTTGATTGATTTTTTCATGATAAACATTTTCTCACAAAGACAGATTTTAGTATTATATTAATAACATTATTTTAGTATTCTCTTATATCATCACAACATATTGTGATTAGCAAGTAATTGAATAACAATATTATGTTATTGTAAATTATGGATTTTCGAACGAGATTACGAGAAGAAATCGATTTTTCAGGTTTACTTGATAAAGAAGTTGCTGCAAGAGCAAACATTAGCAAAAGAACTATTGATAGCTATGTCGGAAGCCAAAATTGTATGCCATCAGCTGATGTTGCTGTTAGACTTGCAAAAGTTCTTAATACAACAGTAGAATATCTTGTTACAGGTTCAAATCCAGAACTCCCGCAAACTCATGATATAAAACTTCAAGAAATTTATTCAAAACTAAAACATTTTTCAGACAAAGAC
>JALFAW010000094.1 GCA_022773305.1 Spirochaetia bacterium
TTCTTTGGGTGGCTTTTTGCTTCGCAAAAAACAGGCTTTTCAGGGTTCCGTACGCACTTCGTGCTACCTTCATTCCTTCGCTACGCTTCGGAACTGGCTACGCCAGCCCTTACAATCCTTGCCACTGTTTAAAATTAAAAAACTCGAAATTAAACCTATTAAGTGATGAACTATCTTTAATTTCAGTTCAATTTTTTTTATTTTGACAATGATTTTTTTGACATTGTTTTGTTTTTTTTATACAAAACATTAAATTTGTCTTCTTTGTGAAGCAAGCGCAATGCTTCTTTTACAAATGGAATATTCTCCTTTTGATTGAATTGCAGGAGTGCACGTTGAAGTTTTCGTTCATGTGCTTTTGTAGCAACATAAACTTTCTCAAATGAACCATCAGGCATTTTTTTACGAGGATTTAGATGTGTCCAATACATACACGTTGCGAGACTTCCTGGCGTAGGATAAAAATCCTGCACTTGTTCTGGCACAAACCCTGTTTTTTTTAGATAAAGAGCTGTCTGCAAAGCAGAATTTAAATCTGCTCCTGGATGTCCTGCAATATAATATGGAACTAAAAATTGTTTTTTTCCCAGTTTTTCATTCATTTTTTTATATTCGTCTGAAAATTTTTCATAAACTTTATGTGTTGATTTTCGCATCAATCTAAGAACATTGTCATCAACATGTTCTGGAGCAACTTTTAACTGACCACTTATATGATGATTACAAAGTTCCTCGAAAAAAGTTTTATCTTTATCTAACATCAAATAATCGAAACGTATTCCCGATCGAATAAAAACTTTTTTTACTTTTGGAAGATTTCTAAGTTTTTGTAAAAGAGAAACATAATCTTTATGAGAAACTTCCAGATTCTGACATGGATTTGTTCCAAGACAGTCTTTATTCTTGCAAGCTCCAATTTCTTTTTGTTTTTTGCATGCATCCTGACGGAAATTTGCAGTAGGGCCTCCAACATCGTGAATATATCCTTTAAAATCTTTGTCCTCTGTCATTTTTACAGCTTCCTGCACAATATTTTCATGAGAACGCACTTGAATTCGACGTCCTTGATGAAATGTAATGGCACAAAAACTACATGCTCCAAAACAACCGCGACAACTTGTTAAACTAAATTTTACTTCCTGAAGTGCTGGAATACCAATTTTCCCATTTTCTGCCGGCTTGTCGTACATCGGATGCCATTTTCTTGTAAAAGGCATTTTATAAATCATATCCATCTGTTGTGTCGAAAGTGGAAATGCAGGTGGATTTTGTACTAAAAATCTTGAATCTGCTTGTTCTATTAAAATTTGAGCATTTATTACGTCTGTATTCTGCTCTTGAATTAAAAAACTTTGTGCAAAAAGTTCCTTACTTTGAGGATTGTCCGCTTTTATCTTTTCATAAGCAGGTAGAAAAACTGGTCGCTTTGTTTCAGGTTGATTTTCAAAACTTTTGACAAATTCTTCTATTTCCTCCTTTTTTCCTGTATACCAACATGTACCTCTCACATTACGAATTTCTCTAGCATTTTTTCCAGACTTAAGTTGAGCTGCAATTTCTAAAAGTGCATTCTCCCCCATTCCATAAATCAACAAATCCGCTTTACTATCTAAAAGAATAGATTTTTTAACAGTATTACTCCAATAATCATAATGAGAAGTTCTTCGTAAACTTGCTTCTATTCCACCAATTATAACATTTACACCTTTATAAGCCTGTCTGATTGCACCTACATACGTTTGAGTAGCTCTATCAGGTCTGTGACCTTTTACCCCACCATGAGCATAAGCATCGCTAGAACGGGGTTTATTATTTGCTGTATAATTGCTTACCATACTGTCCATTGCACCAGCTGAAACTAAAAAAGCCAGTTTAGGTTTTCCAAAAATCTTAAATTCATCAGGATTTTCCCAATCTGGTTGGGCAAGAATTGCAACAGAATAACCATTCTGCTCCAAAAGTCTTCCCAAAAGTGCTGCAGCAAAACTTGGATGATCGACATATCCATCTCCACTCACAAAAACAAAATCTACTTGAGAAATATTCCTATTTCGCATCTGTTCATAAGTTGCAATCAAAAAATCGTCCATCAATAATCCTTAAATCAAAAAAATCATTAGGGCAAACGCATTATAAAATGATTAGTTGTAATATCTGGCTCCCGGTCGTGATTCACAGGTCAAAAACGCGCAATAATGCGCTAGACGTTTTTTGGGGTATAGAAACTATAATTGTAAATCTCGTTTTTTCCTGAGTTTTGGTAAAACTACAATTTCAGTTAATGAAGGTGAAGAA
>JALFAW010000293.1 GCA_022773305.1 Spirochaetia bacterium
GGTATAGAAACTATTATAATGCCGCTCTCGCGGCAGCCCCAAAAAAAGTCTTTTTGCCCTGTGTCTCACTCCCTCGCGCCAACTTTTATGAAAATATTTTTTATAATGCGTTTGCCCTGTGCTTGTAAACATATAAATTAGATGAAAAAATTCATCAATTTTTGATTAATTCAATCTAACTACAAAATAAAAAAATAATATTAAAATTAATTATAGATTATAGGAGTTTTTTATGAAATAATTTTTAAGTATCGCAAGTTTATTTGCAATGAGTTTGTCTGTTGCAATTTTTACAAGTTGTTCAGAACCAGAACTTTATACTGAGAAATTTTACAACAGCGCGTAACCTTCTATGGTCCAAAGGTCGAAGAAATCTACCAGTGGTATGCTGATAACTGTAAAAAAGGTTATTTCTCTTTCAACACAATCGGCCGCTATTCTTCTGAAGACCTTGCTAACGAAGATATAGCTTCCTTCTCTGGTTCTTGTGTAAACGACCAGTACATTCAGATGGTAGAAGGTAAGGGCGAGTTTGGAATGGCTAAGTGGATTGCAGGAGACTTCTATACTGCATGGAACCGCAGTCCAATCATCCTTCCTGTAAACTGGCTTTACAAGCTGGACGGCAGTCACTACATAGACACAGATGATAGCCGAGAATGTACACTGCCTCTGGATGTTCAGATTCCATTGACAAAGGAGCTTGTACATTCGCTTTATACAGAATATGAAAACCGAAATGTTATTCTTGATTATGTGATTGATTATTTTAAATAAAAATTCAACAATAATGTCATTCCGAACTTGTTTCGGAATCTATTCAACTAATATTAAACTTATTGAGGTGGATAAATTGAAAACGACTATTATATTCAAATACAAAAAAATTGTTCTGAAATTTTTCTTAATTTTATTTTTCTTTACAAATCTTTTTGCAAAAGAAAGCCAGCTTGTAGGCGACGCAAAAAAGGCTCTTAAAGAATACGCCGGCTATAATGAACTTATAAATCGCGGTTTTAATTTGAACATGCTGGACAGCATAGAGACACCGGAAGATTTATATAAAGTTCTTGAACCCTTTATGATTATTGACGGAAAACCTCTGGACAACACACTTTCTTTTAATGGATATAACTTTGCCCGTCACAAAACAATTCATTTTGAAAATGTATATGGAACTATTCAGGAACTTCTGAATAAAGGCTATAAGCCAGACCAGCTTTTTTATTATCCTAGTAAAGGAAAAGAAATTTATCGTGTAGGAAATTTTGTCTGGGAAAAACCAAAAGCAGCAAGCTATCCCTGGGGGGATATCTGTTATTATAACAGACCTTTTATGGGAAAGAAAATTGCCTATTTTTTCCCGGGTGCTTTTACAAAAGATTATTTTAAGCCATATATAAAAGAGATTTCAAAAAAAGAAGCAATTATTGTTGACCTTCGGTTAAATCAAAACGGCTGGGGAAACCAGTTATATCAACTTGGAGAATCCTTGTGTCAGGCAAATTACAAGGGAAAGGTAATCCTTATCATTGACCAGACAACAGGTGCAGATTGTGAAATTTCAATTAAAAATAATCTTAAAAATTCATATTATATTAATGGAAGTCAAAAAAAGTGTTATTATGAATGGATTACTCTTGGAGAAAATACCAGCGGAAAAGAAACTTACGTTTCTCATGCAAAATGGAATTATAAAGTCGGAGACCTGCAGTTTAATCCTTTACCTGTAAATGAAAATCAATGGATTGTCTGCCCGGAAGGTGAAGGAGTAATGCCGAATATCTGGGCAGCAGGTGATGAAGATATCAATACTACAATTGAACAACTGACTGGTGAAAATAATTTTGCAGAACTTATTGAAGATGTAAGTGAATGGAGAGCATTTCTTTGCAGCAGCGATAAAGCACTCTGGAATTGGCAATTTTCAAAATTACCTGATATTGTAACCAAAATTAAATCTCACGATGAATATAATAAAACTGTTGCTAAAATCCTGAAACTTCAGATTAACTATTGCCAGTTAATAAATAGAAATCAAAATGAACTATATAATATTGGTAGCTGGTACTTTAAAATACCAGAATGTGCTTCAAAAGCAAAAAATCCAGAAGAATATCTTTCAGCCTACATGAAATACTGGCAAAGCAGGATTAATTGGGTTTATTTTATTTTAAAAGATTCAAAAAACATGAACTATATCTGGTGGGAAGAGCCGGAATTTTTCAAATCTTTTAAAAACTTTGAACATTATGCAGATTATTTTTCACAGTGGATTGAATTAAGAACCTGGTGGTGTACAATTCTTCGAGATAATAAATATGTTCTTGAAAACAACAGTATTCGGTGCTGGAATGACGCTCTAAAAGAAGATGTAAAAGAATGGAAGGATCCCGAAAAGCATCTTGCAGAAATGTCCGCTCACCTTAAAGAACTGTCTGACTGGATTGTATATCTTCAACCTCATCCTTACGTTATTCCCAAAAATATGGAAATGGCAAAGCTTTATGGAGCAATGAGAAGAACTTCTGATAAAATTGGAAAAAACTGCTCTGCCATGTCTGAGGATATAGTAAAGCTTCAGAAAACGAATCCGAAGGAATATGTAGAAAAAGTAGTTGCCTATATCAATAGTATAGCTGAAAATGATTTTGAAAAAATCAAAATGGTGTTTGATATTGAACAGGAAATACTTAATTATGATTATGCAGCTTACAAAAAAGATCTTGAATTGATTGACAAAGCAAAAAAAGGAGTTGGTGAAGATTACGAGCTTTATTCAAAAAATCTAAATGAAGAATTTAAGAAGGACGGATATATCTGGCCTGGACAGGACTGGAAAACTGTACTGGAAAAAGGTATTTGTGTATGCGCTGGTTATTCACATCTTATGCAGTATTTCTGTTACAGACTGGGAATTAAATGTGATGTAATTTCCAATCCTAAAGATATGATGTTTGCAGTAGGACATGCTTGGAACATTGTACAGATTAATGGTGAAGATTATTTTCTTGATGCAACCTGGGGACCATCCTGGCTTTTTATGGAGCCGGAAGCTTTCTTAAAAGGAGGTCATTTTCCAAAAGAGCCGGAACAACAGCTTCTTGAAAAACCAATGACGCTCGATGAATATAAAAAGCTTAAAAACTATAAGGGAAATAATAGTTAGAAATATGGTTATTGTAAATTATGATAAAAAATGGCCAGATGATTTTTTGAAGATAAAAGAGCAGGTTCAAAAGTGCTTACAGTGCATTGTAAAGTGCAGCACGTTGGCAGTACTTCAATTCCCGGAATGAAGGCTAAGCCTATAATTGATATTGATGTAGGACTGGAAAACTGGAATGATTTTGAAAAGGCCAGGAATGAACTTGCAAAAATCGGCTATGAGCATGAAGGTAATAAGGAAATCACGGGGCGTGAAGCTTTTGGAAGAAGTGGCACGGAACATAACGAAATCCTTGTTACTATAGACCATTATCTTTATGTTTGCTCTGTTGATAATGAAGAATACAATCGGCATATTTTATTCCACGATTATTTAAGGGACAGGCCTTATGTTTACAATTTAACAATGAAAGTTGAACACTACATTTCGACAAAGATGGAATCCCAGAAAGTGATAAGAAGTTTATAAAAGAGGAAGCAAAGATTTCAATTTGTGGTTCTGATTGTCCAAAATGCTATTGTTTTGAATCAAAAATGTGCAATGGCTGTAATGAACACAAAGGTGTTGTTTTTCACTGCAATAAAAAAGAATGTTCCATTTATAATTGTTGTGTTACAAAAAATGGTTTTAAAATTGTTCAGAATGCAGAGAAGTTCCCTGTGAAATTTGGAAAAAAACTAGGGATCCAAAATTTTCTGATGAAGAATTTGCTAAAAATATTAAAGAAAGAATTGAGATGTTAAAGAGTTTATAAGATTATTTTCCCAAATATCTTAATTCAATTTTTCGAATAGATTCATTAATTTCATTTGCAAAGCTTTCAATACCTTTATCTTCTTGAAAAACATAATCTTCTGGAAGAAAAAATTGATATACTTCAACATCTAAAAATTTTGAAAGTTTGTAACTATTCAGCACCTAAAATCCCAGGCATAATGCAGGAGTTCCAGCAAAGGCAAGTTTTACAGCTTCAAAAGCGTTTATTCCATGTTTTCTTGCTGAGTCGATATAAGAACGGATTTTAAGATACCAGCGTGCGCCATCATCTGAACGGAAATTTCCTGCGACCTTGGATTTTGACTTCAGATTCCTGATTGTTCTTTCTGCGGCATTATTTGTAAACGGAACCTCAAAATTCCTTGCAAAGAGAAGCATTGAGTCTTTAAGCT
>JALFAW010000300.1 GCA_022773305.1 Spirochaetia bacterium
TTAATTGCATCTTTTAGAGTTAATTTTTCGTTTATGGTTGATTTAAAGTTACGGCAGGGACTCCAGATTCCAGGATTTTTGCGGCATATTTTTTGCATACCTTCTAAAACTGAAATTACATAATCGACACTCCAGCTTGAAGTTAGCACTGCTATTTATAATTTATTCACAATTACCATTACACGTGCAGAGTAAAACGTACGTTGGAGTGCAAGTTTTTGGCACGTGCAGGGACAGACCTTAATTTAAACAAAACATTCCCTGAGTTTTTTAGCGAAGCGTTAAGAAAAACTCACAGCATGTGCAAACAAAAACGTTCATTGGTGTGTAAACAAACAGCACATGCAGGGACAGACCTTGATTTTAAACAAAACATTCCCTGAGTTTTTCAGCGAAGCGTTAAGAAAAACTCGCAGCATGTGCAAACAAAAACGTTCATTGGTGTGTAAACAAACAGCACATGCAGGGACAGACCTTGATTTTAAACAAAACATTCCCTGAGTTTTTTAGCGAAGCGTTAAGAAAAACTCACAGCACGTGCAAACTAAATGTACTCTGGTGTGCAAGCATTCAGCACATGCAGGGACAGACCTTGATTGTTTCTTTTTTATAAAACCTGACAAATGATGTCAAGTTTTACATGTTATGATATAATATCAAATAGATATGCAGGGAGAAATGAAAACATGGCAAGACCAAAAACAAAGAATGAATTGTTAGAAGCCGCAACATTAAATTATGACAAACTTTTAAAACTGATTGATTCTATGACTGAAATCGAATTATCCACAGAATTTGATTTTTCATCAGATGTTACGAAGAAGGAAGCTCATTGGAAAAGGGATAAAAATGTCAGAGATATTCTGATTCATTTACATGAATGGCATAATTTAATGCTGGAATGGGTGACGAATAATAAGGCTGGTGTTCGTAAACTATTCTTAATGGAAGGTTATAACTGGAAAAGCTATGGAGAAATGAATATTGTGTTCTGGAAACGAAATCAGACGGTTTCTCTTGATATGGCATTACAAAAGCTAAAAAAATCCCACAATGAAATAATAAACATGATTCAATCTATGTCAAATGATGAATTGTTTCAAAAAAATGTTTATGAATGGGTTGGTGGTAGTACGATTGGTTCCTATTTCATTAGTGTAACAAGCAGTCACTATGATTGGGCAATCAAAAAAATCAAAGCGCATATTAAATTAATAAATGATAAATAGACTGTTTCAGATTGTTTATATGTTGTTGGAAAAACCTCAAATGAAAGCAAAAGCTTTAGCCGAATTTTTTGAAGTTTCGGAAAGAACTATTTATCGTGATATTGATAAATTGACGATGGCAGGAATTCCAATTTACACAAATCAGGGACGTAATGGTGGAATTTCGATATTACCAGATTATGTTTTAGATAAATCTGTTCTCACAATTGACGAAAAGAAAAAGATAATGGAATCTCTTAATGCATTAAATGAAGTTTCTGTGTCGAAAAATAGCGAATCTATATCAAAACTTCGTTCTTTTTTTGGTGGTCAATATCAGGATTGGATTGAAATAGATTTTTCCAGCTGGGAAAGCACTTTAGAAGATAAGGTTTTGTTTGAAAAAATAAAAAATGCAATATTGGAACATTCTTATATAGAAATAATATATTCGGGAAGTAAGGAAAGTTTTGTTAAAAGAAGAATAAAACCTATAAAACTGTGCTTTAAAAATCAATCGTGGTATTTGTATGCTTATTGTTGCTTGCGAGAAGATTATCGTTTTTTTAAGTTAAAGCGAATGTCTCAGATAAATGTATCAAATGAGCATTTTGAGCCGGAAAATGTTGAAAAAGTATTGTCAAAAGTTTCCAGAGAGTATTGTGAACAGTTAAAAAGTGTTTTAGTAACATTAGAAATTAGTCAGGAGATGGCTTTTCGTGCGTATGAAGAATTAAGAAATATTCAAGTGACAGACAATGGTAAACTATTGTGCCATGTCGAGGTGACAGATATCAATTGGTTTATAAGCTATGTGCTTTCTTATGGTTCTTATATCCGCATTTTGGAACCAGTAGAAATAAAAGAAAAAGTAATGCAGGAAATTAAGAAGATGAATAATTTATATGGAGGAAATGATGGCGTTTGATTTTAAAAAAGAGTATAAAGAATTTTATATGCCTAAGAATAAACCAGAGATTGTAAACATTCCAAAGGCAAATTACATTGCTGTAAGAGGAGAAGGTAATCCCAATGAAGAAGGTGGAGCTTACCAGCGGGCAATTAGTGTATTATATGCGGTTGCGTATACATTGAAGATGAGTTATAAAACAGATTATAAAATTGCAGGCTTTTTTGAATATGTAGTTCCACCTTTAGAGGGATTTTGGTGGCAGGAAGGTGTTTTTGGGGTGGATTATTCTAATAAAGCTACTTTCAATTGGATTTCAGTTATCCGGTTACCTGATTTTATAACAAAAAAAGATTTTGACTGGGCGGTGGAAACAGCTTCCCAAAAGAAAAAAATGGATTGTTCATCTGCTGAATTTTTTACTGTTGAAGAAGGTCTTTGTGTTCAAATTATGCATATCGGCTCCTTTGATGATGAACCTGCAACTGTAAAATTAATGGATGAATATTTGCAACAAAATGGATATGAAAATGATTTTAATCCCATTCGACTTCATCATGAAATTTATATGTCGGATGCAAGAAAGGTTGCACCAGAAAAATGGAAAACGGTCATTAGACATCCAATAAAGAGAATAACAAAGTAAATGTTAATAGGACAAATGTCGAGTTTTAAATTTTTTTTTCTTTGGGTGGCTTTTTGCTTCGCAAAAAACAGGCTTTTCAGGGTTACGCTATCGCTTCATTCCTTCGCTACGCTTCGGAACTGGCTACGCCAGCCCTTACAATCCTTGCCACAGTTTAAAATTAAAAAACTCGAAATTGAACCTTGTAAAAAAATCAAGGTCTGTCCCTGCATGTGCTGAATGCTTGCACACCAAAGTACATTTAGTTTGCACATGCTGCGAGTTTTTCTTAACGCTTCGCTAAAAAACTCAGAGAAAATTTTGTTTACAATTGAGGTCTGTCCCTGCACGTGCTGAAAACTTGCACTTCAGCGTACATTTAGTTAGCACGTGCTACGAGTTTTGGCAGGATAATTTTCCCTTTCATTATGTGAAGTTCGTGATTCTGCCAAAACTCAAAAAATGTGTGGTTTACAATTGAGGATTGTCCCTGTCTCGCGCTGAAAACTTGCACTTCAGCGTACATTTAGTTAGCACGTGCTGCGAGTTTTGGCAGGATAATTTTCCCCTTCATTATGTGAAGTTTGTGATTCTGCCAAAACTCAAAAAATGTGCGGTTTATATAATTGAGGTCTGTCCCTTTTTTACTGTTTCAAACCTCAAATAATTTGTTGACATGAGAAACGGTCGTTAGTTATAATTTACAAATTGGAGAAAAAATGAAAAATTATACTCAAGTCTATGTAAAGAATAGTTTTGAAGCTGCAAAAATGTATTGCAAAGCATTTGGTGCTGAAATCACGCGTGAGTTTAAAAACGAGGACAATACGGCGTATGAACATTGTGAATTGTCCGTAAATGGAGAAGGTTTTCTAGCATTGGCTGAGGCGAAAAATCCTTGTGATATCAATATAGTACACAAGTACAAATGGGAAACTATGACATTCAATGTATTTGAAATGGGAACAGAGGAAGCTGTTTTCAACGCGTTTCAGACTTTGAGTGATGGCGGAGTGGTTATTGAACCTATTCATGAACTTCCATGGAGCAAATGTTGTGCCACTATTATTGATAAATTTGGAGTGTGCTGGTGGATTTCTATTTAGAAAGAAACTATATTCTGAAAAACAAGATTTGATTATCAAAATGGAGTGTGATAAAAATTACGTCCGTGTAATTTTTATCACCAAGTTTATTTCGTGCTATGCACTTCATAAACTTGGATACTCGCCATCCTGGCTCGCCGCTAACGCGGAATTTTTAAAGGAGTATAAGATAAAAAAGTGGAACTTGTGACATTTGGAAAAGAGCATGTAGAAGAAGCAAAAAAAATCGGCTGGGAAAGCTATCATGAAGAAAGATTTTTTGTTCCTGCTCTCCCAAAGGATGTAAAAATTTGGGATTTGGATTATTTTGCACAAAATGGACTGGGTGTGGCGGCTTTGGATCAAGGAAAACTGGCAGGTTTTTTGTGTTACTTTTCTCCCTGGTCAAAAGCCTTTGATACAAAAGATTCTTCTGGTACTTTTTCCCCATTACATGCAAATGGTGCAGTCAAAAAAAATCGATACAGAATCTATCAGGATATGTATGAAGAAGTTTCAAAAAGATTAGCAAGTCAAAATGTTCAAATTCTTGGAGTAAGTCTTTATGCTCATGATAATGAAAGTAAGTCTGCGCTTTTTGAATATGGATTTGGCATGCGCTGCAAAGATAGTATCTTGAAAATTGAAAATCCAGATTTAGCACAGATTGAAAATAAAGATTTAGTTTTTGAAGAACTACCGCTAAGTGAGTTTCCGACTGTCAGAGAACGTAGAAGAGAACTTAACGAGCATTTAAAGGAAGCTCCTTGTTTTATGCAATCAGATGATAAGGATTTTAACCA
Organism: Spirochaetia bacterium; assembly: GCA_022773305.1. GTDB lineage: Bacteria > Spirochaetota > Spirochaetia > Treponematales > Treponemataceae > Treponema_D. The sequence goes on from JALFAW010000300.1 coordinate 4,632, forward strand.
ATGGATTGCAAAGGTCGAAAAGGGGGACAGGAGAACTTTTGTTGCAAAAAAGAATGGACGTACAATTGCATATTTAGATGTAGCTGATGAAGCTGAAAATTTCGTCACTTTTCATCCAAAAATGAAAAATCTTCAGGGAGCATATTGTAAGCCTGAATATCGAGGTTTAAAAATTATTGATGATTTGTTGGTGTATGTTTCAATACTTTTGAAATCTGAAGGTATAGAATATATTGGAGTTGATTATGAATCCTATAATCCTGCTGCAAACAGATTTTGGACGAAACATTTTATGGAGTATACAAATAGTGTTACCAGAAAAATCGAGTTGTGGTGCAAGGATTATAATTAAAAGGACAAATGTCGAGTTTTAAATTTTTATTCTTTGGGTGGCTTTTTGCTTCGCAAAAAACAGGCTTTTCAGGGTTCCGCTATCGCTTCATTCCTTCGCTACGCTTCGGAACTGGCTAAGCCAGCCCTTACAATCCTTGCCA
>JALFAW010000307.1 GCA_022773305.1 Spirochaetia bacterium
AAATTTGGATTTCCACAGGTTGCAGGAATGATTATTGCAGGACTTTTACTAAGATTCATTCCATGGTTCAAAAACTTTGGTGGCACTGAACCTAATTTGATTTATCTGGAAACTAACAATTTCATTTCATTTATGGCAGAAATTGGAGTTATCTTGATAATGTTTTCAGCTGGACTTGGAACAAACCTTAAATCACTTATAAAATCTGGTATTAAGTCTACTATTATAGCATGTTGTGGCGTTTTTGTTCCATTAATTATGGGAACTATAATGGCTTTATGTTTCTGGGGTTTTGATGGTTTTGGAACTCAGGAGTTTTTTAAGGCTGTTTTTATCGGAACTATTTTGACTGCAACATCAGTAAGTATTTCTGTAGCGGTTTTAAAAGAGCTTGGTAAAATCAAAAGTGATGTTGGACAGACTATAATTTCTTCTGCAATCATTGATGATGTTATTGGAATTATAGTATTAACAATAGTTTTGGGCGTCAGCACAGGAAAAGGAGGATATATTGGAATTATTCTTAAAACTCTTGCTTTTTTTGCATGTGCAATTGTTGTAGGTTTTATTGTTTACAGACTCTTCAGATGGTATGATTTGCGACATCCTCGTTCAAGAAGAATTCCTATCTATGCATTAGGACTTTCATTTATTTTTGCCTTCTGTGCTGAAAAATTTTTTGGTATAGCTGATATTACAGGAGCATATATTGCAGGAATAGTTTTGTGTAATTTAAGTGATGCTTCATATATGGAATCAAAAATTGACATTAACGGCTATATGCTTTTCAGTCCGATTTTCTTTGCAAGTATTGGTTTAAAAACTAATCTTTCAGGATTTGATTCAAGTTTACTTTTGTTTTCAGTTTTATTTGTATTTGTTGGATGCATTTCAAAAATCATCGGATGTGGTGGAATCTCTAAAATTCTTGGTTTTACATGGAAAGAAAGTTATCAGATAGGTCTTGGAATGATGGTTCGTGGCGAAGTTGCACTTATCGTTGCAAGCAAAGGACTCGCTGTTGGACTAATTGATTCAAAATATTTTTCTTCTGTAATTCTTTTGATAATCGTATCATCAATGATTGTTCCTGTTTTGATGAAAAAAGCTTTTAAAGAAAAAAAACTTCCTGAAATTTCTGAAAAATACGACGAGTCAAGGCACACTAACGCTTAAAGCCTTGACTCTTCGCCGCTTTGAGGGGTTGTACTACCCCCTCAATAAAAAAAAAAATCACACTTTTGATTTTGGATTTTTCTTCATCAATCGTGTGATTATAAAAAAAGAAATTTTTATTTTAAAACAATCTGACCATCTTTTAATACTGCAAATTTTGTGAATCCTTGTTTTTCAAGCATATCAAATTGAGGTCCCATTTTTTTTGCCTTTTTAAAGACTGCAACATTATAATCTTTTCGTAAAGACTGTGCCATATTCATTATTTTTGCAAAGTCAGCAGAATCATCATATAAAAGGGCACAACGTTCTTTTGCTCCTGGAATCTGATAATTCTGTTCCAAAAGAATGCTGCAAATCCGTTCAAAACCTATACTAAATCCAACAGCAGGAATTTTTTGACCTGTAAATTTCCCGATCAAATTATCATAGCGGCCACCGCCACCAATTGCTCCTGTGAACAAAGGACTTGCAATTTCAAAAACAGCACCTGTATAATATCCTTGACCGCGCACAAGATTTGGACAGTATTTTACATCATATTTTCCGCCTGAAACTTTTTTAGCAGTCTGAATTATGTATTTCAAATCATCACCAATACTTACCTCTGAACATCTTGAAATCACATTGTCAAGAGTAATTTCCCCCTGCTGAATGAAATCCACAAGCGCATCAATTGCTTTCTTGTCAAACTGTTTTTCCTGTAACTCTGCTTTTACACCGTCAGCACCAATTTTATCAAGTTTATCAAAAGTGATACAAACAGAATCAATTGACTCTGGTAAAAATCCCATTGTCTCAAGCATGTTTCTAAGGATTCGCCTGTCATTGATATTTATATAAAAATCTTTAAAACCAATTGAAAGCATGGCATTTGCTGTCACATCAATTAATTCTACTTCAGCATTTACGCTTGAATCCCCAAGAATATCAATATCGCACTGAACAAACTCACGTAATCTTCCTTTTTGAGGACGTTCAGCACGATATACTCTGTCAGTTTGAATAACTTTAAATGGAAAACAAAGTTCATTTCTGTTTGCTGAGAAAAATCTTGTGAGTGGCAAAGTTAAATCGTATCGTAATCCCATATCTGATAAATCTTTGTCTGTAGGATTTTGTTTTGCAAGGGCTGCTTCTAGTTTTTCACCACGTTTAAGAACTTTAAAAATCAGATTGAGATTATCACCACCATCTGATTTATCAAGATTTTCTGAATCTTCTAGAATTGGTGTGGAAATGCGTTCAAATCCACTTGCCTTATAAGTTTCTAGTATTTTTGATTGCACAAAATCGCGCATTCTTTGTTCTTGTGGTAAAATATCTTTCATTCCTTTTAATGCATTTGTTTTCATAATCGCTCCATCTAAAATAAAAAAAGATTTATTACGTCTATTCAGATAAAAAATGTTCTATTTGAACACCTTCGCCATTTTTCACAGATTTTGTAAGTTTTTTTCCAATCAATAAATCAAAAAATTTTGGACTTGCACCAACTGAAAGAACTTTTTCCGTTCTTAAAATAGCAATATCCGAATCTCTAACAGTATCGCCGCATTCCATATCCCGCATATAATGCAGACTTCTGTTCGTTCGATTATAGTTTTTTATTTCTGATCTGGCAAGACGTTTTATTCCATCTCCAAGACATTCATACACCTTTTTTGTTCCAAATTGTTCCGAAAGTTGTTCAAATGCACGTTTAAAACCAAGTTCTTTTCCATAATGATTAAGACTTACTTCAGTTTGATGAACAACGTGAACCATAAGAGCAAATTGTTCAGGTTCAAGTGCCACCGGGTCATCTAATCCATCTGCTTTTTTACTCAAAGTAATGTGTTTTTCAATAATAGTTCCACCACATAAAACACTCAAAACAGGAACAAGAACTGGATCTAAACTATGGTCGCTGACACCACATTCTATTCCAAAAATATTTTTCAGGTTCTCTATGACTTTCAGATTATATTCACATTCGGGAGCAGGATAACTTGTAATGCAATGAAGAAGTTGAACTTTTTCAGTACCAAGGATTTCAACAGCATCCTGAATATCAGAAAGTTTCGAAACTCCGCTTGAAAGAATGACTGGAATGACAGGTTGTGATTGTTTTTTTTGATTTTCACGATAATCTGCAAGTTTTTCAAGCATCTTAAAATGATTCAATTCAGGACTTGCAATCTTCACAAAATCAGGATTAATTGAAAGCAACTGCTCAAGACTTTTTAATCCAAATGGGGAACAACAAAATTTTGCTCCTTTTTTATGAACGTAATCTTGCAATTCATAGTAAAAATCAGGATTACATTCAAGTTCACGAAATCTTTGATATAATGGAATTTTTCCAGTTGGTAGTTGCACAAATCCAGTATTTGGGTGAAGAATTTCATCAGCATAAACCCACTGAAATTTAACGGTATTTGCACCACTTTCCACAGCGGCATCTACAAGCTGCTTTGCTTTTTGAATTGAACCTTCATGAGAAGTTCCAATCTCTGCAATTATATTAATTTTTGACATTATCTGCCCTTTTATAAAAAATTTGTATTTTGAATTTAATTATTTTTCTGTCTGACTTGCATATTTCTGTGCTCTCAATCGATTACTATAAACTAAAACAGAACTAGAATGAAGCCAACCTTGTTCAAAATAATACCATACTTCGTTTTTTGAATCTAAAGATTTTCCTTTTATTTGTAACACATCTCCTTTCCTGCAATGACCTATTACAGATGCACTCCAATCTTTTGATTCTTTAAATGCCGCATAAGGTTCACTTACAACTGCCCACTGAACATCAGGAGCCAAAGCTAAAGGTTCACTGTTATCCAAAATTATTTCCGTTTCATCTTTTTTTGTACATCCAATAATTAAAACAGAGAAAAATAGAATCAATAAACTGAGAACCAGCTTGGAACGGAGTAATCGCAAACTCTTTAAATAAAAAACATTTTTTATTTCTTCAATTTCTTCAAAGTTTCTTTTCATTTTGTACACCATTTTTTTACATTATCATATATTGCCAAATCTGAATCTACAAAACATAGTTTTGGAATGTTTTCAATATTTTCCCATCTATATTCAGTATGTTCTGTAAGCACAAAAGGATTTTGGATTCCATCGTGAGCAAAATGAACTTCAAATGCATCCAAAAAACATTCCTTTTTTTTATGAAAAAATTTGCTACTTGTGATATGTCTACCAACAGTCACATCCACTCCAAATTCTTCCATCATTTCACGTTTAATTGCCGCTTCAAAATCTTCATTTTCCTCAATTTTTCCACCAGGAAATTCCCATCTTCCACCCATATCGCCTTTCATCTGGCGTTTAGCAATAAACACTTTTCCATTTCTATAATCTATACATGCTATCGATCTGCTCATAACTTATTTTTTTATCGCTCCTGAAAGTTCAATTTGTTTATTATTAAATCTCACAATTGCATCAACTCTTATTATATCAAAATCCGAAAATTTTGCACGAATATAATCTTCCTTATTTTCAAATATAATGGAAGAAAAAGTTTTGTCACTCACCTGATTATTCTGTTCAATTGCAAAAAACTCTACTTCCACTTTAGAAGGCTTATATTTTTCTTCGTTTTTTTTGTATTTTTCCTGATTTTTTTTTGTCCTGAAAGTTTTGACTGTTGCATAAATTTGTTGTTCAAAAGAAAATGCCTGAAGTTCAAAATTAACATCATCTATTTTTCCATAAGCACGTGTAGAATTAAGACCTGAATAAACCCATGCAGCTCCTACAAAAAGAATTAAAGCAAAAAAAATCCAAATATTTTGTTTTTGAAAAAAAATTTTGACACCACGAATAGGTTTCATTTTGCCATTATAATAATCCTGCACAATTTGAGGTGCATTTGCTATTCTTTTTTCCCGATTGTAATAAAACTTTAATTCTTTTTCAGATTCATCATCAGGAGATGACTCTTGTGTATCTTCAAACATTAAACTGTCCTAAATTTAATTTTTCACGATTGCATCAATAAGACTGTCAGTTCTATACCAGACAACTCTAGCAGATTCATTTTCAAGATACAAAGCTGTAATTATTCCATCAAGAGACAAAGCCATGGAATCAAAAATAATTTTATTATGATCAACTTTGAACTGACGACGCAATATTCTCTGATTTTCACCTTGCAACATTTCTATGTTAAACCCAGATTCCGTCTTTACAATAAAAAATTTCCATCCGCTTTTTGTCACTCCCAAAAAATCATAAGGAATGCGGTAAGTGAGTTTACTATAATCAGATACAACCGATTCTTCATACGCTGGGATTGTAAGAGGATTTTCATAAACTCCAGTTTCTATATCAAAAGGATACAAAAGTGTTTGAATATAATTAATTCCTGACTGAACCTTAGAATCTTCATCAAAATATGTCGAATAATAATCAACTTGAACATAAAGTTTATAATTTACTGGATCGGGAACGACATTTTCTATAGAAAGAAAAATTTCAGATTGTTCATTTTGCTTTTTAATCAAAGGAATTGTATTCTTATAAATAGGAATCATAAATTTTAAAAAACCTTCCTTTGTGAACCAATAAACCATCTTTCCCTCTGTAGAAATACTAATAACAACAAGTTCATCTTTAGTAGTTGTAAAAACTTGCTTAATATATGGAAATGGAGTTCCGCCAGGTCCCTGCTGACCAATATAGTCAATATTGGAACCATCTCGCGACATTCTTAAAACTGTCTGACAAAAAAGCATCGCTCCATCTTCGCTTTGTTCCTGTCTGTCTTTTGGAATAGAACTTACAGCATAAATAGTTTTATTTGAATCTATCGCAATGCTTCCAGGATATTCAAAAGGATAAGATATTTCGTGACGTACACATTCCTCTGGGCGTTTAGAATTTTCTATAAATTTGGCAGTTTGAGAATCTTCATTATAAAATAAGGTAAGTAAATCACCATAAGAATTTAATTCCATTATTTTTTGAGCGTCTCCGTTTACAATATAAAAAAAGCCATCTTGCATAGCAATTCCATAACAAACTTCTCCACTGTTATTTAAATCATTAACACTCAATTGTTGAGTAAACTTGCCATAATAAAGCTGGAAAAGCTCATTTTCATTAATAGACTGAATTGTTTCGTTTTTGGAACAAGAAATAAAAATACTAAACAAAATTAACAGAATCGCTACTGCAAAACATTTCTTCATCATATTTTTTTAATTATATAAACTACTTTTATAAAATTCAAGAATTAAAAAAAATTGAAAAACTTTCCGTTTTGGTCTGCACAACCAACTGTTCCTAAGAAAATTTTACCAAAACCTTATAATTATGAAAATTCTTTTATTATTTTATAATATGGGTGGCATTTGCTTCGCAAATACGTGCTTTGCGCACTTCGCCGACTAGCCGCGGCTCATCCCTACGCTTCGCTTCGGGACTGCCAAAGGCAGGTGCTCCAATCACTGCCACATTTTAAACCGAATAATTATCTTAAAAAAAAACATTGTAATGATGGTAATGAATCGTTGAAATAATTTTTTTCTTGTCAAATAAATCTTTCTATAGTAAATTTTTTATAAATGCTTTATAATGTATTATTATTTTAAAAAAAGGAAAATTACATGTTACTTGATAAAATTCTTACTGCTATATTTGGCTCACAAAATGACCGAGATGTCAAAGCATTAAAACCAATTCTTGAAGCTGTAAATGCACAGGAAGACTGGGCAAAATC
>JALFAW010000028.1 GCA_022773305.1 Spirochaetia bacterium
TGCAATAGGCTTGAACGTATGTGAAAGCGAGGGACTTGAGTCTCAGCTTGAGAACCTAGCCTTATAGGCTAAGTGCAAACCACCCGTTTGACGGGTGGTTATGATTCATAATAATAAAGATTTTTTTAAACTGATTAAAGAGGAATGTTTCCGTGTTTTTTCAAAGGTTTATTTGTAAAAATCTTTGTTTCAAGGAAATCAAAACTTGCAACAATTCGTTTGCGTGTTTCTTCTGGTTGAATTATCTCAGTAATGTAACCGCGTTCTGCTGCAATATAAGGAGTCATGATTTCTGATTTGTATTTTGCTGTTGCATCGGCAATTTCCTGTGCTTTGTTTGGATCTTTTAATTCTTTTGCATAAAGAATTTCAATTGCACCTTCTGCACCCATTACAGCAATTTCAGATTTTGGCCATGCATAAACAAAATCAGCTCCAAGGTGTTTTGAACACATTGCAATGTAAGCACCACCGTAAGCTTTACGCAAAATTACAGTAAGTTTTGGAACAGTCGCTTCAGAATAAGCGTAAATTACTTTTGCACCATGGCGGATAATTCCTTTTTGTTCTTCCTGAGGACCTGGAACAAAACCTGGAACATCAACAAAAGTCAAAAGTGGAATATCAAATGAATCACAGTATCGTACAAATCTTGCAATTTTATCAGAAGCATCACAATCAAGAATACCACCAAGACCTGCTGGATTATTTGCAACAATGCCGACTGTTCTTCCTTCAATTTTACCAAATCCAACAACACAGTTGATTGCAAATTCTTTCATAATCTCAAAGAAAGATTCATCATCGATAACACAATTGATAACTTCTCGAACATCATAACCCTGACGAGGATTCTCTGGAAGAATTTCCTGAATGTGTTTAGCAGCTTTTTTTTCGTTGAATTTAAAATCTTTTGAAGTTTCAACTTTATCACCAAAGTAGTGTGGTATGTAATCCAAAAGTTTTCTTACTTCTTCATAACATTCTTTTTCAGAATCACATCTGAAATGAGAAACACCTGATTTTTGAGCATGAATATTTGCGCCACCCAAATCTTCAGCTGAAATATCCATAAACATTACTGATTTTACAACTTTTGGACCGGTGATATACATTTGGGTAACTTTATCAACAGTGAAGATAAAGTCAGTGATTCCAGGTGAATAAACAGCACCTCCAGCACAAGAACCTGCAATAATAGAAATCTGAGGAATTGCACCTGAAGCTCTAACGTTTTGATTGAAAACATTTCCGTAGCCGCCTAAAGCTTCAACTCCTTCTTGAATGCGGGCTCCACCCGAATCGTTAATTCCGATAACAGGACAACGTGCATCAATTGCCATTTTTGTCAAATCAGCAATTTTACGACCGTGCATGTGACCTAGTGTTCCGCCTTGAACTGTAAAGTCCTGAGCATATACGGCAACTTTTCTGCCATTTATTTTTCCAAAACCAGTGATTACTCCGTCGTAAGGAAGTTCTTTTTTATCCATACCAAAGCTTGTACAATTGTGTTTTACACCCTGATATGTTTCTACAAAAGAATCTTTGTCACAAAGGGCATGAATTCTTTCAATTGCATGGAGTTTTCCCTTTGCATGTTGTTTTTCAATATTGTATTCCATATTAACCTCAAAAATAGAATTTTTCAAAGCGTTAATAAAATGATATAAGACTTCTAAAGATTTGTCAAGATGACAAAAAAGTGTAAAAATGTCAAAATAAAGATATTTCAGACGATTTGACATCTATTATGCATGTTTATGGTCGCTTTTAAAATTAATCCACATTTTTAATTAATAGTAAAAGCCGAGAAAATGTCTTCTGCTTTTGTTTGAAGTCTTTTGTCTTCAGTTTCCAAAGCTTTTTTTGTCGGAAGCCAAGGATATTTTTCACGAAGATTTTCTACTGCGGTAATTACATTTTTTTCTGTTATGGCAAGTTGATTAAAATAATCGTTTTTAAATGTAATCGAACTGACAGGGACGGTTACAGTTTCTGTAGAAATGTCGGTAATCAGCCATCTGTTTTTTTTGAAAGTAAGAGTAAAATCTTCAAAAACTTTTTCTACAATAAACTGATTGTTTTCGCCTTCTGAGTGAATTAAATAATATTCTACATGGCGAACAGTCTGCATTTTGTTTTCCACAGGAAGATTATTTTCAGTTTGAATAGGTATGGGCTTGTCCTTTTTCTTTGGAAGTGAAATTTGAATTTCAGTTGGTTTGCCATCAATCTTCAGATTTGTAACACCATAAACTCCAGAATTTGCATAACGTTCCATTGTTGTAGAAAACAAAAGCCAGTTTTCAGGTGTTGCAAAACCGTTGTCGTTTTCATAAACATGGCGTTGCTTGTCTAAAACATAAATCTGACTTACTGTGTCAACATGTTTTTGAGGTTTACGACCGTTCACAAGATTTGTGAGCAAAACCGTATCTTTTGAATTAACTCCATAAAAATATCCCAAAACAGTTTCTGTAGAAGAAAGTCCGATTGAAGTTTCTGAATTTCTGTTCGTTTGAATAGAATTTGCAATCAATGAACCTAAAATCACTGCAACTATCAGACATGTAATAATTACAGCAGAATTCCTTCTGATGCGGCGTTTTGCTTTTATTTTTGAATTCTGATTTTTTTGATATGCTTCTGCTTTTTCAAAAAAATCTTTTTCAGGTGGATTTTTTCGCTGCTCAAAAGAAATATTGTAAGCATCCTGGAGTAACTCTAAAGGAAATTCTGCGGTTGGAGTTAAATCTTCGCTTGCCTTTCCTTTTTGTTTTTTACCGGGAATGTTTACGCTGTTTGAATTTAGTTTTAAATCGTTGTTTACCGCCTGTGCAAAATCTTTGTCGATATTTTTTATGCACATTTGAAGCGGCAGAAATTTGCTGTCAAGAATATCAGCATTTCTTTCCACTTGATTTTCGCATGTGTAAGGAAATTTTTGAGTTAAAAAACGATATACAATAACGGCACGCTCAAAACAAATGGCTGGTAAATCGTAAATCGTTTGATTTATCCAGCATAAATGGTTTTGAGCATAGTCTTGAGTGGAAAGTGAATTTGCAGAAGTTTTAAAAAGTTCTTCGGGCAAAAATAAAACTTTTCCGTTTTCTTCATTCAGATTTTCAGGAATTTCAACAAGAATTCCGCCGGCACCAATCATTGGAATTTTTTTTCCAGAAAGTGCAGCGTCAGTCAGAGCCTGGCACACAAGTTTTACTGCACAAAAAAGAATGTCATAATCTTTTTTTGATTCACTTTTTTCTGCATTTTCAAAAAGTTCCAGAAGAGTGTGTGTGTTTGATGAAAAAGGATTTTCTGCACAGTAAAAAACTATTCTTTGATCATTTTCTTCTATATTATAAGATTTTACATCAGAAAATGACCATAAAGAAAAGTCTTTATCTGAATAAATCAACCCAGTTTGAGTAATGATTGATTCATAGTTTGTTTTTCCAAAAGAGTATTCATCAAGATTTGAACTAAGTCTAAGTTCGTCGCCATTTATTGTAATCAGTTTTGCCATTAAATATTATCTTTTTCCTTCTGAATTATAAAGATATTTAAAATAATCCATATTTGTGCTGAAAGTAGCAGGATAATTCTTGAGATTTGTTTTGTATGATTCCATGCTTTTCCAAAATGCGTAGAATTCAGGATCTTTGTTGTAGGCAGCAGCGTAAATTGCAGCAGCCTGAGCATCGGCATTACCTTTTATTTCTTCTGATTTTCTGTATGCTTCAGAGGCAATTGTGCGTTTGTCACTCTCAAGTTTACCAAGCCACTCAGCTTTTTTTCCTTCTCCAAGAGAACGGTAAGCTTGTGCAACTTGATTTCTGTCTTTTATCATTCTGTTGAATACAGATTCGGTTAATTCATCAGAATATTTAATTTGACGAGGAACAATGTCAATCAAATCAATTCCGTATTCTGGAACAAGTTTGTTTGCTTCAAGCGTCATAAGTCGGCAAAGTTCACTTCGACCTTTTGTAACAATTTCATTATTTGTTGCATCGTTTACAAGACTGTCGATTTCTTTTGTTTCTTCATCTTTTTCATCTTCATTAGTATCTTTTGCATCATTGATGATATTTGACGAACGTACGATTTCGCTAAGTCTATTTTGTGTAATTACAGTGCGGCATGAAGAATCGATGATATCTGAAAGTTTATTATAAGCATTTTCGAGATTTGTAAAATTCTGATAGAATTTTGCAGGATCACTGATTCTCCATCGGGAAGTAGTGTCAACGATTATAAACTGATTTTCTTTTGTAGGAATGCGCTGTTCATCTCCGTCCAGAGAAAGCACAAGTTTTGGATATGTTGTTACTTTATCCAAAAAAGGAATTTTAAAATGAAGTCCAGCCTCTGTATAAGTGTTTACAATGCTACCAAATCTAGTGATAACAACCTGATTTCCTTCATTAAGGATAAAAAGAGGTCCCATAAATAAAAATATAATAAAAAGTACAAGAATAACTACTAACCAAGTTACAAATTTTTTCATTGCTTTAGTCATAATATCTCCAATTTTGTAAGATAAATTCCGTTTATTCGTAAAAACAGATTATCAAATAAAATATTTTCAATTAAACTCATAAATTTAAAGAATAAAAAAATTAATCTTTAAGATTTTTGATAGGTACAAGATTTTCAAGTTCACCATCTATTAATGAAGGTTTTGTTTCTGAACCGAATATTTCATCCATTGTTTCAAGGTAAATACGTTCTTTTGTAACTTCTGGGGAACGTTTGTATTCTTCGTAAACTGCGTTAAATCTTGCAACGTCACCTTTTGCCATATTTACACGTTCTGCAGCATAACCTTCTGCAATTTGGATTTGACGGTCAGCTTCACCCTGAGCTTTTGGAATTTCAGCATTGTAAGCTTCTTTTCCTTCATTTATAAATCTGTTCATATCTTGTGTTGCTTTGTTTACATCCTCAAAGGCATCCTGAACACCACTTGGCGGTACGATGTTTTGCAGTTTTACGGCAATTACACTAATACCAAGCCCAAGCTGTTTGAAATTTTCATTCATCATTTCAAGACCGAGGGTTTCAATTGCTGTTCGTTCATTTCCCATTACGTCCAGAATCGCACGGTCGCCTACAAGAGTGTTGATTACAGAACGAGAAATATCTCTGATAGTCTGTTGTTTTTCATAGACACCAAAAAGCCATTGTTTTGGATCTACAATTCTGTACTGAATAATCCATTCAACATCAACAATATTCAAATCACCTGTTAGCATTGTACTTTCATCAGCAATATTATTTTTATATTCATTATTTCTGCCACCTTTGACAGTTTTGAAACCAAATTGTTCTGTTTGAACAACTTTTACAGGTACACGATATGCTTTATCAATCCCGAATGGAAGTTTTGTGTGAAGCCCAGCTCCTACTGTTTGAGTGTATTTTCCAAATCTAGTGATTACAGCATTTTCAGTTTCGTCAACTACATAAAAACTTGAAAAGCCGGCAATTACTACAAGAATCAAGACAATCAGCCATGTCAAAATTGCAGGACCAATTTTTCTTTTTTTCTTCTTTTCTACTTGTTCATCAGCCATATTAAAAATCCTCCTGATATAATGGACAAACTATGATGAGTTTCTAGCAAACCCAAACTGTTTAGTTTTTTTGAGTTCACTTTTAAATATAGTCTAGTCTAAAAGATATTATTATTCTGAAAAAAAAACAACAAAAAAATTAATTTTCGAGTATAATATTATACAACTGTTTGTTAGAAACATTGAGTATCATTTTTGAATAGTAGAAATACAAATGATTGTTATTGGAATAAACGAAACGAAGAAAACGCTTAAAACTATAACTAAACTTTGGAAAAAAAGGATTTATATTGCAAAAAGCAGCATAAAATATAAAAACATAAATTGAACTCTACATCTTATAGAAAAAATTAAAATAGGACAATGTCGAGTTTTAAATTTTTATTCTTTGGGTGGCTTTTTGCTTCGCAAAAAACAGGCTTTTCAGGGTTCCGCTATCGCTGCATTCCTTCGCTACGCTTCGGAACTGGCTTCGCCAGCCCTTACAATCCTTGCCACGGTTTAAAATCAAAAACTCGAAATATAAACTTCTATTCATATTCACATATCTTCAACTATCGATATGTTATCATATCAAAAATCCCTGCACCAGATTAAAAACATAACCAACAATAATAATTCCCAAAGTACAGATAGAAACAAAAACTCCCAGCAATTTTGGCTTGATTGCCTTGCTCAACATAATCATACTTGGAAGACTTAATGTTGTTACCGCCATCATAAAGCTCAAGACAACTCCAAGAAGTGCACCTTTTGCAAGCAGACTTTCTGCAATAGGAATGCAGCCGAAAATATCTGCATACATTGGAATGCCACAAACTGCAGCAAGAATTACGCCAAATGGATTTTTAGAACCAAGAATATTTTCTATCCATTTTTGTGGAATCCAGTTATGAACCACCGCACCAATTGCAACTCCAATCAGAATGTAGGGAAACACTTTTTTGAGTGTTTGCAGAACTGAATCCAGTGCTGACTTAAATCTTTCTTTCTGACTGAGCTTATCGGAAGGCAAAACAGAGTTAATATTTTTTGCATTTCGAATAAAGTCTGCAACCTGATTTTCCAGATGGAGTTTTTCGATTATAGTTCCACCCAAAACGGCAATCACAAGTCCTACAATCACATAAGAAACGGCAATTTTCCAGCCAAAAATACTCGTCAAAAGCACAAGACTTCCCAAATCAACCATAGGAGAAGAAATCAAAAAACTGAAAGTAACCCCCAGAGGAAGTCCAGCGGTTGTAAATCCCATAAAAAGAGGAATAGAAGAACAACTGCAAAAAGGAGTAACAGTTCCTAGAAGAGCGCCGATAATTCTGGCTCCCAAACCTTTAAAACGCCCCATAATTTTTTTGCTTTTTTCTGGAGGAAAATAGGACTGAACATAAGAAATGATGAAAACAAGAACAAACAGCAGAATACTAATCTTTATTACATCATAAATAAAAAAACTGATGCTTCCACCTAACCGACTTGTAACATCAATTCCCCATAAAGTAAGCAAATTCTGAACAAGTCCATTGAGCCACTTCATTCCAAGAATCTGATTCTGAATAAAATCCCAAATCATTTTTTCTTTCCTATTAAACTTTTAATTTCTTTTTTAAACTCAGAAAACGCTTTTGTATTTATTGAATAATGCACCCATTTTCCGTCTTTTTTGAAATCCACCAGATTGCAGTCAGTAAGAATTTTCATGTGATGCGAAAGCGTAGACTGGCTGATTTTAAACTCTTCCAAAAGCTTACAGGCACAAAGTTCGCCATTTGATAAAAGTTTTATAATTTTAACCCGGTTTTCATCCCCAAGAGCTTTACAAATTTTTGCAATTTCTTGTTCTTTCATTCTTTTTCCGTTATACGTATCGATACTTATAAATATATAGAACTGTTCTATGTAAGTCAAGATTTTTTAGTGAGTTAAAATGTTTGGTTTTGAGCTTTAACATTTCGTATGTCTTTCTTATTTCGCAGATGATACAATCCTTTCCCGGTTAAGATACAAATCACACTAACCTATTTTACATCCGTGTGATAAATCAAGAATGTACAAAAAGTTTATGGAAGATGCTGTAAGCAGATAACACAGACAGGACATCAAGAAAATGGAAGTTTTAACAAAAACACGCAAAGATTTATAGAAAAAGTCATAAAAAAATTTTATATTTTAACTATCTGAGTTTACACACAACTTTTTAAATCAACCTGAAAAGAAACTATTCTGTTCATATTCGGATTGTACAAAGTTTTACAAGAAGTGCAGACTGCAAAACAAAACGATTAACATTGGAAATAGATTTTGTTGTAAACAGCGGAAATAATCAGTGTTATATTCAGTCCGCATTTGAAATAACGATTCAGGAAACACAGGCAGCAGAATAAAAGCAGTTCAACATAGTAGTCAATTCATTCAAAAAAATGAATAATAAAAACGAGCTTATACAATGTTATGATGAAAACGAATTTTTCCACATAAATTTGATAGATTTTTTTTATTGATTGAAGAGGTAGCTAAAAAAATGACACAGACAGAACAGCAGACAGCAGCAAAAAAATTCAGCGAAGAATGGAAAGACCGGGGAGACGAAAAACAGGAAACCCAGCGTTTTTGGATTGGGCTTTTGGCAGATGTTTTGGGCGTTCCCCAGGCAGCATCTTATATTGAATTTGAAAAGCGGGTAAAACTTTCCCACACAAGTTTTATTGACGGCTATATTCCCGAAACAAAAGTACTTATAGAACAAAAATCTATGGACATCGACCTTGAAAAATCTTACGCCCAGTCCGACGGCACAATGCTCACACCTTATCAGCAGGCAAAAAGATACGCTTCGGAACTTCCCTACGATTTACGCCCACGATGGATAGTCGTTTCCAATTTTGCAGAAATCCGCATTCACGATATGAACCGCCCGGAAGACGAGCCGGAAATTCTTAAACTGGAAAATCTTGAAAAAGAATACTACCGTCTGGAATTTCTTGCAGACCGCACCAGCGAAAAAATCCGCCGGGAAGAAGAAATCAGCATAAAAGCCGGTGAACTTGTAAAAAAACTGTACAACGCCCTTATTACAGAATATGCAGAACAAACAGCAGAAAGCCTTCGCAGCCTGAACATTCTGTGCGTCCGCCTTGTATTCTGTTTTTATGCCGAAGATGCAGGACTTTTTGCCACCCGCACAAGTTTTGAAGACTACATAAAATCATTCAACTTGCAGAATGTGCGCAAAGGACTTATTGACCTTTTTAAGGCACTGGACACGGAACTTAAAGACCGGGACAAATACGACGAAACCATAAAACCTTTCCCTTATGTAAACGGCGGACTTTTTAAAGATGAAAAAATTGAAATTCCAAACTTTACTCAGGAAATTGTAGATGTTCTTGTAAACGACTGTGCAGTTTTTGACTGGTCAGAAATAAGCCCTACGATTTTTGGAGCAGTTTTTGAAAGCACCCTGAATCCCCAGACCCGTCGAAGCGGCGGTATGCATTACACAAGTGTAGAAAATATCCACAAAGTGATTGATCCGCTTTTTATGGATTCCCTCAATGCCGAATTTGAATCGATACAGAAAATCACTCAGAAGAAAAACCGCGACCAGAAACTTTTGGAATTTCAGGACAAACTTGCAAGCCTTATGTTCTTAGACCCGGCCTGCGGAAGCGGAAATTTTCTTACAGAAGCCTTTCTGAGTCTTCGCCGCCTGGAAAACAAAGTGATTTCGACACTGTTCAACGGAGAAACAGTCCTTGGATTTGATGAATTCATAAAAGTAAAAATCAGCCAGTTTTATGGAATAGAAATAAACGATTTTGCCGTAACAGTTGCCAAAACAGCCCTGTGGATTGCCGAAAGTCAGATGATAGCCGAAACCGAAAAAATTGTAAGCCGCCAGATAGATTTTCTGCCACTCAAGACAAACGCCTACATCGTGGAAGGAAACGCCCTGCGCATGAACTGGAAAACCCTTAAACCAGAAGACGGCAACACTTTCCCCGAAGACGGCCTGTTTGCCGGAATCACCACCCACGTAGACGGCAGCGAACACCACTACGATTATATCATGGGAAACCCGCCGTTTGTGGGATATTCTTTACAATCAGAAAGTCAGAAATCAGATATTTTGAATCTTTTTGTAGATGAAAATGGAAAAGTTTATAAAGCTGCTGGAAAAATTGATTATGTTTCTGGTTGGTATTGGAAAGCGGCTCAACTGATACAAAACACAAATATAAAATGTGCTTTAGTATCAACAAATTCAATAACACAGGGAGAACAAGTTGCCGCATTATGGAAAACGATTTTTGAGAGATTCAACATTCATTTTGATTTTGCCTACAGGACATTCCGTTGGGACAGCGAGTCCACACAAAAAGCCCATGTTCATTGCGTAATAATTGGATTCAGTAGTAACAGTCATTCTGAACTCGATTCAGAATCTCCAAAATTTATGATAGATGAAGACGGAACTAAAATCGAAGTAAAAAATATTAACGGATATTTACTTGATGCTGATAATGTTTGGATTGATTCTAGATCAAAACCTTTGTGTTCTGTTCCAGAAATGATTAGTGGAGGAAAGCCTGTTGAAGGAGGTTTTCTTATTTTTACAGAATCTGAAAAACAAGAGTTTGTAAATCAAGAACCTGATTCTGAAAAATACTTTAGACATTTTATTTCATCTGATGATTATATAAATAATCACTGGAGATGGTGTTTATGGCTGGTTGATTGTTCCCCAAAAGAAATGCGTGCTATGCCCAAAGTTATGGAACGCATAGAAAAAGTAAAGGAATTCAGATTGAGTAGTGTAAAAGAAGCTACAAGGAAATACGCAGAAATTCCATATCAATTTATGGAAATAAAACAACCTGATTCTGATTATTTATTAATTCCTGCAACATCTTCTGAAAATAGAAGGTATATTCCAATTGGGTTTGTAGAAAAAAATGTAATTGCAAATAATGCTGCATCTTTTGTTCCAAATGCCTCTTTATATCATTTTGGTATCTTAACTAGTAGCGTACACATGGCATGGATGCGCGCCGTCTGTGGACGTTTGGAAATGCGCTATCGTTATTCAGTAAATGTCGTCTACAACAACTTCCCCTGGCCATTTTCAGAAAAACAAACGGATTTGTTCGCACCTAACGGCACTCACCAAAAAGCGAAGAACGTTAGTTCTGAGCAAATCCGTGTGTTAAAAACCAAAATAGAACACACCGCCCAAAAAATCCTGGACGCCCGCGCCAAATACCCGGACTCAAGCCTTGCCGACCTTTACGACGAAACCGTAATGCCCCCAGAGCTCCGCAAAGCCCACCAGGAAAACGACCGCGCCGTCATGACCGCCTACGGCTTCAACCCAAAAATAACCGAAAGCGAAATAGTTGCCGAGCTGTTTAAAATCTACGAAAGACTAACAAAAGGAGAATAAAGAACAAACGGATTTGTTCGCATCTAACGATGCTCACACAAAAGCTAAAAAGTGTGCGAATTTATAGAAAATATGTTATATTTATAAATATGGAGGTGATGAAAGATGCCAGTAATATCAATGTTTTATGGAATAATAATCAGAATGCAAAGTGAACATGGCGGCAAACATCATATTCCTCATATTCATGTAATCTGCGGCGATGATGAATCCGTTTTTTCTTTGGAAGGACAGCTGTTAGAAGGGAAAATTTCAAGTCAAAAACAAAAACTTGTAGAAGCTTGGATAGAAATTCATAAAGAAGAATTGCAGGCTAATTGGAAACTCCTTGATGAAGGAGAACCATTTTTTAGAATAGAACCTTTAAGATAAGGAAAAAACTATGTTAAGACCAACTGTAATAAAGGCAATCCCAATGAATGACTATAAACTATCATTAAGTTTTGATAACGGAGAAACAAAAATTTTTGACGTAAAGCCGTACATAAAAGGTACATGGTTCGGAGAACTTAAAAATGCTTCATATTTTATGACAGTTCATCCAAACGGCTTTAATATTGAATGGGCAAACGGTCAGGATATTTGCCCTGATGATTTGTATTATAAATCAGAATAGCATAAATCGTAGCACCCCTAAAATTGTGTAAAAACTAATTTGTACGCAGTTTGTAAAGAAAAGTCAGAAAATGCAGTTGTGAGTTTTTTTGATATTCCTGATGAGTTTCTGGAAAATCCGGATTTTAAGATTATGAATTTTATAAAAGCCGATGAAAAATGGCTGGATTTCATCATTGCAAACAGGACAAATATAAATTTTACTCATAATTATGATATAGTAAAAGGTGCGGTTGCAGATGATAAAGTTTATGCTAGCCTTAACGCTTTTGAAAACGGATTTATGGACAAAGCACTTTTGCTAAAAGAGTTAAAAACATGGCTTTATGTGAATCAAATTTCATTTCATACCCAGAGAGCGTTAAAACTGCTTTCATTTGAAAAGGAGATCTTTGTATGATTCCAGAAATTACGCAGAAAAATGTTCATCTTTTTATTCCTTTCAAAGTTTCAAAAATCAGTGTACAGATTGCAAAAAATGAAAATCTTCCTATTGCAAAAGCTGTTGCAAAATTTTACCGCTCGAATACTGCAAAGCTTCTTGAAGATGAATCAAGTAAACTTTGGCACGACGGCTGGGTTGGCATTTATGACTTGTATAAAATAGAAAATGCAAAGGAAGAAAAAACAAAATGACAGACGAAGACAAAGCATTCTGGCTTTCATGGTGCATTGAAGAATACGCTTCAGAAAAAAACAAGACATCGACTGAAATCTCAAAAATGTTTGAAGAAAAAGATGTTTTTTCCTATCTGGACGACAATGCTGAAATTCTGCACACACAAAGAAAAAACTACATCCTAAGCGATATTGACAAATTCATAAAGAATCTGAAAACTCCAGCATCTTCTCAAAAATGACAGAAAGCGAGTGCGTTGCCAAGCTGTTTAAAATCTACGAAAGGCTAGCTGAAGGAGAATAAAAACAAACGGATTTGTTCGCATCTAACGATACTCACAAGAAAGCGAAGAACGTTAGTTCTGAGCAAATACGTCACTTCGTGCCGTTTGCATGAGAGAAATTATTTAAAATGTCGCTCTCGCGGCTGGCGCATCTGTGTGTTAAACCAAGAATGTACGAAAAGTTCATGGTAAATTTATAGAAATTGTAGTATATTTAAAGAAGTGGAGGTGATGAAAGATGTCTTATGAAACTGTAATTGAACAGGTAAAAGCAACTCCAGTTGAACTTTTGGACGAAGTTTCTGTGTTCTTGAATTTTTTGCAGTATCGTTCAACTCAAAATCAATCTAAACAGAAAAAAATGCCCGATGAAACATATAATCTGTTGGCTGGTACTGCAGCAAGTGCCGTAACGAATTCAGCGCGAGAAACAATTTGGGAGCAGATAAAAAATGACACGTGGTGATTTATATTGGGTAGATTTTGGTGTTCCTACAGGCAGTGCTGCTGGTTTTCGCCGTCCTGCAGTTGTTTTACAATCTGATGAATACAACGTTGTTATAGAAATAATACATTAATGCCCTCGAACTCCAAAAAGTCTCTGAAAGTAAAAATAACAAACGGATTTGTTTACTTTGGAAAGCAAAGTCTGCCTACCGGCACTCACCAAAGACGAAGAACGTTAATTCTCAAGCAAATACATCACTTCGTGCCGTTTGCATGAGAGGAAATTATTTAATACGCCGCTCTCGCGGCTGGTGCATCCGTGTGTTAAAAAGATGGAATATAAGGATGTAGCGGGTTTATAAAAATTGTGTTATATTAAAAAAGGAGGTCATGAAGATGTTGTATCCATATATGACATTACCAGATGAAACGGAAATTGTTCATTCTGAAATTATAAACAAAGATAATAAAGAGCAGGTTAAAGTATCTATCGAGCGTCCTGTAGATGGGGGATTTGACAGTGCGACTTGCTGGCTTCCAGATTATAAATGGGAAGATATAAAGGGTTTTTCACAAAAAGACATTGACTATTTTTCAGACATTATTCATTCAGGTGCACATCTTTTATTTGAATTTGCCCGTAACGGAGGATTTGACAGTGCCTCAAATTTTTAAAATTGGTGCATATCTTGTCTTTATATGGGTAAATGAGGGAAATCCTATTGAACCAATTCATGTTCATATTTCAGAAAAACGCCCTGTAAAGAATTCAACAAAGGTCTGGATAACGCGTGAAGGAAAATGCCTTTTAGCAAACAATAACTCGAATATTCCTCAGTCAACTTTAAGGGGTATTCTTCGTATTATCGAAACTCGCTCCTTTGAAATAATCTCAAGATGGAAGGAAACCTTTGGGGAAATCTCTTTCTTCTGCTAAAAAAATGACCGAAAGCGAATAACGTTAGTTCTGAGTAAATACGTCACTTCGTGTCGTTTGCATGAGAGGAAATTATTTAAAACGCCGCTCTGGCGGCTGGCGCATCCGTGTGTTAAAAAAAATGACAAACGGATTTGTTCGCGCCTAACGGCACTCACCAAAAAGCGAAGAATGTTCATTCTGAGTAAATCCGTGTGTTAAACCAAGGATGCACGAAAAGTTCATGGCAAATTTATAGAAATTGTGATATATTTAAGGAAGTGGAGGTGATGAAAGATGCCGGTAATATCAATGTTTTATGGAATTTTGATAAAAATGAATTGGAAAGATAACGACAAACATCATTTGCCTCATTTTCATGCATATTACAATGAATTTGAAGCGTCTTTTGATTTACAGGGAGAAATTATTGCCGGTGATTTTCCTTCCAAGCAGGCTGCACTTGTAAAAGCATGGACATTATTGCATCAGGATGAATTAACGGCAAACTGGAAACTGGCACTAGAAGGTGAACAGATTTTTAAAATTAATCCTTTGCAATAAGTTTAAGGGGTTTTTATGGAAGAAATAATTCATGGAAAACCATTGATGCCTCGTGCAGTAAGCGTAGAGACTTTGCCGAATTATATTCTAAAAATAAGATTTAACAATAATGAAGTTAAGTATTTTGATGTTAAAAAAATATATAATTTACCTTGTTACAAGCCGTTACAGAATAAGGAATTTTTTAAGACAGTCCATATAGAATACGGAAGCATTGCATGGAACAATGATATAGATTACTGTCCGGACTGCCTGTATGAAGAAAGCATGGAAAGGATGAAAATATCTTAATATCGCTAATACTTTCGACCTCTACGACGAAACCGTAATGCTCCCAGAAATCCGAAAAGCCCACCAGGAAAACGACTGCGCCGTCATGCAAGCCTACGGTTTCAACCCAAAAAAGACCGAAAGCGAAATAGTTGCAGAGCTGGTTAAAATGTACGAAAAACTAGCTGAAGGAGAATAAAAAACAAACGGATTTGTTTACTTTGCAAAGCAAAGTTTGCCTAACGGCACTCACTAAAAGGCGAAGAACATTAATTCTGAGCAAATAATTGTGTTAAAAATTGTTGCTATATGCATTACATTGTATTATATTATAAAGCAAATATGAGGTATTTATGGCTACAATGACAACAATAAATGTAAGAACAAGCGCAGAAACAAAAAAAGCCGCGGAAGAACTTTTTGAAGATTTCGGACTTTCTATGACAAGTGCAATAAATGTTTTTTTGAAACAGGTAATTCGAGAAAGAAGAATTCCTTTTGAAATCGGATATGAAACTCCCAATGAACTGACTGCAAAAGTTTTAAAGGAAACAGAAGAAGGTAAAAATTTAAGTCCGCTTTATCATTCAGTTTCAGAACTTATGGATTCCCTTCATGCTTGAACCTCGCTATTCAAATCAATTTAAGAAAGACTTTAAACTGGCACTAAAACGCGGAAAAGATGAAAAACTTTTTATTGAAGTTCTTGAAATGCTTTTAAAACAGGAACCATTGCCTGAAAAATATAAAGACCATCAGCTTAAAGGAGTTTGGTCAAAGCATCGAGAGTGCCATATACAGTCAGACTGGCTATTAATCTACTCAATCAATAATAACGAACTGATATTGGAACTTTCCCGTACAGGTAGCCATAGTGATTTGTTTAAGATGTAAATTGAATGCTCACTTAAAAGCGAAGAACGTTAGTCCTGAGCAAATACGTCACTTCGTGCCGTTTGCATGAGAGGAAATTATTTAATACGCCGCTCTTGTGGTTGGCGCATCCGTGTGTTAAAAAAAAATGACAAACGGATTTGTTCGTACTTTTCACATCCGCTTGTAAACAACCTGCTATATAAAAAAATCCATTTAATTAAAATTTTTTTATAAAAAAATTTCTTGACTATACGTATTATTTATGTTATTTTGTACGTACTAGAGGTGCGGAAAATATGGAATCAAAATTAACTTTAAAGTTAAATAAGAATTCTATCTCACGAGCGAAAGAATATGTTTCGCAACTAGGAACTTCGCTTTCTTCAATTGTAGAAAACTTTTTTGATAATCTTACTGTCAATGAAAATAAATCAGAATTTCCTTACAGTCCTCTTGTAAATGAACTTTCAGGTATCATTCATCTTGATGAACATTTTGATTATAAATCTGATTACACTTCTTATCTGGATAAAAAATATGAATAAAGTTTTTGTCGATACAGATGTGATTTTGGATTTACTTGCCAGAAGAATTCCTCATTTTCATTTTTCTGCAGTGCTTTTTACTTTTGCGGAAATGAAAAAACTGGAACTTTACACAAGTCCGCTGATTATTGCCAATACTTTTTATATTCTGCGAAAACAGATTGGAAATGATTCTGCAAAAAATGCAATCCGAAAACTGCGCATTTTGCTGCATGTAATCGATTCATCTGAAAGTGTTATTGATAAAGCGTTAAACTCCGATTTTTCTGACTTTGAAGATGCCGTTCAATATTACACTGCTTTGGAACATGAAATACCTGTTATTCTGACAAGAAACATCCGTGATTACAAAAAAACTTCTGTCATTGTGCAGACTCCTGAAACTTTTCTAGTTGCAAAACAGTTGATTTAGGATTTTCTTTTTCACAAAACTGGAGGAGATAAAATGGACATACGGAAAAGTATTATTTAACCTGACAGTTGATTTTAATAATTTTTAACCCAGTTTTCATCCCAAGAACTTTACAAATTTTTGCAATTTCTTGTTCTTTCATTCTTTTTCCGTATTATATATCGATACATTTAAATGTATAGAACTATTCTGTGTAAGTCAACTTTTATTTTACAACTTTATTTAAAACGTAAACCCGGCAATATGCAAAATTCGGCGGATTGTGTCGATGTAGGTCAGGCTTATGTTGTCAAGGCGTGTGACTTTTTTGGTGATGTAGCCCAGTTCAAAAATGTGACTGATTTTTTTGTCGTGGTTTTGCAGGGGAATTAAAACAAAATCTTCGGAATTTTCTTTTCCTTCTTCTCCGAAAACTCCTGACAAAAAGGTGTAGCCGTTTAAGGTCTGCAAAAGATTCAGTTCGGTTGCTCGGTCTGCAACGGTAATCGCCTTGTCCAGGTTAAACTGGTTTATCACTTCTTCGGAAAAAAACGAGTTTACGTCATCTGTGTCAAAAGTTACAAAATGATAATCGGATAAATCTTCCAGACAAAGGCTTTCTTTTTTTGCAAGTGGATGATTTTTGTGCAGATAGACAAAAGCACTGTATTCTGTCAGGTGATGAAATTCCAGATTGTTTGCATTCAGATTTTTCAAAATAAAATTACGGTTGGAATCGCTCAGATACAAAATGCCCAGTTCACTTTTTCCCAGTGCCACATCTTCAATTACTCCAGAAGCTTTTTTTTCCCGGAATGCAAAATCGTAAGTTCCCTGCAAATCTCCCTTTGAAAACTCCTTTACAATCTGAACAAAGGCTGTCCGTGCAAAAGCGTAATAAAGGGTTGAAACTGAAAACGTCTTTTTTCCACTTTGGGAATATTT
The DNA here is from genome assembly GCA_022773305.1 of Spirochaetia bacterium. Classification (GTDB taxonomy): domain Bacteria; phylum Spirochaetota; class Spirochaetia; order Treponematales; family Treponemataceae; genus Treponema_D. Next base: position 17,500 of record JALFAW010000028.1, read on the forward strand.
TTTGATGAGATCTTCGTAATGACTGTAAACTTCCCTGGCATCGCAGATAAAATCCTTGCCACGTTCAGTTGCGTTTACTCCCCGGTAAGTTCTGTTAAAAACTTCAAATCCCAGTTCCCGTTCTGCATCGTGCACAGAACTTGTGAGAGATGGCTGGGAAATGAATAATTTTTCTGATGCTCTGTTAAACGAGCCTGCTTCTGCAACTCCAAGAATATATTTTATCTGCTGCAATGTCATAATTCTAGGATTTAAACAAATCTGTACTCAAATAGCGAAGTCCTGTATCAGGTAATACAACAACAATGTTTTTCCCTTCGTATTCGGGACGGGAAGCAATCTGCAATACTCCCCACAAGGCAGCACCGCTGGAAATTCCCACAAGAACTTCGTCCGTTTTTGCAACTTCCTGAGCAGCCAAAAAAGAGCCATCCTTGTCTGCAACAAAAACTTCATCGTAGATTTTTTCTCTGATGTTGACAGGAACACGCTCTGAAGGAACATCTGTAAAATTGTGAATTCCAGTGAGAAATTTGTCGTCAGCAGATGGTTCTACAGCAACAATTTGAACCTGTGGATTTTTTTCCTTTACATAATCGCTTATTCCGCGGATTGTTCCGGCTGTTCCAACACTCGCAACTACCGCACTTTAATTTCCTTCAGTATCTTCCCAGATTTCCCGGCCTGTTGTGTCGTGGTGTGCTGCTGCATTAAGGGGATTAAGCATCTGGTCTACAAAATAAATGTTTTCGCCGGCAGCCTGACGGTCTCGAATGTGCTGCTTTAAAATGTTTGTGGCTGCAAAAAAGTCGTTATTTGTAGTTTTGAGCACTTCCTGAATTTCTGGCACATTACTGATTCTCGTAACCTCAGCACCAAACGCTTTCATAATGTCAAAACGTTCCTGACTTGTTCCGTCCTGAAGATAGATTTTTACTTTGTAGCCTTTCATTGCACCGATGGCCGAAACTGCAATTCCAGTGTTTCCGCTGGTGTATTCAATCAAAGTTGTTTTTTCCGGACTGATTTTGCCTTCCTTTTCTGCATCTTCGATTATGCGCAGAACAATTCTGTCTTTGATGCTTCCAATGGGATTAAAATATTCAACTTTTGCAAGAATGTGTGCCTTGAGTCCGTGAAGTTTTTCAAAACCGTGCAGACGTACAAGGGGAGTTTTTCCTATAAGTTGTGTTAATGAATCGTATATTTTTTCTGACATTTTTTTTACCTCGAAAATAAAACGTATAAATTCCAAAATTAAAATTTTTGTATTTTGGGTGGCTTTTTTTTGGTTCGACAGACTCACCAAAAAAAAACAGGCTTTTCGCACTTCGCCGACTAACCGCGGCTCATCCGTCGTAAAAACTTCGTTTTTACTTCCCAAGTTTTGCAAGCAAAACTTGCTACGCATACGCTTCGGGACTGCATTCGGCAGGTGCTACAATCCTTGCCACAATTTAAAAAGGGGACAGTCCTTGAAACAGGGACAGACCTTAAAACAGGGACAGACCTTAAAACAGGGACAGACCTTAAAACAGGGACAGACCTTAAAACAGGGACAGACCTTAAAACAGGGACAGACCTTAAAACAGGGAC
>JALFAW010000178.1 GCA_022773305.1 Spirochaetia bacterium
TGGCAAGGATTGTAAGGGCTGGCTTAGCCAGTTCCGAAGCGTAGCGAAGGAATGAAGCGATAGCGGAACCCTGAAAAGCCTGTTTTTTGCGAAGCAAAAAGCCACCCAAAGAATAAAAATTTAAAACTCGACATTTGTCCTATTATTAATAAATGCGTAAACGGAATTCCTTTTTTAGGTTTTTTAATAAGAAGAAATTCAATTTCAATATTGTCAAGAAACTGGAAGCGTAAGTTAATAAAAGTTGCACAATTGGACAGGTATTACAGCGAAGAAAGAGAATCTGATGCATATAACAGATACAGTAGTATGTTTGCCTGTTTAGCGATGTGTCAAAAATTATCTAAAAAAAAATAGAGTTCTATCTTTTTATTTCTCAAAACGTACCATGCTAAAGGCTTTGTGCACTTCCGCCAAAACTCAAAAAGTAAGTTTTGTTTAAACTCTAGATCTTTCCTTCTTTTTTTTATCTTTACTTTTAATTTGAAAATTATTATAATTTTAAAATATAAATATTTTATTCGAGGTAGATTTATGGAATTGAAAGGCTCTCAGACAGAAAAGAATCTTCAGACTGCTTTTGCTGGAGAATCACAGGCACGAAACAAATATACTTACTTTGCTAGTAAAGCAAAAAAAGAAGGATACGAACAGATTGCTGCAATTTTCGAAGAAACTGCAAATAACGAAAAAGAACACGCAAAAATGTGGTATAAACTTCTTAATGATGGCATCGGAACAACTGCCGAAAACTTGAAAGAAGCAGCTGATGGTGAAAACTATGAATGGACAGACATGTACGACGGTTTTGCAAAAACTGCACGCGAAGAAGGTTTTGATTACATTGCAAAACTTTTTGAAGGTGTTGCTGCCATCGAAAAACATCATGAAGAACGCTATCGAAAACTTTTAAAAAATGTTGAAGATAAAGTTGTTTTCTCTAGTGATGGGGATGCAATCTGGCAGTGTCGAAACTGCGGTCACATTGTGGTAGGAAAAGAAGCTCCACAAGTTTGCCCAGTTTGCGCTCATCCACAGGCATACTTCCAGGTTGAAGCTCAAAATTACTAACCTTTATAACAGTTGAACAGTTGGGACTTTTTTGTTCCAACTGTAATTATTCCAGAAGACCACAACAAAATTTTGCATTCTCGTTGAAGTTTGTAAAGTTTGTTATTTCATTATTATATTTTTTTACAATCCTAAAAATAACAATGATTAGTGAAAAAGATTTAAATTATCGCATTGTAAAAGATAAACATTTTCGTTCGATTTTCACAAAAAGCGTATACAGTCGAGTTGTGTTAAACTTTTTGCTCATCGCTATCCAAATTTTTATATTTCTGTTGTTTTTAATAAAATTCCAGCCGTATGTCGAAATCTATTTTGGAAGTTCCATCCTTATTTCTACATTGTTTTTAATGTACTTGGCAAACTGCGAAGGAAAAAATGAGTTTAAACTTGCATGGCTCGTTCCTGTCATCATTTTTCCACTGTTTGGAATTTCGGCATATTATCTTTACCATTCAAACACTGGCGGACTCAGCCAGAAGTATAAACTCAAAAAGCTTAAAGAAGAAACAAATAAATATTCTCCAACAAGAGAAAAAGTTGAACAAATCATCTCAAAATATCCTGATTCAAAAGCTCTTTCAACATATCTTTTAAACTCTGGAAATTACTATCCTCATGAAAATAACCAGATAGATTATTTTCCTAGTGGAGAAAAGTTTTATCCAAGTCTTGTTGATGATTTGCAGAATGCTAAAAATTTTATATTTATCGAATATTTTATTATTGATGTTGATAAAACATGGGCTTCTATTTTAAGAATTCTTGAAAAAAAAGTTACTGAAGGTGTGGAAGTTCGTGTTCTTTTTGATGGGCTAGGTTCGCCAAATGCTTCTTCAAAAAAATATCAAAAATATTTACGACAACAGGGCATAAAAGTTCATTCTTTTTCCCCACTGATTCCGTTCTTTTCAACGCACCAAAACAACCGTGACCATCGAAAAATTGTTGTAATTGATGGAAAGGTTGCTTACACAGGAGGATTAAATATTTCAAATGAATATATGAATGTCGATATGCAGTTCAACCGATTTAAATATTGGAAAGACAATGCAATTCGTATTCAAGGTTCTGCAATTCAGAATTTGACAAAATTATTTCTTGAAGACTGGAACATTCAAGTGAAAAAAAAGCATTTTAAAGATGGTTACAATTCAATTGATGATTTTGAAAGATATTTAAATCAGAATTGTCAAGTTTTTGATTGCGACGGTGTAATTATTCCTTATGGAGATGATGCTTCCAATAATCGTGATATAGCCGAAAATGTGTATATTCATATAATTTCTACAGCAAAAAAATATCTTTACATCACAACACCATATATGGTCATTGATAATCAATTAATGGATGCACTTATTTTTGCAGCAAATAGCGGAGTTGACGTTAAAATAATTGTTCCATCTGTTCCAGACCACATGATTACTTTCTATGTAGGAAAAACTTTTTTAAAAACACTTGTGCAAAACGGTGTACAAGTTTATTTATATGAAAAAGGATTTATCCACGCAAAAACTTTTATAAGCGATGATATTGTTTCTACTGTAGGTTCAGTAAATTTGGATTACAGAAGTCTTTTTCATCACTTTGAATGTGGTGCTGTTTTATATAATTGTCAAGCAATAGAAAAAATTAAAAATGATTTCATTGAAACTCTGCATGATTGTTCAAGAATGACACTTTCAGATTATAAAAAAATTCCAATTTTTTACCGTATGATTGCTAGAACACTTAGAATTTTCGCCCCATTAATGTAATTTTAAGTTTTAGGTTCAATTTCGAGTATTTGATTTACAAACCGTGGCAAGGATTGTAAGGGCTGGCGAAGCCAGTTCCGAAGCGAAGCGAAGGAATGAAGGTAGCACGAAGTGCGTACGGAACCCTGAAAAGCCTGTTTTTTGCGAAGCAAAAAGCCACCCAAAGAATACGTCGAGTCAAGGCACGCTAACGCTTAAAGCCTTGACTTCGCCGTTTTGAGGGGGTT
>JALFAW010000232.1 GCA_022773305.1 Spirochaetia bacterium
GGGTGGCTTTTTGCTTCGCAAAAAACAGGCTATCCGGGGTTCCGCTATCGCTCCAGCCGCTTCCCTCGCTTCGCTCAGTCCAGTGGCCACCTTTGGTGCCCCTACTATCCTTGCCACGAGAGAAACTCGAAATTGAACCTAATAAAAAGGAGATAAAACAGCCAAAACTCGCAGCACGTACAAACAATATGTTCGGTTGTGTCAAAACTACCAGCACGTGCAGGGACAGACCTAGTTTTTGAACATCATTCTCACTGAGTTTTAGCGCAGCGTTAAAAAACTCAAGGCTCGTGCAAACTTTACGTACGCTGGAGTTAAAACTTATAGCACGAGCCAGGGACAGACCTTGTTTTAACTTCCTTATTCCTCTTAAAACTTCTATTTTCCAATTGATTTTTTATGCAATATCCACTCATATAGCGAACTTTTAAAAAGTTGTTGACATAAAAGAAGTCTTAAGGCTGAAATCGAAAAAGCCGGCGGAATTTTGTGTCTTACAGCTGACCACGGAAACAGTGATGATATGTACGAACACAAAAAAGACGGTTCTGTTGCAATGGGCGTAGACGGGAACGTGCCTTGACCAGACATATTAACTGGAAGTAATTTCAGCGAGTTTTGGCTTGTCCAAAAACTCGGTAAGCAACTGCAAGTTGCGACGTGCTCGTTCTCCGTTTGGAGAGAGGGCGTTTTTTTATATTGAAATATCTTACTGACTATACAATCTTCAGTTCATCTTCATTTACGATGCACTGTAAAAACAAAACTTCCACTCCGGGAACTTGAATTACAAAAGCCAGACAGCACTTATATCCATGTTCCACTGCGGCTGCAAGTCCTTTAAGATGTTTTACGCCTCGCTCTGTTGGGGCATCTGGAAAATAACCGATGCCATTTTTTCTAAGGTGCAGCCTTTTACTTCCATAAGAAATTTTTGCTTTTGGTGTGCTCCTGATTTTTCTGAGGCTGTGGTCTTTTTTTCCATATAAAAATCTACTCGGGAATTTCCGTATGTGAATTCTGGTTTTATAAAATCATAGTCTTGCAGGGCCAGCCATTCTGCAACAACTTTGTTTGGTGCCTGGCTATCCATATTTATAAGAAGGAAATTGTGGTTTTTATAAAGCGGGTGATTTTGATCAAGATTTTTGTAAACTGCAATCAAGTCAAATTTTGTCTTTCGGTTTTCATATCCGCTACGATTTCTAAAGTCTTCCAGAATTACTGTGGAGCCGGGAATCAAGAGTTCCTTACATCGACCTGTATTTTTTACATGGACAGTTTCCAGCGTTCCTTCGATTTCTACATTGGCAATAAAACGGTTTGGCCGGTCTTTGAAAATTCCTTTAATGATTTTTTCGTAACGCATAGGGGTATTTTACAGGAAAAAAAGGGGAATGTCCGCCTCTGTCTTCAATTTAAGCGAAGTGTTTATTTTATGTGTGATAGATTTTTGTTTTTACCTATGTGAGGTTTCTATTTCCCTCTGATGTCATCAATTAATGTCTGAATATGAGCAATTTGAGTCTCACTCAATCCTGTAGTATTTAAAGTGTGATTTTCTGAAAGTCCTAGAAGAAAGTCTGTAGTTACACCAAAATATTCAGCAATTTTAATCAGCATATCTATAGAAGGCATGATGTTTTCATTTTCCCAGTTAGAAACACTTTGCTTTGTTACGCCTAAACATTTTGCAAGTCCAACCTGATTTATTCCTTTTGCTGTTCTTAAATTCTTAATCTGTTCGCTAAGCATATCTTTCCTCTGTCAATTTCTGCTTTACGATGATATAAAAATTCGTTGACATACTAAAAATACTAAAGTACAATAAAATTAGACTAAAAGTTAGAGATAATTTTATCTTAGTCTGTAATCGTTGATTACAAATTAAACATTTTTTTAGGAGAAAACTATGGCTTATACAAAACCACAGGTAATCGCACAGAACGCTTCTTCAGGAAGCTACGCAGCAGGATGTCCAGAAAAGGACGATGAACGTTATATTCACAGAGATGGAAGTCTTTGTAAAAGTTGCGAAAGAACAAAATAAGTTGTTCTAATGTTATTGAAACAGAGTTGACTTTATTTTGAAGTCGGCTCTGTGCAATTTATTTTGGAGTTAAAAATGCTAAGGGATAAAGAAATAAAAGATTACACAGGAAATCCTTCAGGGTATCATGTTGATGTAGTAGGAAGAATTGGCAGAGTATATGTAGAAATATTTCGTTCAGAATCAGAAACAATGAATAATGAAACGAAAATAGGTCTAAACTTATCCATTGACGAAGCTAATGAATTTATAAAAGAATTAGAAAATGCAATCAAAAATCCTGCTGTGGTATAGAAAAAATACATGTGTTTATCATCCAAACAAATCTGCGTGAGTCCCAGTTCGGTACAAATAAAGCTGTAACTGAGAATCAACAACTTTATATACAAGTAAAAAATCCGGATGTACATGACATTCACGATAGCCGGAATAATCACCAGTTAATGCATGATCTCGTTTTTCAGATGGAAGAGGCTGCTGATTTTTTAGAAGTTCAATTACTTTAAAAAGTTCTTCAACATCACAATGACGTTTGACTGCTTTCTTATAGTCCTTTTTAAACTGATTGGAAAAGAAAACATCAAGCATCCAGCGAAGCCCTTAAATCTTCCATTGTTTTGTAAGGTCCGTTCAGTTCCTTTCCTTCTTCTGCAAGTGCAATTGTTTTTTTTGTAAGGTCATTTGGCTGCAAGGAGAGTTCAAAAGGAATGCGGTTTTCACGGACAGCGGTTTTTGCAAAAAGGTTTATTGCCACAGAAACAGGAAGTCCAAGATTTTCACAGAGAGACGAAAACTGTTTTTTTAATTCGGAATCCATCCGAACAGTAAATGCTGTTTGGTTCATAATGATACCTCTTGTGTATCTAATATATATCAAAATCAAGGAGAAATCAATTAAAAATGCTCTACCGACAAAAAAAAGACACATACATCCGTAACTACGACGGTGCAGGTTACATCACATCAACTGGAATCTGGAACGACAGAATGGTAAACGAAAGCGGCACAGTTTTCTTGTGTGCTTTGAGCCGTGAACCACAAACATTAGACGAACTTGCAGAAGAAATCATAAAGTCATTCGTTGATGTAGATAAAGAAACAATCAAAAAAGATGCCGAAGAATTTTACGAAACTTTGATTGAAGACGGATTTATTATCAAAGGTGAAACTAAAGAAGAACTTGATGCCAAAGATACAGGCTTTACATACAATGCAGTTCTGCCAAAAACTGAACGGGAAGATTTTACTCCAACCATTCAGCGGGCAGATACTGATACTCAGGAATTTCTGGAAAAGCATTTTAAAGATAAACCTCATTTAACTTCATTCCAGATTGAATTAACTTCCCGCTGCAACGAACGTTGTGTTCACTGCTACATTCCCCACGATTTGAAATTGTATGATATTACAGAAGAAATGTATTACAACGTTTTGGAACAGCTTTCAAAGATGGGAGTTCTTTCTGTAACATTAAGCGGCGGCGAACCAATGCTCCATCCTCATTTTAAGGATTTTTTACGAGCAGCAAAAAAATATGATTTTTATGTAAATATTCTTTCAAATCTTACCCGTCTTGATGATGAAACAATTCAGATTATGAAAGAAGGAAATGTTTCTTCAGTTCAGGTTTCACTTTATTCAATGATTCCAGAACATCATGATGCAATTACAACGGTGCCAGGAAGTTTTGAACTTACAAAAAATGCAATTCTTAAGCTTATAGAAAATGATTTACCTGTTCATGTTTCCTGCCCAACTATGAAAGGCAATAAAGATGATTTTGGCAATGTAATGGCCTGGTGCCATGAACACAAAATCCGTGCACAGACAGATTATATAATGATGGCAGAGTTCAATCACGAAACATCAAACCTTGCAAACCGACTTTCTGTTGAAGAGGCTGGAAAAGTCATTGAGTCAATAATGCTTGAAGACAATGGATACCAGGAATCAATTATGGCCCCAGATTTTGTTGAACGCTGCAACCAGAATTGCTTTAATCCAGAGCGTCGACTTTGTGGAGTAGGTATTTCTTCCTGCTGTATGGTTGCCAACGGAAATGTATATCCATGTGCCGGCTGGCAGGAAATGGTTTTGGGAAATCTCAAAGAAGACACGCTGCAGAACATCTGGGACAACAGCGAAAAAATAAAATGGCTTCGCGGCTTGAAGATGAAGGATTTGGGAAACGGTGAATGCTGCAAATGCGACAAGGCCGCTTTCTGTGCTCCATGTATGGTTCGTAACGCTAACGAAAGTCCTACGGGAAATCCTCTGGAAATCAACCGTCACTTCTGCGCAGTTGCTCAAAAAAACAAGGAAATTGTTCTTAACTGGCGTGAAGCACAGTTCAAGAAATCAGGAAAATAATTATTTAAGTGGCTGCAGGTATTAGGAGACCTCAACCACTTTTTTTAGGATTATTCTATGCACGACATTCACACACACATTGGACAATTCTACCAGACAAAGTATGACTTTCATAACATTTTCATGGCTTTGAAAAACAACGGAATTACTGAAACAACTTTCGCATATCTTACTCCGCTTTTTACGGAATCAAATCCGGCTATAGACTTTTACAATGCAATGACACAGGAAACAAAAGCCGCTCTGGATTTTGCAAAGAAAATCGATTTAAAAGTAAATCCCCTTTACTGGATTGATCCAATGGTTCTGTTTGGCGGTATTACGTTGGAATCAATTATGAATGATTTGGATTACAAAGGTCTTGTTGTTCATCCATTTTTAAATGACTGGAATCCAGCAGATAAAAAAAGAGCAAATCTTCTGACAAAGGTATTTGAGTTTGCAAAGGAAAATAATTATAAACTATATTTCCACACAGGCTGCTCTCCGACTGACAATCCATTGAATTTTGAAAAGTGGTTTGTTGAATATCCGCAAGTAAAAGTCCATCTTGCTCACTGTAAAGATCCAGAACCTATTATTGAACTTTTTTCAAAATGTGAAAATCTTGTCGGTGATACAGCTTTCTGTCCGCAAGATTCATACGAAACAATTTGTAAAGCGGGCTTTAAAGACAGAATGTTTTTCGGAACTGATTTTCCAATAAGTCATTGGTATGAACATCATGGAGAAAAAGATTTTCCAACAGATGAAAAAAGTCTTACAGAAAGTTACAAAAAAGCATTAAACGAATATCAGTTTGTAAATTGTTAAAAAAGTTTTGTTTTAATTAATCAAAAATTGGGTTAGCTGTTTTTTTCAGTTTCAAAAGCTACGCCTTGTCTCATTCCGCTAAAGTGTTAAAATAAAATTTCAGCGTCTTTATCGGAAATAGTTTTAAGTTGTAAAGTCAAATAAATTTACCCTTATTGTAAAATATAATTGCATAGTGTATTCCTATCCTTCACTTAGAATATCCTGAACTTCCCTTGCTTATTTCCTCTAACTCTGTTAATTTCAAGATGACTGGCAGAATTAAAAAAATATTACAATAAGTCTTCAAAAGATAATCAAAAGCTGGTTGATTTATTTTTTTGATGATTATAGGACTACTTAATATGAATGATTCAATGAGTGAAAACTTAAGTTATTTTAGGCTGTACAAAAAGATGTTTTCGGTAAAGAAAAACGTAAAGCCTGAAAAAATTTTTTTTGGAAAGCATAAAGATCAGTATTTCCTATATTATGAACCAGAGAATATTTTAAGCAATAAAGTGATTGTCTGGGTTCATGGTGGTGGCTGGAATGCTGGAACTCCTGCTTTTTTTGATTTTGTTGGACAGGCAATGTGCAGTTACGGTTACAGATTTATTTCTATCGGATATCGTCTTTCGCCTAAAAATAAATATCCGGTTCAGATTGAAGATATCTGTAAAGGATATAATGTAGCGATCAATTTCCTTAAAGAGAAAAATATTGATACTTCAAAGATTATAATTTCAGGACCGTCGGCAGGTGCACATCTGACTTCTCTTCTTGTGTATGACAAAGAAATCCAAAACAGGATGAATGTTGATTTAAAAGGAGTAATTGGTTTTATCGGAGTTGGAGGGCCATATAGTTTTTCAACAAAGACAACAACTGCTGTAAAATTGCTTTTAAATCAGTTGTTTCAGAAAGGGTACGACAGGACACTGGGTGAACCATGTTCGCGTATGGCAAAAAGTTCTGTACCGATGCTTCTGATACAAAGTAAGCATGACGGATTAATCGATTATTCCTGTGCTGAGCTAATGTATAAGCGTGCTTTGGAAATTGGAAACAGATGTGAACTTTATTCTGTTGAAGATAAGAACAATACTCATTCATGGTATACAGCAGGAATATTTTTGGAAAAACGTGAAGAAAATAAAACTCTTGATAATTTTTTTTGCTGGATAGAACAATGCTGTTAAAATTATAGGTCATAAGGAGACTCTAAAATGAAGGTATTGATTTTAAATGGAAGTCCAGGCACAAACGGAAACACTTCACTTGCAGTTTCACTTTTTAATTACAACAAGATTTCTTTCATGATCTTCAAGGAACGGAACTATCATCTTAATCCGTTTGTAATCTTTAACAATAAAATTGATTTCATTCATTTCAGCAAGAATTTTTTCTTCCCGTGCTTTATATGCAGCAAGATATCCGCCTTTTTTTAACATATTAAAAAGCAGCTTTATGATTTTTTTATCAAATGGATGAAATGCCCTGAATACTTCAAGATCAAAGCTTTCAGGTTCTACTGTATCCGCTGCTTTGCAAAGAACTTTAACATTCTTTAATTCAAGTTTACTGATAACCGATTCCAGGAAGATACATCGTTTTTCCATTCGTTCAACCAAAGTAAAATCTTGTTCAGGAAAAGCAATGGATAAAGGAATGCCAGGACATCCACCACCAGATCCGATGTCTGCAAGACTTAAAACTGTCTTACCAGTTTTAAGTTTGAGATCTGAAATTAATTCCTTTAAATGTGGAACAGCAACAAGGCTGTCAAGAATATGATTAACAGCTAGTTCATCAGCATTTTCAGCTTTCATCAAATTGTAAGTCTTATTGAATTCTAAAACTTCATTGATATATCCTTCAAGTTTTGTAATCTGCTCTTCAGAAAAGTTTAACTGTAATTTATCCAAGCCTTTAATTAATTTATCTGTCATATGATTTCCTGAATAAAGTATAACATATTTAGTTGATTAAGATAACAGTAATAAACCAGGTCTGTCGTACTATTTTGTAATGTAACTTTTACCGGTGTAAAATTGCTTTCTAATAATGGTATATCGCAGGCTATGATAAAGAAGTCAGTTTTGCAACTATATCCACTCATATATCCTAAAATTCAATTGAAAAAGACGCTATTATATAGTAAACTTTACATTATTTTTATTTTTTTTGATGATTGGAGGTCGTTATGAAAAAAATTTTCAAAGTTTCAACTTTACTTTTAGTTACTGCAATGATGCTTGCTAGTTGCTCAAAAAATGCAAAAAAAGATTACATTCTGGCAACTGGTGGTACTGGTGGCACTTATTATCCTTTTGGTGGTGCAATTGCAAATATTTGGAATACAAAAATTGAAAATATGAATGTAACTGCTCAGGCAACTGGAGCTTCTGCAGAAAATCTTCGCCTTATCAACAAAGGTGAAGCTGAATACGCTATTGTTCAGAATGATGTTATGGATTATGCTTACAACGGAACAGATTTGTTTGCTGGTGAAAAACTTGCCAACATAATGACTATCGGAACTTTGTATCCTGAAGTTGTGCAGATTGCAGTTTCAAAAGACAGTGGCATTAAATCTATCGCTGATTTCAAAGGAAAACGTATTTCTGTTGGTGATGCTGGTTCTGGCGTAGAGTTTAATGCTAAACAGATTATGGAAGGATATGGTCTTACTTTTGATGATATCAAAAAAAGCAATCTTTCTTTCAAAGAATCTGCTGAAGGTATTCAGAACGGAACTTTGGACGGTTGTTTTGTAACAGCTGGTGTTCCAAACGCTGCTTTACAGGAACTCGCTTTTACTGCAGGATTAACATTAGTTCCTGTTGACGGTGAAGCTGCAAAGAAAATCTGTGAAAAATATGGATATTACACACAAACAACAATTCCAGGTGGAACTTACAAAGGCACTGATGATGACACTCCTGCTCTTGCAATCAAAGCAACTCTTGCTGTAAACTCAAAACTGGACGAACAGACTGTTTATGAAATGACAAAAGCTTTGTTTGAAAACCTCAATGAACTTGCTACAGCTCATGCAAAAGGCAAGGAAGTTTCTGCAAAAGCAGCCGTAACTGGAGTTTCAGTCCCATTCCACCCTGGTGCAAAAAAATATTTCAAGGAAATCGGATTAGAATAATTGAAAGATTAGATGTCGGATTTTGATTTTTTATATTTCGGGTGGCTTTTTGCTTCGCAAAAAACAGGCTTTTCAGGGTTACGCTATCGCTTCATTCCTTCGCTACGCTTCGGAACTGGCTATGCCAGCCCTTACAATCCTTGCCACAGTTTAAAATTGAAAAATTCGACATTAAAAATAAAAGTAATTTTTTGGTGCCTTATTTGTATAAAAAAATTCTATTTATTTCGATTTTTATTTTAATTTTCGGGGCATTTTTTTTAGCCCCCGTAATTCCCGTTCTTTCAATCACCAATCGAAAAGCTCCTAATCAAAAAGTCTATTCTATTGGTGGTTTTAAGAATGGTTTTATTATTTCGTATACACATTCGGTAAATAAAGGGCGTGTAAAAGATTATTATACTATCAAACCCGATTATACGCTTTTATGTGATAAATCTGTTTTTCTTTCTTATGGTGCTGGTATTCCTGAACCACAAGATTTTCCAGATGCCGTTTTTTCTGTAACTTCTGAAGGATATACTATTACTAACATTAACAGAAATTTAAAACAACTTACTATGGCTGTTGGAATTATTGCAAATCATTCTATAACTATTTTGAATTCCAACGTTGTTAATTCACAAACCGAATTTTCTGATTCAAAAGAATTTTTTTTGACTGATTTTTTTGAACCACAAACTAGCATTAATCTGCAAATAAAAAGGGTTTCCCTGATTAAATATCTGACTTCTAAGAAAATTTAATTTTCTTGCGATAAAAACACTTATTGGAGGTACTAATGAAAAAAAACAATGACACAAATGATGGTTTTGAACCAATTCTTCCAACTTCTAATGAAGAAGAGATGAAAAGAATGATGAAAGAACTGGATAGAGAACAGTCTTACCGAGAACATAAATGCTGGCGACAATACATCACAGTTGTCATTTCAGTGATTTTTGTTGTATTTCAACTGTACGCAACTTTATCAGGTTCCATTCCAGCT
>JALFAW010000262.1 GCA_022773305.1 Spirochaetia bacterium
TGGTATGACAATCTTACAGCACGAGCCAGCGGCAGCCCCAAAAAAAGTCTTTTTGCCCTGTGTCTCACTCCCTCGCGCCAACTTTTATGAAAATATTTTTTATAATGCGTTTGCCCTGGGGACAGACCTAACATATTTTATTGTAAGTTATAAAAAATCATTAAAATAATTGGAAATAAATACAATAAACTACTTTATTATAATTAAAAAAATTTATTAAAATTATAGGAAAAACTATTTACCAAAAAAAGAGAATTCTATAATATTTCGTTTATAGAATTTTTCTTTGGAGGAACAAATGAAAAAATCATTCAAAATGACTTTGTCAGCAGTTTTTGTTTTAGCTGCAACTAGTTTTGTTTTTGCTGCACCAAAAAAGGGAGCAACAATTAAAATCGGTGGTGTAGCACCTCTTTCTGGTGGTGTTGCAGTTTATGGTGTTGAATGTAAAAACGGTATTGACCTTGCTGTTGAAGAAATTAATGCTGCTGGTGGAATCAATGGTCAAAAAATCCAGTTCATCTGCGAAGATGATGAAGGTGACCCTGCAAAATCTGTAAGTGCTTACAAAAAACTTGTTTCAAAAGACAAGACAAGACTTATAATCGGTTCTTTGACATCTGGATGTACTTTGGCTATCACAAATCAAGCTCAAGCAAATAAAGTGGTTCAGATTGCACCTGCTGCTACAGCTCCTGCAATTACAGATGCTGGAAATTTCATTTTCAGAGCTTGTTTCATCGACCCATTCCAGGGACGTGTTGGTGGAAAATTTGCTTACGAAAATCTTGGTTCAAAAAAAGCTGCTGTTCTTTATGATATTGGAAACGATTATTCTGTTGGTCTTATGGAAAACTTTGTTTCAGAATTTGAAAAACAAGGTGGAAAAATCGTAGCAAAAGAATCTTATGGAACTGGTGAAAAAGATTTCAATGCTATTATTACAAAAGTAAAAGCTGCAAATCCTGATGTAGTTTATCTTCCTGATTATTATGCAACAGTAGCTTTGATTGCAAAGCAGCTTCGTGCTCAGGGAATTGACACACCAATCGTTGGTGCTGACGGATGGGACGGACTTACTGAAAATGCCGGTGATGAAGTATTAAATGGTTACTATTCAAATCACTATGCAGAAGATTCAGATTCTCCAGCAGTTCAGAAATTTGTAAAAAACTTTGAAAAGAAATACAACAAAAAACCAAACGCTTTTGCTGCACTTGGTTATGACTCAATGTACATGTTAAAAGATGCAATTATTGCAGCAGGTTCAACAGATTCTGTAAAAGTTCGTGACGCTCTTGAAAAAATAGATAATGATTATGTTACAGGTCACATCAAATTTGACGCTAAACACAATCCTATCAAATCTGCTGTAATGGTAAAAATGATTAAAGATGGAAACAAACTTTCTCAGGCTTACGCTGCAACAGTAGAAATCAAAGACTAATTATCTATTCTGTCCGCGTTAAATCGTAAAATCGAATTCAACAGCGGACAGAAATTGTTTTTGTATTATTCCATTCGTCCAAAAGAGTAACCACGATCGCTTTTTATTGGAGCAGATTTTAATTCAAAATAACAAACAGCATTTTCCTTGAGCTCCAGATGAATTTTTGAACCGCATCTTTGAGTCTGCACAAAAGGTTCCGCACTTTGACGCAAAAGAACAATCTCTTCTTTTGAAGGATTTGCTGGTTCCCCGATGTCATGCCAAACTTTAAGAGGATTACAAACTTCTTCATCCACAAGCATAGTTATCAATACATTTGGTAAAATTTCTTTTTTTTCTTCAATAAAATCTCCACTAAAAGGGTAATTTTCCTCTTCTTCATTATCTGGTAAATCTGTAAATTCCAATTCAATATCAATTTTTTTTCCAGAAAATTCAGTATCAACATTCCAAGCTACGCCTTTGTATCCTTTAGATGTTTTCACAACAACAAGATTTGGAGTTTTAAGAACACATTTTACATAATCAACAGTAAGTTTTTTATAAAAAGCAAAAGTCCAGAACGTTGGCTTGGGAATCAAACCATTTGCAACCAGACCAAAACCTCCATGAAAAGGAGTAAAAGGGACACCTCCTTCTTCAAAAATATCACCAAAAGTCCAATACGAATAAGATTTATGATTATCACCAAAAGTGGAAAGCATAAGAGCAATATATGCTGCATTCAAATTTGTATCGTGAACAGGAGCATTTGGAATGTAGGAAGTGTTAAATTCCGTAACATTTATATCCATATCCTTAAATTCTTCAAAAGAATCGACAATACCACGTGTAGAATCAAGCTGTTCAAAACATTTTTCTTTTGGATGAAGTTTCGGATAACCATAATGACCATCTGGTTTTGGAAATTCCGTAGTGTAATGATGTCGGCTTACAAAATCAAGAGGACATTTATGTTCGCGCACAAATTCCAAAAAAGCTCGAATCCATTTTTGATCTGTTCCACCACAAACAGCTGGTCCACCCACTTTAAATCTATCATCTACTTCCTTTACAGCACGTGCAGAAACATCATAAAGTTTAAAATATTCATTCATATCTGCATCTTTCCAAAAACCAGGTAGATTTGGTTCATTCCACACTTCCACAGGCCAGTTTACAACTTCATCAACACCATAACGCTCCATCAAATGAATTAAAGTTGCTTTTATAAGATTTGCCCATGTTATATAATTTTTTGGAGGTGTGGTATTACCTTTCCAATAAAAAATAGTCTGTTTTCCGCTCGCAAGCTGATTTGGCATAAAACCAAGCTCAATAAAAGGACGAATATTTAATTCAAGATAAGAATCCATTACCATATCTAGGTATGTCCAATTATACTCGACAAGCTTTTCACCATCAGAATTCTCATATTCATGAAAAATAGCCATATCATCATGAAAAAGCCCATGACCGCGAATATGCTCAAAACCAATCTTTTCCTGTACAAATTTAAGCTGCTCAAAATATTGTTTTTGTAGAGCAAGTCCCATACGTCCAGTTCCAATACAATAAAAAGCATTATTATTAAAAAGAACATTCTCTTTTCCACTAATTTTGTAATTCATATCAATTTCCCTAGATTAATTTAAATTATAGCAGATTCAGTAAATCCAAACAAAACATTAAGTTTTTATAATTATTTGGACACATTTTGCTTCGCAAAACCGGGCTGTTACGCAGTTCCCTAACGGTCAGCCGCTTCCCTCGCTTCGTTTCACTTCGCTCAGTCCAGTGGCCGCTTCGCGCTGCTCCATAGCCCTTGTGTATTTAACACCAAAAAAAAAGCATAATCTTTAAGACTTTTGACATTAAAGAATATCTAAAAGTAAAAAAGATTACGCCTGTTATACAGAAAAATAACTGATAAAAAATTAGTTTTCTTCTACAGTAGAACCCCAGTCACCAGATGGGATTAAAGCTTCTTTTGAACCATCTTTTTTAGTAACAATAGCACTTAACGCAGAAAGAGAAACTTCGTCAGCTACCTTTGACTGAATTCTAATTTGTACAATTTTTGTAGCTCCTAAATCTTTCAATGACTGTCCTGCATCATTTGTTATTTGTGATAAACATTCTTCAATATTGAAGACATTTTTTTCTTCTACAGAAGGATACAAAGTGTGATAAGCAGTTCCCCAAGACTGTTCTGATTCAACTGAATCTGAAACAATGTTGAACTGGAATAAATTCTGGTCTGGAACAGAATCAAAAATTATTTCAATAGATTCCCAATCGTTTTGAACCTCAAAGAATGGAGAAGCCCAAAGTGCATTACAATAAACTGTAAAAGGAAGCCCAGTTACTTCTTTTGGGGCTTCAACTTTTGTTTCCTGTTTTACCTCATTTTTTGCAGGAGTAGCTTCTTTTTTCTGACAACTTACAAAAAAGAATGAACTACAAATAAGCAAAGTTGAAATAGCACTAAATAATTTAATTTTTTTCATGATAAAATATCCTCCTGAAAATACTCTTATTGAAAGTTTATTATTTTTATAATCAGACAAACTTCAATCAATCATTATACAACAAAAAATAAAAAAAATAAAATAAGAGAAAACACCCAGAAATGATGATATTAAAAATTAAAAAAATAAGCTTAAAACAAGTTTGCATTTCCAATTTAACAAAAAATAATGACTATTTTCCAAAATTATGGTAAAATAATAAGGTGAATAGTTTAAATTTATCAGAAATAAAAGCCGTTGCCTTTGACATTGACGGGACTCTCTACAGAACCTGGAAATTTAATATCCGCATGCCGTTTCATTTTTTTATTCATTGTTTTTTCTTTTTAAAATACGGTTTGGTACGAAACGAATTAAGAAAAAAGGAAATTTCGGGGAATATTCAGCAAATTCAAGCAGAAATGATGGCAAAACGATTAAAATGTTCGCCAGAAAAAGCCATTTCTGAGCTAGATAGAATAGTTTACAGTGGTCTTGAAAAAAAATTTGAAACAATTAAGCCGTGCAAAGGTGTTGTTGAATTTATCAAAAAACTGAAAGATAAAGGTTATAAGATTGGAATTCTTTCAGATTTTCCGCCTGAACAAAAAGGAGAGATTTGGGGGATTAAGAAGATTTGTGATGTTGTTCTTGGCGCAGAAGATGCTGGAGCTTTGAAACCTTCTGTCATTCCTTTCAATAAACTTGCTGAAAAACTTGGCATTCCAACTGAAAATATTTTGTACGTGGGAAATAGCCATAAATATGATGTAATGGGAGCCAAAAAGGCTGGAATGAAAGCTGCCTGGATTCAAACTCCCGGATTTTTCAAAAAAAGAAGTTCAAAAATTGCAGATATTTCTTTTTTTCATTACAATCAGCTTGAAAAAATATTTTTTGGTGATAAAAAATAGTTTAAATAATAGTTAAAAAAAGTAATAAAATGGGTGGGATATATGACAATTTTAATTGCTATTTTGATTTCAATAGTGATTTCACTTGGAATTTCATTTTATTTTCGAAAATTACAGCAGAATGAAGATGGCATCACAAAAGTCAGAAAATATGCGGACAGACGTCAGGAAGATTTACTTAAACTTTTTAAAGAATTACAGGGGCAATACAATCTTATGTCTACCGATTTTAAATCGGAACAAACAAGAGCCAATGCTGCAATTAAACTTTTGAAACAACAAAATGATGAATTTGCAGAAAAAATCAAACTTTTTGAACAGAATATTCAAGCTGTTCAGAGTATAAAAAATCAGATTGATAGTTATGCAAAGGTTTTAAATGATTTAAATGAGATGACAGACAATGTTGAAGAAAATCTTGAACGCTTACACAATTCCAGTCAACTTATCACACAAGTTTCAAATAGAATTGCAAAACAGGAACAGTCAGTTTCTCAGCTTGAAAAACAAATACCTGGACTTTCAAAAGAATTTGCAGAAAAAAATGCAGAACAGCTCAAAACAATAGGTACAAAGTTATTGTCAGAATATGAGAATTATGCACAAAAAATTTCGCAAGAAATTCAAGATTCAAAAAAAGCTGCCGAAAATGCACTTATTTCTATACAACAAAAATTCCAGTCTGCTTATGATCAAGCTTCTGAGCGTGCTGACAAACTTGAAAATACTGCCTTTGAACATCTAAGTGAACAGGCTCAGAAACGTTCCGATAAATTCCTCTTTGAACTAAAAACTCAAACTGAAAGTTTGGAAAATGAACTTTCCACAAGATTTATGACCGCTTCTGAATCAATTACAAATAAATTTGAACAAATTACTGGTATGCTTGAAGATAAATCTTTGGAAATTCATGATTCTTTTGAAAAAAAATCATCTGAAACAATTCAAACTTACAAAAACTCCGAAGAAAGTTTTATGGCTGATACTAAAACACGCCTAGCAACAATGAATGAACGTTTCACCAAAAAAATCGAAGAAGTTTCTGGAAGTTTTGCAGAAAAAGTTGATGTTTTACAGAAAAAATATCTTTCTTTGCTAGATTCTGTGAGCAACAAAAATGATGGAATCATTTCAAAAGTTGAGCAGCGTTTTTCTGAGGACAGTCAAAAAATTTCTGAAAAATATGATTCTCAGATTATGCAACTTCAAACTCAAAATCAACAGAATTATGATGAAATTACCAAAAAATTTCAGCATGATTATGCTTCTTTTCTGGAACAGTATTCCAAAGCTTTTGAAAACGTAACTGACCAGAATAATCAGAAAATTTCAGAATTTACAGCTGAAAACAAGGAAGCTATCAATTCTTTACAGTCAGAATTGGAGAATCGGCTAAATCAGCTGGATATTATGGAAGAAAATTGCAAAAAACGATTGGATAAAATTCAAAGTGATTTTGATGAGAATATTTCAACTTGTAATAGTCGTTCAGAAAATCTAAAA
The DNA here is from genome assembly GCA_022773305.1 of Spirochaetia bacterium. GTDB lineage: Bacteria > Spirochaetota > Spirochaetia > Treponematales > Treponemataceae > Treponema_D. Next base: position 6,357 of record JALFAW010000262.1, read on the forward strand.
AAAGAAATTTCAATTGTACAGAATGAACTGAAAAACTCACTTGAAGATGTTACACAAAAAGCTTCGACTACTGTGGAAGAGGCAAAGAATTCTGTACAATATATTCAAACTCAATGTGATAAGGCAGAAAAACGTGCTGCTGAAATACAAACTGATTTACAGAAAATTCAGGCTGAAACTGAACAAAAAATAGATGCCCTTCATTCATCAACAAACAGTCAGATTGAAAATTTCCAAATAGAAACAAATAATCGGCTGGAAAGTCTTTCCAAATTAATTTCAGATTCTGTTAAAAAAGCAGTTTCTGAAAGCGAAGTTAAACATTTGCACATTTTGGACGATGTTGATTCCCAGTTGAATTCTTACAAGAAAGATATTGAATATAAGCTTTCACAAATTCAATTCTCGCAAAGTGATGTTGATAATCTTGAAAAAAGTTTACGTGCAGCTATGTCAGACGTTCAAAATAGAATTCTTGAAAATTTTGAAACATTTACGACAAATCAAAAACAAAAACATGATGATTTTAGCAATGAGATAAAACAAGATTCATTAACAATTGAAGCAAAAATTAAAGATATTAATAATTCTCTTGATGATTTAAAGACAACTGCAACTGGAAGCATGAGTGCTAAACTTCAAGAATTTGAAAGTTCATTTAATCAAAAACTTACAACAAAAAATAATCAATTTGATTCAGATTTGGCAGAATGGAAACAGGATTTGGATTCAAAACTTACTTTCCTTAAAAACGAATATGAAGATTCGCGTCGTGAATTTGAATCAAAATATACGGAAAACTTTAAAACTAACATCGAAAATCTACAAAATCGTTCAACAGAACAGATTTCCAAGATTTCACTTTCTTTAGAACAAAAAAAGGAAGAATTACAAAACTCTGTTGACGAAATGCAGAAAATGATTTCAAAGTTTAAACAAGACGCAAATTCTTCGATTTCAGAGATTTCAAAGAATTCAGAAGCTGAACTAAAGCATGAGATTGAACGAAATTTGAATATGATTCAAACAAATCTTGCAAAAGTTGAAGAAGAAATACTTTCAAATTTTAAAGACTTCCAGGAAGCAATTAATTCTCAGCAAGAAACTAGTAAATCAACTATTGATGCGGCACTTTCCGAGTTTAAAACATGGAAAACTCAAATTCGAACTCAACTTGATGACACTGATAACCTTTTCAAAAATGAACTTGAAAGTTTCCATCAAAAAGGACAGAGTCAAATCAACGAAATTGCTCAAAAACTTTTGCAAAATATGAATGATTATGAAATTAAGGTTCAAAAACAACATGATGATTTGAATAATCAGATTTCAGATTTACAAGAAAGAACACAAAATTCTATCACAGATTATGAAAAAACTGCATCTCAAATCCAAGATAATATCAAAAAAATGTATAATGATATGCTTGAACAAACTGAGCAGAAAATCGAACAACAGAATCTTAAAGCAAAACAAAATCTAGAAGATTTTCAGAAACAAATGCAAAATGTACAAGCTGAGAATAAGGCAAACGAAACAAAATTTATTATGAAAATGCAAGATGATTCAAACATAATTCAAACGCATGTTATCGAAATTCAAAAAGAACTACAAGAAGTGAGAAATAATATCCAGCTTTTTGAAAAAGCAGATAAAATGAAACGTCATCTTGATGAAAATTTACAGGAACTTAATGATTCATTTGCCAAAATTGAAGATTTTTCTAAATCTGCAGATAATTTAGCACAAAATTATGATTTTGTTTTAAAAATTAGTGACCAGATTTCAAATCAGCTTACGAATTTTGAAGCACAAAAAAGTCGTGTTATTACTTTGGAGCAAAATTTTAATAGAATGATTGCTCTTTCAAATACAATTGATGACAGAATTCTTTCGTTAAATACAACAAAAGATGATTTGCAGACAATGGAAGTAACTGTCAGAAATTATGAAGACAGATTGAAAGAGGTTTCAAATCAATATGAACGTCTTGAAAAGAAAGATGAAGTGGTAGAACGCATTAAAACAGATATTGATTCGCAATTTGATAAAATCAAAGATTTGGAAAAACGTCTGAACGATTGTAATCGTCAGGTTGTTTCTTTGCCTCAGGAAATAAAAGATGTTCAGATGAATGTTGATACTATTCTGCGCAATGAACCAAAGATTTCGAAGGCAGTTGAACAACTTGAAAATCTTGATGATTTAATTACAGATACAGAAAGACGTGTGGAAACTCTGAATTCTGTTCAAAATGGAATAAAAAAGACTGAACTTGATTTACAGGGACTTTCACGAGATGTTAATTCTAAGTTCAAAGTTCTTCAGCAGATTACAAAGCAGGATCTAGAAAAAAATCCTTCAGTCAGAGGAAATTCAATTTCTCAGCAAGACAACGAAAATGTTCGACTTTTGAAACGACAAGGTTGGACAATAAAAGAAATTGCAAAGAGCTTAAATATTACAGAGAGTGAAGTTGATTTAATTTTGCAGTTGCCAGAGTAATTCAAATTATTGAAAGATAATAAGGAAAAATTAATTTTTCATGATTTGTTATTATTTTTCCAAAAGACAAACAACTTCAGCTTCTACTGCTTGACTTGTGCCGATTGGTGGAAGTTTTTCTCCAGTTTTTGCTTTGACAAACACATTTGTACTTTCAATTTCCAAAATCTGAGCAATTGAATTTATTACATCTTGTCGTTTTGGAAGAAATTTTGGTTTTTCTAACTTAATAACACAGTCGATATTTATAATATTCCATCCAGTGTTATGAATATCTTCCCATACTTTTTTTAAAAGAACTTTAGAATCTGCATCTTTCCATTTTTCATCTTCTGGTGGAAAATAGCTTCCAATATCGCCAAGTCCGCTAGCTCCCAAAAGTGCGTCTGTAACAGCGTGAAGTAAAACATCTCCGTCTGAATGACCTTGTTCGCCTTTTGAAAAATCAAATTCTACGCCACCAAGAAAAAGTTTTCTGCCTTCTACCAGTCTGTGTAAATCATAACCAAGTCCAACTCTTATCATTTTAAACTCTCCAAATCTTTAGGATAAGTGATTTTGATATTTTTACTTTCACCTGTAATTACTTTTACCTTGCCGCAATATTTTCCCCAAATCTCAGTGTCATCAGTATATTCTTTTTCTTCTTGATGTGCTTTTTTATGAGCTTCTAGCAGCATTTGAAAATCGAAACATTGTGGAGTTTGCACAGCAACTAAAGATGCTCTTTGTAAATGATTGGTGATAAAACCATCTTCGTCAATTTGTTTTTGAGTATCTGTTGGAGTGAGACCAGGAACTGACGCTCCAAAAATTTGTGCAGCTTCTATTCCTTCTAAAATAATCCTTTGAGAAACAAAAGGTCTTGCTCCATCATGAATTAAAACTATTTGGGGATTATTTTTGATAGCGCACATTGCATTGTAAACTGATTTTTGACGAGTCGTATCACCTTCAACAATTTGAAAAACTTGAGAAATGTTCTTAAAATTGTCATTTTCTTGTTGAGATGTAAAACTTAAAGCTTTTTGACATTCTAAGATACCGTTTGGAGGACAGGTAACTATAAAATCTGTTATGGAGAACTGATTTTTACAAGAATTTATAAAAGTTTGAACGCAGGTCGAAAGAACCGTTCCGTTTTTAAAGGGTAAATATTCTTTTTTTATACCGCCACCGATTCTTGTGGAAGAACCAGCAGCTGTTATTATAATTGCAATTTTATTTTTAGAACTCTTCATCGAAATCTTCATCAGAATCCATATCGTTTGAAGAATCTAAATCATCAGAAACATCGTCATTATCATCATCATCGTCCGAATCGTTACTTGATTTTGAAGGTTTATCGTTAATGTCATCCATCAAGTCATCATCTTCATCATCTTCGTCAAGCGGAGCAATAGGTTTGATTTTGAGTGAAGCACCAAAAGGTTCAAGTTTAGTATGGATTTCTGCCTCAATTTCTTTTGCTGTTTTACCAAGTGCGAAAGAAATTTCATCTTCAAGAAGTTTTTTTGCAGATTCATAAAGTTTACGTTCCATAATTGGAAGTTCTTTTACTTTGCTTCTGTTATAAAGGCATCTTACGATTGTTGCAATGTCTTTAACTGTTCCTTTTTTCAATAGATCTAGGTTCATCTGATAGCGGAGTTTCCAATCTGAAGTGATTGGTTCAAATTCATCTGATAGAAGTTTTAAAGCTTCTTCTGCTTCTTCTTTTGAAACAATCTGACGGATTCCTAAATCCTGTGCTTTTGAAACAGGAATCATAACCATCATATCTGAAGCTTCAATATAAATTTTATAGTAAAGAATATTTTGATCTTTGAAAGTTTTTTCAAAAATTTCTTTTACAATACCAACACCTTGACTAGGATAAACAACTTTTTGATCTACTTTGAATTCTGTTTCCATAAAGAATATTATACCACAAAATAACAAAAAAAACAAACTAATGAAGAAAAAATCAATAGAAAATGATTAAATCTTATCAAAGATAGACAAGACTTTATTTGTTTGTTTTGATGATTATTTATATTTTTTTAAAAGTGCTGCGAATGGATTGTAATTTTCGCCTTCATCATCTTGATTACTCAAATACTTTGCCGCAGTTTCATCCTGTTCCTTTGAAGTAGCTGGAACAAGCGAAATCCTTTTATTTTCAAGGTCGATTTTTTCAACAACAACACTCATTTCCTGTCCGATTTTGTAAATTTTGTGAAGATTTGTATTAGAAGATATATTTTCAAGTTCGCTGATGTGAACAAGACCGTCAACACCTTTATCGAGATTTACAAAAAGTCCGAAATCTGCAATTCTGCTGATTTTTCCATCAATTTTTGTACCTACAGGGAAATTGTTATTCACGTTTTGCCATGGATCTGCCATCAATGATTTTAGGCTAACACTTACACGTTCATTTTTCCAGTCAGTTTTCAACACTTGAACTTTGATTTCCTGACCGACTTCCAGATATTCAGAAACATCAGTTACTCTATCCAAAGAAATTTCGCTTATTGGAAGAAGTGCTCTAAATCCTAAAATATCGACAAATGCTCCGAATTTTTCAAGACTTTGAACTGTTGCCTGAACAATAGCTCCTTCTGTAATTTGAGAAGCTAGTTTTCCAAGTTTTGACGCATATTCGCTTTCTCCAATCTTTCGATTAGAAACAAGAATATCTTTTCCATCATTTTTGTATTCAGTGATGATGAAAGTCATATTTTTGCCAACATATTTTGCAGGTTCTTCACGATTTTTAAATCCCATCTGTGAATATGGACAGAAAGCTCGTGCATTTCCAAGTTTGATTTCGTAACCGCCTTTGATTTCAGCTTGAACATGACCTTCAACAGGAATTCCACCTTTATATGCATTTTCAAGCATTGTAGTGTCAGATTTGTTTCCTGCAATTTTGGTTGTAAAATGCATTTCATCATTTGTTTCACCAGCAAAGAAAACAGTGATTTTGTCGCCTTCTTTTACACTTGTTTTTCCGTTTTCGTCTGAAAATTCTGCTGCATCTACAAGACCTTCACTTTTAGCATTTAAATCAACAAAAACTGTTGTGTCTGTAATTGCAACAACTGTAGTTTCAAATGCTTCCCCAATTTCAAATCTATTTTTCATTTACTTCTCCCATAAAACATCGTAATATTGCATATCATTTATATGATGAATCTAAGTTTTGAAGCTCAAGGTAGTTTAGATTGTACGAACCTTGAGTTTTTTATTTTAAACTAGTGGCAAGGATTGGAACACCTGCCGAAGGCAGTCCCGAAGCGTATGCGTAGGGATGAGCCGCGGTTAGTCGGCGAAGTGTGTAAAGCCTGTTTTTTGGTTGCGAGCGAAGTCGAAGCAAGCAAAAAGCCACCCAGATTATAAAACGTAAAAAGAATTTTATTATTTCCAAAAAAAATTGCATAAGAACTACAGAAGTTGAATGCCGCAGTTTTTATGGTCATTTTCCCAAGATTGAGCAACTTGTAAAATAAAACTTTCGTTGAACATTTTTCCAGCAAATTGCATTCCGATTGGCATTTTGTCTTTTTTTGTGTAGCCAGCAGGAACACTGATGGAAGGAATGCGAGCCAAGTTGACAAAAGTGGTATACAAATCTGAAAGATACATTTCAAGAGGGTCGTCAACTTTTGTTCCTAGTTTAAATGCTGCAGTCGGACAGGTCGGACATAAAATCAAATCAAAACTTTCAAAAACTTTTGCAACTTCTTTTTGAATTCTTGCTCGAACGGTCATGCCTTTTTTGTATGTATCGCCACTAAACTGTTCAGAAAGAACGTAGTTTCCTATGATAATTCTACGTTTTACTTCTGGACCAAATCCTTCTGAACGTGTGTCAACATAAAGTTCATCATAACCTTTTTGATTATCAACACGACGACCATATCTGATTCCGTCGAATCGACTTAAATTTGATGCTGCTTCTGACAGCGCAATTACATAATAACTTGCGATTGAAGCATCCAAAATTGGCAGGTCAACCTCTTCGACATGTGCACCTTTTTTTTCAAACCAACCGCGTGTTTGTGTGAAACATTCAACAACATCAGGGTCAGCACCTTCAGTCTTTAAAAACTGTTTTGGAATGGCTATTTTGAGTTTGGAAAAATCACTTTCTGACAGTCCTTTAAGGTTTTTGAGTTCATTGCAGTTTGGAAGGTCAGCAGAAGTATCATCATACATATCAATTCCTGCCATCAAACTTAAAGGTTCTGCAATGTCAGCAGGAGTGTGACCAAGAATTCCAACTTGATCTAAGGATGAACCATAGGCTACAATTCCCCATCGACTTAAAGTTCCATAAGTTGGCTTAAGTCCATAAATTCCACAATAACTTGCAGGAAGTCGAACAGAACCACCTGTTTCTGTACCTAGTCCAAATAAAACCTGATTTGCAGCAACTGCTGCGGCTGAACCACCAGAAGAACCACCAGAAACGAATTCACGGTTGATTGGATTTCGTGTAGGACCGTAACTTGAATATTCTGTGGAAGAACCCATTGCAAATTCATCTTGATTACAGCGACCAAGAGGAATGGCACCAGCTTTTTCCAGTCTATCTATAACTGTAGCGTTGTAAGGAGCAACATATCCTTCTAATATTTTTGATGCACAAGTAAGACGGTGACCTTTGCAATTCATATTATCTTTAATAGCAAAAGGAAGTCCCAAGAGAGGTTTTTCGCTGAAAAGTGCGTCAATTGTTCCATTTTCGATGGCAGTTTTGATTTGTTTATCAGCATCCTGAGCTTTTGAGATTGCATCTTCAAACATTTCAATAAATGCGTTTAGTGGAATAGGTGCAGATTTATCAGATTCGAAATTATTCAAAGAATCATTTACAAGTGTTTCACTTGTAATTTCGCCTTTTTTCAAAGCGTCTCGTGTCTCTTTAATTGTATAATACATATTTATTCCTGTGTTGAGCAAAACTAAAAAAATCAGATTTGCAAAAATAATATTGCGAATTTTACCACCAAAATCATTTTTTTTCAACATGTACATTTTGACTATGAATAATTTGATTCAATAAAGCAGACTTTGTCTTTCTGTTTATTTTCGATGATATTTTTTCTATTATAATTCATAAATCTTTTTCTCTAACTTCGTTGAAAGATTAAAATTCAAAATGATACCAGGCGTAATCTGTTATAATAGTGAATATAATGTATCAAAAATAATGATTAAAATGTCAAAAGCTGCGAGTGTAACATGTTTTGACATTTGATAGAACTCTTTAATTAAAGAGTTCTATCAAGGTCTGTCCCCCTTTTAACAAGGTCTGTCCCCTTTTTATGCGATAAAATTTCTAGTTTATAAAAAAGGGATAGACCTTTATTTATCACTTTTGCATTCTACAAATTCTAAAAATGACAATTGAACACTTTTTGAAAAAATGTTAAGTTTGATATTATGAATACACTTGTTGCGCTGTGTGCCATTGGAGCAGAAAAAATTCTTGGCAACGAAATCAAACATCTTGGATATAAACTTGCTGGAAATGCACCTGGACGAGTTTCTTTTTTTGGCGATGATGATTCTCTTTTTAAAGCAAATCTTTGTCTTCGAACTGCTGACAGAGTTTTTCTGCAATTAGCAAGTTACGATGCTTTTAATTTTGATGAACTTTTTGACGGAGCATATAAAATAAACTGGCAGGATTTTCTCAAAAAAGATTCCAAAATTGTTGTGGATAAAGTTCGTTCTAACAAAAGCAAGTTGAATTCCGAACATTCCATCCAAACAATGGTTCATAAAGCAATTTATTCAAAACTTGGTGATATTTGGCACATGGCAAGCCTTCCAGAAACTGGTGAACAAAGTGACATTCGCATTTATCTGGATGAAAACAAAGTTGTCATTCTTCTTGATTTATCTGGACTTCCACTTCACAAACGAGGATATCGCGTTGACGGTGGCATTGCTCCTTTGCGTGAAACAACCGCAGCAGCTCTTTTGCAGCACACACTATGGCGAAGAAAAACACCTCTACACGACCCTTTCTGTGGTTCAGGAACAATTGCAATTGAAGCAACTCTTTATGCATTCAATGTTGCTCCAGGATTTGGACGTCGGTTTGCACTTGAAAATCTCCCTATTTATAATAAAGAAAGCGCTGATAGAATCAGGCAAGAAGAAGCTGAAAAAATCAGAACGGATGTGGAAGTAAGAATTACAGGTTCTGACATTGACGAAAAAGCTGTCGAACGTGCTAAAAAAAATGCGGAATATGCATGTGTTATGGCAGGAAGAGCATTAAAGTCCATAGGAATCAGTACTCATATTCAGCGGCCAGATTTTATTCAGGCTGATTTTAAAGATTTGTCAGCTCCTTACGATGAAGGATTGATTTTGTGCAATCCGCCTTATGGTGAAAGACTTGGAAACGAAGAAGAAGCAGCTGAACTTTATCAACAGATGGACAGCCTTTGGCAGGAATTTCCAAACTGGGATTTAGGCATCATCACATCAAATCCAGATTTTCAGAAAAACTTTAATCATCAGGCAAATTCAATCAGAAAAATCAAAGCTGGAAACATGGATACTTCATTTTACATTTACAATAGGAAAAAAATCGAAAAATAAACAATAATTTTTGATTAGTCTAGCAAAATTTAAAAAAAGGAAAATAAAATGGCAATTGTTGTAGAACATGACAAACGAAAACACGAAATTCTTCAGAAATCTCTTGATGTATTTGTTGAACAGGGATATGAAGATGCCACTTTCCAAAAAATTGCAGACCATTGTGGCATTACACGAACAACACTTTATATCTATTTTAAGAATAAACATGAAATATTTCTTGGAAGTATAAAAGAACTTTTATCAGAATTGGAAACAAATCTTCGTGATATAATCAAAAAAGACATGGACAGCATTGAATCTTTAAAACAGATTCTTTTTACAATTGTAGATGCCTGTGAAAACAATAAAAAGCTTTTCAGTGTTCTTTTAAATTACCTTTTGCAGCTCAAAAAAGCGGGAGTAGACACAAATGAACGTGTTCGCCGCCGCGTAATCAAAATGCGCCATTTATTGAGTACGGTTTTAATCAAAGGAATTCAAAAAGGTGAAATCAAAAGTGTCAATGTCAAAGATATTAACGAACTTTTATACGGAATGATTGAAGCGTCTATTTTCAGAATTGCTGTATTAAATCAGGAAAGTGTGATGGAAGTAAAACTTGCACTCGGAAATGCAATTGATTTGTTAAAATAATTTTTTTACATTCACCTGAACTTAAAAAAAATAACCCAGATTGAAATAGTTCTAAAATAAAACTGCACAATCTGGGTTTTAGAATTTTTAGAAAATAAATTTCTAGAATTTTGCTTTTCTAAGTCTTACCTGTTCAATATCTTCACAGAAAAGTTGTCTTAAGTCATTTAAACCAAGTGCCATAAGTGCCATTCGGTCAATTCCAATACCCCACGCAAGAACTGGACAATCAAGCCCCATTGCTTTTGTAACTTCAGGACGGAAAATTCCAGAACCACCAAGCTCAAACCAGCCCAAAACAGGATGTTTAATATGCACTTCGATAGAAGGTTCTGTGAAAGGGAAATATCCTGGCACATATTTTACTTCTTCTGCACCAGCAATTTCAGTTGCAAACATTTTCAGCATTCCTAAAAGGTCGCGCAAAGTCACATCATTTCCAGCAATAATTCCTTCTGTTTGATAAAAATCCGAAAGATGAGTTGCATCAACTTTATCATAACGGAAACAACGTGCAATACCAAAATATTTTCCAGGAACTTCAGCTTTGTGCAATTGATGAGCCGAAAGAACAGTTCCCTGTGAACGCAAAATTAAGCGACGTGTAAATTCATTGTCAAAAGTGTAATTCCAGCCTCGACTGCCAGTATTTCCACCATTTTCATGGACAGCTTTAACATTACTCAAATATGGTTCTTCAATCTTTTTTGCATGAGTTGGATTTTTAAGACGATAAACATCGTGAATATCACGAGCAGCATGGAACTGAGGCATAAACAAGGCATCCCCATTCCAGAATTCTGTTTCTACAAGAGGACCGTCAAATTCCTGGAAACCAAGACTTACAAGTTTATCTTTTACAGATTCTAAAAACTGAACATAAGGATTTGTGCGGCCAGGAATGATTCGTGCAGGTGGAACTGCAATATTATAACCACGGAAAGTACCGTTTTTCCATTCGCCGCTGGCAAGCATTTTAGAAGTGATTTCTCCAATTTCATTACCAGTGATTCCAGCTTCTTTTAAACCATCACGAACAGGTGCAAAATCTTGAGTAAACTGATAGTAAACAGTTTCGCGTTCAATCATTTTAAATGGAGAATCAGCGGCACCACGTTTTTTTGCAAGACCATTCATTGCTTCAATTTCAGATGCAGACATATCATCTTTATTTAAAAGACCACTTTCCGCGCCACATCCTTTCTTTATCAAATCGGCAGTAACAGTTATTCGCGCTGGCAAATTAGCTCCAGTATATTCCACCTTTTTTTCAGCATTCATTTTCAGAACACCTTCTTTTACCAATGGACCAAAAGCTGAACCAACATCTTTCTGTTCCAATCCAATTCCTTTTGCAATTTCAGGCATAGTGTGAGCACCATTTTTCTGCAGGAAATCTACCATTCTTTGTTCAACAGTTCCTGTCTGAGCCATTGCTCGCCCAAAATCAGTAATTTCATAAAATGTATGCGGAGTTCTGCGAATTTCTTTTAAAAGTCCTTTGCCAGAAAGCCAGGAAAAAGCTTGATTTGCATGCCCTTCTTTATAATCAAGTTCATTTTGAAGTTTTTCAGAAGTTAGTTCATCTTCAGCTGAATATTTTAACAAAACTTTAATCTCAAGCGGATGAAGATTTTTAATTGTATTTTTAACGTCCATTTTTTTTATCCTTTGATTTACGATAATAAACTTATATAATTTTGAAAACTAATTCCAAAAAAAGTAAAAGCCGGTTACTTAATCAAAAGCACCGGCACTCATTTTACAATATTTTTGAGAAAAAATGAATAGGTTAACGGTCAAATTTTATATGCGCAGACCAAATTGCTTTTCTTTGCCCACGTTCATCTTTAAAATATTTTTGTGATTGTGGCTTTAAATATTTATAATAATTATATTTATATTCTTTTTGAAAATCCTGAAGACAAGCAAGAACTGTATTCATAGCTTCACCTTCGTCATAAGTAACATAAAGTGTTTCATAATAAATGCGAACTTCATCATAAATCGGCATATATTCGATTTTAACAGAAGCATTTTTGTCTGTACAATGCTGATTTTCTGGAATAATTGTCAAAGTTTTTAGTTTGTTTTGTTCAAATTTTTCCCGTTCAAACGGATCATCGCTAATTGGTTCTGCCAAAAGCATTCCTCCAAAAATTGATAAACAAGCTAAAATTGCAAGAATTTTTTTCATATCAAACCTCTTTAAATCGACACTAAATAGTCAGCACTAAATATGTCACATCAAAAAACTTTATATTCCACTATTTTATCGTATTCTAAAAAAAAATCAAGGTTTATTACATATTTACCAGCATCAATTCCTAAAGTCGGTGGTTCTTTTATCAAAACTTTACCGTTTATCTGCTTGGGTTTATTTTTGATGATTGCTCTGAAATGTTCACGTACTGCATTTTTTAAAGATTCTTCAGCAGCATTTTTTATTCCATCAAATCCATCACTCAATTTTCCATAACCACGACCATGAATCACAGGATTTTTTATAGATGCCCATAGATTATAGTATTGAATTTGTGATTCATTTCGTTCAAAGGTAACCCAACAATTCATTCTTTCATTCTCAAGCCAAACTGATGAAAAAGTAATATGTTGTAAAAAAAAATCAGATGGGACAATTTCAGTAATCTCAAGATTTTCTTTTACATTGCGTGCATTGTCTTGTGGAGTATAAGAAAACTCCCATCCATAAACCATTCCTTCTATCAATAAAGGAGCAATTTTCCTAATTCTAGAAATCGGATAATCATAAATATTGGCAGATAAATTTTTGGCTTCATCAAGTTCAGGATAAGCATCAAGTTCAGCCCATAAAGGAAAATGAACTTTTTTAATTTGTGAAGCTGAATTTGCAGAAATAATTTCAGATAAAAAAAACAAAAAAAATATAACGGTAATTAACGGACGTTTTTCCATACTTTTATTGGATGAATTCCCATTCTGATGACAAAATAAAGCCATGCAGCTAAAAAACCAAATAAATGAGTCATGTGAGCAACATTTCCACGGCTTCCCAAAAACTGACTTCCAAGTTCAATGATTGCGTAAATCAAAACCATAACAGGAGCAGGAACTGGGATGATTCCCCAAATAAAAATCACTGAACGTGGAAAAAAAACTGCATAAGCAAATAAAACTGAATATATTGCTCCGCTGGCTCCCAAAAGAAAAATTCTATATTGTCCTGTAAATCTATATACTAAAAATGAAAAAAATCCGCTTAAAGCACCGCAAACAAGATAAAAAAGTATAAATTCCTTTGAACCAATCGCCTTTTCTAAAGCAAGTCCAAAAAAAAGAAGACCTAGCATATTGCAAACTATATGTGAAATATTTGAATGTAAAAACATATAAGTTAAAAACTGCCAGTACATATGATGATAATGTACATTTATAACATTCAAAGCTCCATAAGAATTTGCATATATATAAAACCTTGGGAAAAGGTAACACAATCCAAAAATTACAAAGTTAATCAAGATGATTGAAATTGTTGCACGAGAATAAGTATATTGAAAAGGTCTGCGAAAAAAAACTTTATTTTTCATGTTCAAAATATGTCACTCTGTTTCTTCCGTTACTTTTTGAAACATAAAGAGCCTGATCTGCCTGATTTACAAAACAATTCGGGGAATTGACAAGATTGGTGTCAGCATCAAAAACAGAAACTCCCACAGAAATAGTAACATGAAGATGCTGGTCGTTGTAAACAAAATCATGTTCATCGATTGCAGAGCGAATTCTTTCGGCAACAATCATCGCACCGTCTTTATCTGTATCACACAAAAGAACAGTGAATTCCTCACCACCGTAACGACTTGCAACATCCACATCACGCAAAGATTTTTTTATAATATCAGCAACTGAAATCAATACAAAATCACCACATTCATGACCATAAGTGTCATTAAACTTCTTAAAAAAGTCAATATCAAACATCAAAACAGCAATATTTTCTTTTTTCAGGAAAGCTGAATCAATAGCTTCAGTCAGATAATTAAAGAAATAATATTTTAGTTTGAGATGAGTCATCATGTCGGTAGAAGACATTTCCATTAAGGCAGCATTATTAATCGCAACAGAAGCCAAAGAAGCAATCGACATGATTTGAGACTGTTCATAATCTGTGTATGATGTATCTTCTTCTATGGCAATACGTTCCTGCAAAATCAGCATACCATTCAAGTGATTTTTTTGAATCAAAGGAACAATCAAAGTTGGTGATAATTTTTCGATGGCTGCCAAATCTTTACATTCGCCAACAGCATTTTTAAGTTCATCAAAAGTTATAGGTTTTTTGGCTTCTAAAAGTTTTGCAGTAATCGGTGTTGAAACAGGAATGGAAACTTTTTTATCACTTGAAAAATCTTTATCTGTTTCCAAAATAAAACATTCATTTGTAATTAAATCTCGGACAAAAATTTCAGCACCTAGGACATGCATTTGAGCCATACAAATATAAACAATGGATTCCAAAAGATTCCCAAAATCAAGATTTTGACAAAAAGATTTGGCAATATCCAAAAGCTGTTCTAGATCATAAATACGTTTTTCGTATTGAACTACTTGTTCCAAATTGGATTTAGATTCTGTGTCTTGTTTTGACTGTTTTTTTGATCTAATCTTACCCATGATTATTCACCATTGTTAACTATAACATAATTTTTCATAATTTGGAAGAATATCTCCCAATTTCCATAGTTAGTTTCCAAAAAATTCGTATATTCACGATTTCTAGATGACATCATCAATACTTTCAGGTTTGATATTAATTCGCTAGAAGGTTTTTTTGCATCCTGAATTATTTCACCCAGCAGTTTGTACAAAGAAACAAGATTTGTAACAATCGTTTGCATTGTTTCGTGTGCATCGTGGTTAATAACTTCAACCATTTTTTCAAGTCTATTATAAAAATCTTTATCTTTTTTGCTGTCATGAATATAACTTTCCAAAACTGCAATACTGTTTTTTTTGTCGTTACCAAAACTATCTTCAAATTTTTTGAGTTCATCATTAGAATTCAAAGCTGCATATACAATAGAAGAAAAAGATGTTTTATAATTTGGATTGTTGAAAAAACCTTCTATCACAATATCATTTAATAACGCTTTTACAGAATCTGGAAAATAATGATTTAAAAAAGTTTTGAGAATTTTTAATGGAAAAATCCATTTAAATGAAAGAGAAGCTTCTTTCTGTAAAATTGCATTAAAAACTTGATTATATGAATTCACTTCTTCAAGTGAAATATTTGGAAAGAGAGAATTAACTTCTTCTGAAATTGTCTCATCCTGAATTTCCGAGCGAATTTTCTGTTCGTCTTTTAAAAATCTTGCTTCGATAATTTTTGCAAAATCTTGTCGTGGAGAACCTGAATATTTTGCAATTTGAGGTTCATATTCTAAATCTTCCTTACACATGCGAATAAGGGTTTTAAGTTTTTGAGGCTGGAGAACACTTTTAATGATATAATTAATCTTTTTGAGATTTCCAATATAATTCTCTTTTTCAGCATCACTCAATTCATTTCCCTTTCTAAGCTGAGCTAGTGCAATTACAGCTTCTGCCGTTGTTGTTGTAATCTTAAGATCACTAATCTGATAATACATATCTTCAAGCAGATTTAAAGCCTTAATTGCAGGAATTTCTTTATATGAGGGCTGATAAGTAAAATTTCCAATCAGAAAGTTTGAATCAAAAGATTGCAAAAATGGTACAAAATTGTAATGACAAAATTCTGCAAGCTGCCGAAGATTCAAAATATCTTTATCCATGTTTACAAAATTTTCAGAATTTAACTCTTTTATCAATTTTTCAAGTTGTTTCTTTTGATGTGCATAAACTTTATCTTCATGAGTGATATTTTCTAAAACTTCAATTTTTCGATTTTCAAACTCAAGCTCCTCTATGATTTCCTGTCCTTCTGGAGAATAACCGGTTATCATCAATTGTGCTTCAAAACGCTGTTGACGATGTAAATCGTTGGAATGAATTGTAACAGAAAAAAGATTATCTAGAGGTTTTGTATTTTTATAAAGAGAAAACAAAGCTTCGGCAAAATTCGGTTGAAGCATGCCATTTTTGCAGATTACAGGTTTAAATTCTCTGATTTGAATATCTATTTTGCGCATAAAAGCTCTTTTCTGAGCTTCTGGAGAGGATTTTTTAAAAATTGATTCAAAAAAAACTGTAATTGCCTTAATAAAAGTCATCTTATTTCTCTAATTGAAATCGTGAAAGATTTTTTAGTGTTTGTAGACTTCATAGTACTATTCTAACAGAATTATCGTATCTTTTTAAGTGCAACTTGATGCTTTTTTTTATAAAATGAGGTGTGTCCCTGTTTAATGCCTGTTTAGAAGATGTGGGAGAAAACTACAAAGTTAGGTCTGTCCCCTTTTTTTATGGAAATTTGAATAAGGGACAGACCTTGTTTTTGAAAAAGTGTAAAAACAGGGACATACCTCAATCGAAAAATAAATTAGGGACAAACCTCACCTCTTCTAAATGTTTTTCCAACAATTATTTTCCTCTATTCTTGACCAATTCTTAATTAATCTTTAATATCTATAGTATGAATAAAGATGAAATTCTTTTGGAATTTATTGAACAAAAAAGTATTGATGCTTTGTCACTTTTTACAAAAAGTAATGATGATTTTGAAGAGCCTGCAGATATAATTGCAAAAGTTTTTGGAGCAAAAGATAATTTTTCGAAAATGCAGGATGAAGATATAAAAAAACTAGTTGCTAGTTTTAAGAACAACCTTACTCTTTTAGTTCAAAAAACCTGGGTTGAGAAATCTGATATTGCGTTAAAAGAAAAACTTTTATATCAACTTGAGATTTTCTTACAGGATTATAAATGGCTTGAAGATTATTCATTATTTTTACAGATAATCAATCAGGCTGTTTTTTTAATGTTTGGGCAAGATCCAGAAACTCCAGACTTTGCAGAATACACTCTCAGAATTGATCCAGAATTCGGAATTTTCTGGTGGTACATTTCAAATCTTCCTCCCAAAAATGAATGGTCTGAAAGCAAGTGTCGGATTGCAATGTTGCTTGGAATGTTTTTCCTTGCAAATTATTAATTAATTCTTAAAAGGCAAACCGAGACTATAAAAATGTCTCGGTTTTTTTTATTTTAAGTTATAGTTTTTACATTATTAATGCAGTTTTTTTACAGGGGAAATCAAATGAATATAAAACTTATCACTGATAGATTAAAAAAAGCTGGTTCAATTCTTTCAATGCAGAATGCACAAGAGAAAAATGCTGCACTTTTGCAGGTAGCAGAAGCATTGAAACAGCAAAAAGTCTCAATCTTAAAAGCAAATCTGCAAGATGTAAGTACAGCCAGAAAAAAAGGTATAAGCGAAAGTTTAATCGACCGTCTGACACTTACAGAACAAAGAATAGATTCTATTGTTGAGAGTTTAAAAAATGTGATTTCTCAAACTGATCCAATTGGTGAAGAAATAGCAGGATGGAGAACACCTAATGGTTTGAACATAAGGCAGATACGTGTTCCGCTCGGAGTAGTTGCAATTATTTATGAAAGTCGTCCAAATGTAACAGTAGATGCATTCAGCCTCGCTTACAAAAGCGGAAATGCAATCTTATTGCGCGGTTCTTCATCAGCATATAATTCAAACAAAGAAATCGTCCGCATTATAAAAGAAGCACTGTCAAAAACAAAAGATGGAGTTCCAAATGCAATCGAACTGGTGGAAGTAAAAGAACACGATCACAGCGATGTAGACCAAATTCTCACAGCAACCGGTATGATTGATGTTGTTCTTCCTCGTGGTGGTAAAAAACTTATTCAAAATGTAGTGACAAATGCAAGAATCCCAGTGATTGAAACTGGAAGTGGAGTCTGTCATCTTTATGTTGATAAGGAAGCTGATTTAAAAATAGCCTGCAAAATAGCAGAGAATGCAAAAATTCAACGTCCAAGTGTTTGCAATGCAATAGAATGTATTGTTGTACATAAAGAGATTGCTGATGATTTTTTACCTATGTTGGAAAATACATTTTCAGGAAGAGTAAAACTTCATGCAGACGAAACTGCACATAAAATACTTAAAAAATCTATACTTGCTACAGAACAGGATTTTGGAAACGAATATCTGGATTATGAATGTTGTATCAAAACTGTAAATTCAATAGAAGATGCCATCTCGTACATAAATGAACACAATACTAAACACAGCGAAAGTATCATCACTGAAAGCAGAAAAAATGCTAGACTTTTCCAATCACAAATCGATGCAAGCTGTGTTTATGTAAATGCAAGCACGAGATTCACAGATGGTGGAGAATTCGGATTCGGAGCAGAACTTGGAATCAGTACTCAAAAACTCCATGCACGTGGTCCAATGGGAATAAAAGCTCTCACAACAACAAAATATTTAATAGATGGGGATGGACAGATAAGATGAGTTTAAATATTCAGCAATCAATCAAAAACGCTAGAAAAATTGTAGTTAAAATTGGTTCAAATACACTTGCAAAAGAAGATGGTACACAAAATACAGAATTTATGGCAAATTTTGCGGCTCAATGTGCAAGCTTGATTAATCAAGGTAAACAAATAATTCTAGTTTCATCAGGAGCTCAAGTTGCTGGTGTTTCTACTGTAAACGGCTGGGCAAGAAAAAAAGATGTTCATTACAGACAAGCTCTTTGTTCAATCGGACAAGTTGAATTAATGCACCAGTGGAGGAAAGCTTTCCAAAATCAAAATCTCCATATTGGTCAGCTTTTACTAACTAAAGATGATTTTGAGAATGAACATCGCAGTTTGAATATCAGAAATACACTGTTTACACTCGTTGATGAAGGAGTTGTTCCAATTATTAATGAAAATGACTCTGTAAGTTTTGATGAAATCAAGATTGGTGATAACGACAACCTTTCCGCACTCACAGCTATTTTGTGGTCAGCTGATACTCTTGTACTTTTTAGTGATATTGATGGAATCTACACAGATAATCCCAAAACAAATTCCAATGCAAAATTAATAGAAAAGGTTGATTCAGTAGAGGATTTACGTAAAAATATAGTAATAGGTGAAACAAATTCATTCGGGACAGGTGGCATAGAAACAAAACTTCAAGCCGCCCAAAAAGTCACAGAATACGGTATTGAAATGATTCTGGCAAACGGTAGCAGACAAAATGCTCTCACAGCACTTTTGGAATGTGATTCTAGAGGAACTTTGTTTTCAGTAAAAAATTAAGAAAACAAGGTCTGTCCCTGTTTTTCCTAAAAACAGGGACAGACCTAAATTATTTCAAAAAAAAATCACTTTTCACTTCCTAAAATTGAAAGGTTAAACCTATATTATATATAGGAGACCAAAAAATGCCAAGAAAATCTAGGAAAAAAAGTGAATCTCAGATTTATCATGTTAT
>JALFAW010000265.1 GCA_022773305.1 Spirochaetia bacterium
TTAAAAAAACAGCCTGTGAATCATGCTTTTCGGTAAGATTTTTTACATGATTCACAGAACTATTTCGGTAAGGTTTTTACGTGATACAATACGGGGACACTCTAAAATTTACACAGAAATAATTTACAAGGTCTGTCCCTGTTTCTTCTAATTCAGGTCTGTCCCCTCTTTTTTTTGATAAAAAAAAACACCTGTCAAAAATGACAGGTGTAATAAAAAACAAAATCTTCAGGATAAAAAAGTAATCATGAAGAAAAAGTACTACCCAACGATGATTTCAACTTTTTAGGCAGACAAATTGTAAAACTTGTAAGATAAATACTTTTATTTTACAAGTTTTTAATCAGCATGATTAATACATCATATTAGGATCAGCTGCTGGAGCAGTAGGAGTTTTTGGTTCTGGAATATCTGTGATCGCACATTCTGTTGTCAAAAGAGTACCTGCAACAGAAGCTGCATTTTTCAAAGCAGAACAAGTTACTTTTGCAGGGTCAATAATTCCTGCTTCAAGCATATTTACCCATTCATTTGTACGAGCATTGAAACCAATACCTTTCTTCTCATTCTTTGCTCTCTCTGCAATAACAGCACCATCAAGACCAGCATTTTCAGCAATCTGGCGGATAGGTTCTTCCAAAGCACGTCGTACAATTTTAAATCCAACCTTTTCATCTTCAGACAAATCATTTGGGATTTCAGACAAAGCCTTCGCAGCTTCAATTAAAGCCATTCCACCACCAGACACAATACCTTCTTCCAAAGCAGCACGTGTAGCAGCAATTGTATCTTCAACGCGGAATTTCATTTCCTTCATTTCAGTTTCTGTATTTGCTCCAACATTGATTACAGCTACTCCGCCTGCTAATTTTGCTAAACGTTTCTGAAGCTGCTCTTTGTCATAGGTAGATGTAGTTTTTTCAATAGCACCTTTAATTTCAGCAACTCGATCTTTAATTGATTTTGGATTTCCAGCACCACCAACGATTGTAGTATTATCTTTATCAATTTTGATTGATTTAGCTTGACCAAGAACCTCTTCTCCACAAGATTCTAATTTCAAACCAACTTCTTCACTTACAACAGTTGCACCAGTTAAAATAGCTATATCCTGAAGCATATCCTTTCTACGATCACCAAATCCAGGAGCTTTAACTGCACAAACCTTTATAGTTCCACGAATTGTGTTCAAAACTAAAGTGGTAAGAGCTTCACCATCAACATCTTCACATATAATAACCAAAGCACGACCAGCATTTGCAACTTTTTCCAAAATTGGAAGCAAATCTTTCATAGCAGAAATCTTCTTATCATAAATTAAAACGTAAGCATCACTAAAATCAGCTTCCATTCTTTCACGATCAGTAACAAAATAAGAAGAAATATAGCCACGATCAAACTGCATACCCTCAACAGTATCAACAGTCATTTCCATATTCTTTGATTCTTCTACAGTGATTACACCGTCTTTACCAACCTTCTCGATAGCATCTGCAAGCATTTTTCCTATTTCAGGATCATTATTTGCAGAAATAGTAGCAATATTCGTGATATCATCAGCACCTTTTACAGGCTTTGCATTCTTTTTGATTTCATCAACTACTATTTTTACTGCCTTATCAATACCCCTCTTTATTTCGATTGGACGCATACCTGCAGCAACAGATTTTACTCCTTCTCGAACAAGAGCATAAGAAAGAACTGTAGCAGTCGTAGTACCATCACCTGCGTCATCATTAGTTTTTGAAGCTACTTCTCGTACAAATTGTGCCCCCATATTTTCATATGGATCTCCAAGTTCAATTTCTTTTGCAACAGAAACACCATCTTTGGTAATAACTGGTGAACCATACTTCTTGTCCATCATAACCATTCGACCACAAGGACCTAAAGTTGTTTTAACAGCTTTAGAAATTTGTTCAACACCACTCAAAAGTTTTTTACGAGCATCTTCACTAAACATTAACTGTTTTGCCATTTTTATACCTCATTTTTTATTTATCAAAGAATAAATACATTTCTTTATGTATTACAATAAATAAAGATATAAAAAAATGAAACATAAGGCAAGAAAAAAAATATAAAAAACAAGGTCTGTCCCTGTTTTTAAGAAAATGAGGGACAGACCTAAATTATTTCAAAAAAAAATCACTTTTCACTTCCTAAAATTGAAAGGTTAAACCTATATTATATATAGGAGACCAAAAAATGCCAAGAAAATCTAGGAAAAAAAGTGAATCTCAGATTTATCATGTTAT
>JALFAW010000318.1 GCA_022773305.1 Spirochaetia bacterium
CAGCAAATCAGACAAGTTCCTGGTGTGCATGGTGTAATCACTACATTGTATGATTCAGTTCCAGGTGAAGCTTGGGAAACTACAGCAATCAAAAAAATTAAAAAAGAAGTTGAAGATGCTGGTTTAAAAATTGCAGGCATTGAATCTGTAAATATTCATGATGATATCAAGATTGGTGGTGGCCGTCGTGATGAGTACATCGAAAATTATATAAAAACTTTGGAACGGCTTGGACAGGAAGACATTCACATGGTTTGTTATAATTTTATGCCTGTTTTTGACTGGACAAGATCTGAACTTGCTCGTGTTTGTGAAGACGGTTCAACTGTTTTGGCCTATAATTCCACAGTCGTTGATTCAATTAAACCTGAAGAAATGTTTGGTTCTATTGATAAGGATTCAAACGGATTTATTTTGCCTGGTTGGGAACCTGAACGCATGGCAAAAGTAAAAGAGCTTTTTGCACTTTACAAAGATATTGATTCTGAGAAATTGTTCCAGAACTTAAAATATTTTCTTGAAGCAATTATGCCGGTTTGTGATAAATATAATATTGATATGGCAATTCATCCAGATGATCCTGCTTGGCCTGTTTTTGGACTTCCAAGAATCATTACATGTCAGGAAAATGTTGTGCGTCTTTTAAACGAAGTTCCAAATGCACATAACGGTCTTACTTTCTGTACAGGTTCTTACGGTACAAACAGAAAAAATGATTTGTGTGAAATGATTAAAGCAGCAAAAGGGCGTATCCACTTTGCTCATATCAGAAACCTGAAGTTTAATACTGCAATTGATGATCCTGTACAGGATTTCCAGGAGTCTGCACATCTTTCAAGTACTGGAACTTTTGATATGTTCAAGATTGTAAAAACTTTGTATGAAACTGGTTTTGATGGCGTAATTCGTCCTGACCATGGACGTATGATTTGGGGGGAAAAAGCAATGCCAGGTTATGGTCTTTATGACAGAGCTTTGGGTGCTGCATATTTAAACGGATTGTGGGAAGCTTGCGAAAAATCTTTTGACAGAAGCAATGTAAAAATTTATCGATAAAATATGAATAATCAAGTTGGATATAGTTTTTTTTGAGTTTAAACTGTGGCAAGGATAGTAGCCCCTGCGAAGCAGTCCACTGGACTGAGCGAAGCGAGGGAAGCGGATGAGCGGTAGCGAAGGGCGAATAGCCTGTTTTTTGGTTTGTTTGGTTTCTGAGCTTTGCGAAGGGGGCAAATAAACCAAAAAGCCACCCATAATAAAAAAAATCTATAATTGAATTATTCCATTTTAAATAGTGCCGTCCGAATCACTAAAAAGCGGACAAGGTAGACTACAATTATGAAATTAACTAAAGAAGGTTTGAAATCTGCAGAATGGGAATCAAAAGGATATTCACTCCCAAAATTTGATTTTAATAATGTTCAGAAAAATACATTTGAAAATCCTTTTTGGATTCATTTTGGCGCTGGAAATATTTTTCGCGCTTTTCAGGCAAATGTCGTTCAAAATCTTTTGAATGAAGGTGTGATTGACAGCGGATTGGTTGTTGCTGAAGGATACGATTACGAAATTATCGAAAAAATGTATCGTCCTCATGATAATGTTGGAGCGTTGGTTACACTTAAAGGAAATGGAAGTGTTGAAAAAACTGTAGTTGCTTCTATTATGGAAGCTTTGATTGCTGACAGCGAAAATCAGAAAGATTGGGAACGATTACTTGAGATTTTCAGAAAACCTTCGCTCCAGATGGTAAGTTTTACAATTACAGAAAAAGGTTATCTTTTGAAAAAGGCAAATGGTGAATTTATGCCTGGTGTCGAAGATGATTTTGCAAATGGACCTGTTCTTCCAAAAAGTTATATCGGAAAAGTTGTAACATGTCTTCATGAACGTTTTGTGAATGGTGAACTTCCTGTGGCTATGGTTAGTATGGATAACTGTTCTCACAATGGTGATAAACTTTATGCTGCTGTAAATGAATTTGCTAAAGAATGGGAAAATCGGGGCGTTTGTAAGCACGGTTTTGCAGATTATGTAAATAATCCTTCAAAAGTTTCATTTCCATGGACAATGATTGATAAAATCACTCCACGTCCAGATGCAAAAATTGAAAAAATCTTGAAAGATGATGGAATTGAACAGCTTGAACCTGTAATCACAAGTAAAAATACTTACGTTGCACCTTTTGTGAATGCTGAGGAATGTCAGTACCTTGTTATTGAGGACAATTTCCCGAACGGAAGACCTGAACTTGAAAAAGCAGGACTTTATTTTACTGACCGGGAAACTGTTGACAAAGTTGAAAAAATGAAAGTTTGCACATGCTTGAATCCTCTTCACACGGCTCTTGCAATTTTTGGCAATCTTTTGGGCTTTACGCTGATTGCTGATGAAATGAAGGATGAAGATTTAGTTAAACTTGTGAATATTCTAGGATATAAAGAAGGTCTTCCTGTTGTTGTTGATCCAAAAATTCTTTCTCCAAAAGCATTTATTGATGAAGTTGTGCAGAAGCGTATTCCAAATCCTTTTATGCCTGATACACCACAGCGCATTGCCTGCGATACTTCTCAGAAATTAAGCATTCGTTTTGGTGAAACGATTAAAGCGTATCAGAAAAGAAGTGATTTGAATGTTGCTGATTTAAAAGTGATTCCATTTATTTTTGCCGGATGGCTTCGTTATCTTATGGCGATTGATGATGATGGAAATAAGTTTGAACTCAGCCCAGATCCACTTTTATCTGATGTATGTAAATATGTTGAAAAGGTGGAACTTTCTAAAGAATTTGATGTTCATAATACTGTTGAACCTTTGCTCAGACGAAAAGAGATTTTTGGAGTTGATTTATATGAAGCAGGACTTGCACCAAAAGTAGAATCATACTTTGAAAAAATGACTGCATCTTGTGGGGCAATCAGAAAAACTTTACAAGAAGTGATTGCCTGAGGTTATTGTAAAACTATAAAAAGAGAATAGATTATGAAACAGTTTTTAAATGAAAATTTTCTTTTGCAGACAGAAACGGCACAAACACTATTTCACGATTATGCAAAAAAAATGCCGATTTTTGATTTTCACAATCATTTGAGTGCTCAGGAGATGTATGAAAATAAATCTCTTGGAAATCTTGCAAATGCTTGGCTTGATCATGACCATTACAAATGGCGTGCGATGCGTTCAAATGGTGTTGATGAAAACTTGATTACAGGTCACTTGAATCCAGACGGAAGTTTGAAACAAAATCTTTCTGCTGATTATGATTACAAACGATATCTTGCCTTTGTGGATACGTTGCAGAACTGCATTGGGAATCCACTTTATCACTGGAGTCATTTGGAATTGCAGCGGTATTTTGGCATAACAGAACCTTTGACTCCAAAAAATGCAAAGGAAGTTTGGGAGAAATGTAACGAACTTCTGGCAAAAAAGGATTTTTTTCCGCGCGGATTGCTTGAAATGCAAAATGTAAAAGTTCTTTGCACGACAGATGATCCTCTTGATGATTTGGAATATCATAAAAAACTTGCTTTGGAATGGAAAAATGTAAAAGTTTTGCCATCATTCAGACCTGATTTTGTTTTGAATGCTGAAAATCCATCTTTTGCAGACTATATTTCAAAACTTCAGGAAGTAACTGGTAAAAAAATCACAGATTTAACTTCCATGCTCGGTGCTTTGGGCGACAGAATGGATTATTTTAAATCCTGCGGTTCTCTGGTCAGCGATCATTCTTTGGAATGTGATTTTTATCTTCCTGCTTCTTATGATGATGTTAATTACATTTTTGAAAAAGCATGGATTGGTAAAAAACTTTCGGCGCAAGAGATTGCAAAATATAAGGGATATGTCCTTGTTGAACTTGGGAAAATGTATGCTCAAAAAGGATTTGTAATGCAGATTCATATTGGTGCTTTGCGTGATAATAATCTTGCTATGCTTAATAGTGCTGGAAAAAATATTGGTGAAGATAGTCTGGCAGATTTTAATTTTGCTTCACAATTGGGTGCTGTTTTGAATCAAATTTATTCACAAAGTACACAAAAGGGAAATGAACCAAAAGTTATTCTTTATAACTTGAATCCAAAAGACAATGAAACTTTGGCAACAATGGCTGCAAATTTCAGGAACTGCATTTTTGGACCTGCCTGGTGGTTTAATGACCACAAAGATGGAATTGAGCAGCAGTTAAAAGTTTATGCACGTACTCAAGTTCTTGGAAAATTCATAGGAATGCTTACTGATTCAAGGAGTTTTCTTTCGTTTCCGCGTCATGAATATTTCCGCCGAATTCTATGTAATTTTGCTGGAAATCTTGTGGAAAATGGTGAATATCCTGACAATCTTGAGATGCTTGGAAAAATGATGATGGATATCAGCTTTAATAATGCGAGTGATTATTTCAGTTTTTAAATAATAGGACAAATGTCGAGTTTTGAATTTTTATTTTTAGGGTGGCTTTTTGCTTCGCAAAAAATGCGAGAAATGCTATGCATTTCTCGTCCCGAGTTTGCATTACAAACTCGCGCTTTTCAGGGTTACGTACGCACTTCGTGCTACCTTCATTCCTTCGCTCCGCTTCGGAACTGGCTTCGCCAGCCCTTACAATCCTTGCCACGGTTTGTAAATCAAATACTCGAAATTGAACCTAATAATCTGAAGAGTAAGATAAAACCGCTAAAATAGCGCGGCTTTATCTTACATTGAACTGCTGTTCCTCATTACATTGCGGAACAGCGTAAAAATTCAATCGATTGTTGAAACAATCTTCTTGACTTTTTTTAAAGGAGAAATAAATGAATGAAGTTTTAATGAAAATTGGCCAAATGGGAATAGTTCCTGTTGTTGTGTTAAATGATGTGAAAAATGCAGTTCCTTTGGCTCAATCGTTAATAAATGGCGGTTTACCATGTGCTGAGGTAACATTTAGAACAGAAGCCGCACAACAAAGTATTGCAGAAATCTCTAAAAACTTTCCGCAAATGTTTGTGGGCGCTGGTACAGTTTTGACAACAGAACAGGTTGACCGTGCAGTTGATGCAGGTGCAAAATTCATAGTAAGTCCTGGATTCAATCCAAAAGTGGTAGAATATTGTATAAAAAAAGGATATCCAGTCACACCAGGAATTATGACCCCAACAGAACTTGAAATGGCTTTGGAATTTGGTCTTGATGTTGTAAAATTCTTCCCTGCTGAAAATGCTGGCGGATTAAAAATGATAAAAGCAATGGCTGCTCCATACACAAAAATGAAATTCATGCCGACAGGTGGAATAAATCCACAGAATGTCCGTGAATATTTACAGTGCGATAAAATTCTTGCTTGTGGCGGCAGCTGGATGGTAAAAGGTGATTTAATCAATAGCGGCAATTTTGCAGAAATCGAGAAACTTACAAAAGAAGCTTCTCAAATCGTAAAAGAAATCAGAGGATAAAATGTATTTGTTGCAAAAGTTTTGCCTGTAATAGTGTCAAAATTTTTGTTTTCAAATTTGCGTTGCAAAATTTATTATTAATTGGAGTTATATATGGGAAAAATTATTACTTTTGGTGAAATTATGCTTCGGCTTGCTCCAGAAGGTTATTACCGTTTTGTACAGGCTGAAAATTATGGTGCAACTTTTGGTGGTGGTGAAGCAAATGTTTCTGTTTCGCTTGCAAATTATGGTTTAGATACAGCTTTTGTTACAAAACTTCCAGCTCATGAAATTGGTCAGGCTGCTGTAAACAGTTTACGTCGTTATGGTGTTGATACAAGTTTTATTACTCGTGGTGGTCCTCGTGTTGGTATTTATTATCTTGAAAAAGGAGCCAGCCAGCGACCATCAAAAGTAATTTACGATAGGGCAGGTTCGTCAATTGCATTGGCATCAAAAGATGATTTTGACTGGGACAAAATTTTTGAGGGTGCAAGCTGGTTCCATTTTACAGGAATTACTCCTGCATTGGGCGATAATGTTGCTGAAATCTGTCTGGAAGCATGCAAAAAAGCTCATGAAAAAGGAATTACAGTTTCCTGTGATTTAAACTATCGAAAAAAACTTTGGACAAAAGAAAAAGCTGGTCAGGTAATGGGCGAGCTTTGCAAATATGTTGATGTCTGCATTTCAAACGAAGAAGATGCAAATGACGTGTTTGGAATCAAATCTGAAGCTACTGATGTTACAAGCGGAAAACTCAACAAAGATGGATATAAAGAAGTTGCAAAAAAACTTACAGAACGCTTTGGATTCAAAAAAGTTGCAATTACTCTTCGTACATCAATTTCTGCAAATGATAATCTTTGGGCAGGTATGCTTTATGATGGAAAAACCGGCGAAAGTTATTTTTCAAAAGAATACAAAATGCACATTGTTGACAGAGTTGGCGGAGGTGATAGTTTTGGCGGTGGTTTGATTTATGCCTGCACAAATGATTTTGATAATCAGTCAACAATCGAATTTGCAGTTGCTGCAAGCTGTCTTAAACATTCAATTGAAGGTGACTTTAATATGGTTTCAGTAGCAGAAGTTCAGACTCTAGCTGGCGGAGATGGTTCAGGTCGCGTTCAAAGATAATTCCTATAAAAAATAAATAGGACAAATGTCGAGTTTTGAATTTTTATTTTTAGGGTGGCTTTTTGCTTCGCAAAAATCAGGCTTTTCAGGGTTACGCTATCGCTTCATTCCTTCGCTCCGCTTCGGAACTGGCTTCGCCAGCCCTTACAATCCTTG
>JALFAW010000310.1 GCA_022773305.1 Spirochaetia bacterium
AAGTGCATCTAAATCATCTAAACTAGACATATCAAACCCTTCTGGAAGTCCTAAATCATCTTTCTTATCAGACTCACTTTCTTTGTCTTTTGCACTCACTGAGTTTTCCGGAAAATCAGCAGGATTTACTTCAGGAACACTATCTGCAACTGCCTGCAATGGAGAATCTGTCTCTCTTTTTGATTCTAGCATTTCATTTTTATCTGAAGAAACAGATTCTTCAGTGTTTATTTCGTCAGTAATCTCCTGATTTTCATCTTCTTCATTAACAACTTCTTCTTTTTCTTCAGGCAATCCCTCATATTTCAAAACAAGAATCGAAACATCATCTTCCATTTCCTTTGACATAAACTTCAAAAGTCCGTCAAAAGTAAACTGTGCCATTCGTTGTGCAGGATAAGTTGAATTATCAAGAAGAGCCTGCTGTACGCGTTCTTTTCCAAACTGTTCGCCTCTTAGAGAGTGAGATTTCACAAGACCGTCTGTACAAGCTAAAATGATATCACCATGGCTTAGTTTTGTAGTTTTTACAGAAAGATAAGCAGAAACATCTTTTACAAATCCTAAAACATGCCCCGAACCTTGAATTTCAATTACGTTGTTATAAACTTGAGTATAAAGCATCAAAGCAGGAATTCCACAGTTTATGTAATACATTGTATCTGTTTCAAAATCAACAAGTGCAAAAAGACCAGCAAAAATTGTACCTTTTGGTAAAGAATCACGAATAAACACATTTATCTTTACAACAAGTTCTTTAAAATCATGAACTTCAGCAAGATACGAACGGATGATAGATTTTAAGATGACCATATTCATTGATGCTGCAATACCTTTTCCTGAAAGGTCCCCTACTACGAAAAGATGCCTTGTAGCAGTCAAACGAATCATATCGATGAATTCACCACCAATACTGTGAGCCGGAACCATCAAATATCCAATATCAATTTTTGGATTTTTTACACGGTCAATATTTTCCTGAATGGAAGTAATAATCTGCGAAGCCATTCGAATTTCTCGGTTTACGACAGCAATTACATCTTTATTCGAAATGTTACGCATGTAATATCCAAATACGAAGAAATAAGAATAAAGTTTTACAAATACGTTGTAATCATACTCTTTATACTCATCTCCAGAACTTTTTTTACCCAAAATGATAAGTCCAAAAATATTGTGACCTTCATTTAAGATAAATAATCCATCAGATTTTGTTTTTTCAAAAAATTCTTCTAGTTCATCATGAACAGGCGACAAATCATGTTCTTTTTCTATCTGACTATGAATTACAACGCTTCTATTTATATTCAAAAGATGGTCAAACATAGGATTATTGATAGAAATTTTGTCATTTCTATTATTAGAAGAATATGCAACTTCAAGTTCATTTTTTCCTGTAAGAATATAAACAGTCATGGAAGAAGATTCAATATTCTTCCTGATAATATCGAACATTCTTGCTGTAACCTGATCCATTTCTGCATTTTTATATTCAATACTAGCCAAATCTTTTTCAAGTGGAGCCTCATAATCAGCAGTATAAAGCCTAGTCGACGAATTCATGAGCATATTTATCCAAAAAGAGAATAAAAGTGCTACAATTGAAAAAATAATGTATGCAGTCAAAAACAAAGGAGAAAGATTTTTTCCAATTGGCTGCAATGTCATACAGATGAATGCTAACGCACAACCAGGAACAATATATGAAACAATTGTTTTTAAAATCGTAACAAACACTGCTTTTCCAGATGGAACAGAAGTTTTTCTGATAGCAATATAAATAACTACATACAAAAACAAATAAGAAACAAAAAATAACAGAGTAAAGGCTGGTTTTACAGAAGAAACATACTTGATTACCATGTTGATAAGCCACATCAGGAAAAATCCTTCACCTATCTGCATTATCTGATATTTTTCAAGCTGAGTACCATTATCTTCTCTCAGAACAACTAGGAAAATAAAACAGATAATTGGTAAAACATATCTGTAAAGAGTTGTAAAAACTGTCATCCAAGTCCATGGAAAAAATGTTCTTGCAGGACCAGAAAACAAGTATTCAGAAGCAATAATCACACCATTTTCAAGAGAAATATCAATCGCATTAAATCTAAAATAGACAATATAAACTCCAAAAACATATAACCCATATTTAATAAGTTTTACAAGTTTGCTTTTTATTGGTTTTGCAATTCCGATTAATCCGAAACTTAACATTGTAAAAAAGATTGCGTCCAAAGAAAATACAATCTTTAATAGCTGTAATGAAAGTGAATCAAACCAAACTTTATGCATGACCAGAGTGAAAGAAAACACAATACTTTCAATTGTTGTGAGTAACAGAGAAACAGATAAATCACTCCCTACAATAGCACCATTTTTTAAAGATTTATCCATTGCATTTGTGAAAAAAAGAAAGAAAACTGCCAAAAAACAATTTAAAACGAGAAAAATCATATCAATAACCTACCTTGGCAATCATCATTGTAACGTCATCATGAAGTTTTTTATCGCCATTGTATTTCATAATTAAATCTACAATATCATTTACCATTTCCTGTGGTGATTTTGAAGCACCAGCCATTAACGTTTTTTTGTAGATATCAGTGTCTCCAAGTTCTACACCATCATCATCCATAACTTCAGAAACACCATCAGTAGCCATAAGAATTGTATCGCCACGAAATAATCGTTTTTCTGCAACCGTTATATCTCCCATATCAAGAATACCAATAAGTGAAGCATTTGATGTAAGTGGTTTAATTCTGTATCCATCTGGTGATGGCGATAAAATTATTGGATCTGACATTGATGCATTAATATATCTTATTTTCATTTTTTCAGTATCTACAATTCCCAAAAAAAGTACTGTATATTTATCTTGAAGGTGCATGCCTTTAATTGCCTTATCAATTGCATGAATTACACCCACCAAATCTTCTTTTTTTTCTATAATTTTTACAGTATTCATTACAAGACCCATGATGAGAGCCGCTGGCAAACCTTTTCCTGATACATCACCAAGCATCAAAAGTGTTTTTGTTGAATCGATTGGTAGAATGGAAAAATAGTCACCAGATACATTTACAAGTGGACGGAAATATGTTGCTATTTTTAATTTTGGAATATTCGGGATTTTTTGCGGTAAAAATGACTGTTGAGTAACGGCAAGCTGTTCCCATTCTTTTGTGGTAGCTGAAATTTCAGACAACGTTGTAATCGTTCTTGTTCGGGAAATAAAGCGCTTATACTCTTCAAAAAGTCTGCTATAAACAGCAAGATCAAATAATCGAGTATAGCGACAAAAAACATAAAAGTGGTCATTTTCAAAACACATAAAAAAACCACGAGCTTTTTTATAATTTGTTGTAACTCCAATATGACGGTCAAAAAAATAAAAACCTTCACCCCATCCCTCAGTAAAATTCTGATCAAGTTTTGCACGAATACTTTCTGAAGTTGAAATTCTATTTGGACTGTTATAAAGTGTATAATTCTTTGTGCGGTCAACAAATAAAACAGAACAGTCTCCCTGTTTTTCCAGTACATCACCAATTGCCTGATAAAAATCATCGAGGGAATAGCAGAAACGAAGTTTATCGATAAAGTTATTTAATATTACAGTTTCTCCAGATTCTAAAGTGTCATGTCTTACTTTTGAAAGCAAAACATTTCTAGCTCTATTTGCCCAGAAAACAATTATTGCAAAAATCATCAAAACAACTACACCAGTGACCGCTGGCAAATTTGATGATAATCTATTCGGCAAAAGAAAAATACTAATAGATAGAAACGAGATTATGGAAATCAATGTTACCAAAATCAACACAACGTTTTTCCGCGTTTTATACATAATGACCTCTGTTATGAAATAATGAATATCAAAACAATTTAATTTTCTAATAGGTTAAATACCAAGTTTTAAATTTTTATATTCAGGGTGGCTTTTTGCTTCGCAAAAAACAGGCTATTCGGGATTCCGCTATCGCTCCAGCCGCTTCCCTCGCTTCGCTCAGTCCAGTGG
>JALFAW010000053.1 GCA_022773305.1 Spirochaetia bacterium
ATTTTAGCGGTTTTATCTTACACTCCTTTTAAAACACCGCGTTAGCGGCGAGCCAGGATGGCGAGTATCCAAGTTTATGAAGTGCAGAGCACGAAATAAACTTGGTGATAAAAATTACACGGACGTAATTTTTATCACACCTCCTGATATGCAATGTCATTAATTAATGACAAAACAAAATTTATTATAAAAAAAGTTTTAGAAATCAAGATTTTCGGCACTCAACCATCATAATATTCGTGGATTTAAGTTGAAACTTGTTTCTACCTTTTTTTAAATTTAATGATTTGTTTTGTTGACGAATCTGTATACACAACGAAACGAAAAATGCTTTATAATTAATATTATAACACTTTATTGAAAAAAAAATGTCACTTTAGATTAGTTTTTTATTGAAATATTGAAAATTTTTTTGCAAAGTCATAAAATAAAGTATGATAGTTTCAAATAGAATAAAAAATTTACATCCTTATGTTCCAGGTGAACAGCCAAAAGACCGTGTTTACATTAAGTTAAACGCAAATGAAAATCCTTACAAACCAAGTCCAAAAGTTTGCAAGGCTGTTATTGATTTTGTTCAAAATTCTCCAGAAAAACTTGGACTTTACCCTGACCCTGATTCAAATAAACTCCATCAAAAAATTGCTGATATGCTAAATGCAAGCGGAGGTGTTCTGTGTCGTGCAAAAGTCGATGAAAATAACAATGTAACTCCTGCAGAAATAGATAAAATTCCTTTCACTGTAACTTCTGATATGATTTACACGGGAAACGGTTCTGATGAAGTTTTGTCTTTTGTGTTTTATGCTTTTTTTGATTCGAGCAAAAAGTTTGTAATGCCACAGTTTACATACAGTTTTTATCCTGTTTATGCTGGATTTTATAACATTCCGATGGATTGCATTCCTTTACTTCCAGACTGGAAACTTGATGTAGAAACTATGCTTTCTCATGCAAAACAAAATGATGGCGGAATTATTTTTGCAAATCCAAATGCTCCAACAGGAATTAGTCTTTCGCGTGCTGAAGTAAGACAAATGCTTCAAAAAGCCTCTTCTGACCAAATTTTTATTGTTGATGAAGCTTATGTTGATTTTGGTGGTGAATCTTGCATTCCATTACTAAAAGAGTTTAAAAACCTTTTGATAGTCAGAACATTTTCAAAAAGTTTGAGCGGAGCCGGCCAAAGACTTGGTTACATTGTTGCAAATCCTGAACTTATAAACATAGTAACTACAGTAAAAAACAGTGTAAATCACTTTCCAATTGATGCTGTTGCTCAGGTTTGCGGTGAAGCTACCTGCGATGATGTTGCATATTATGTTGAAACTTCAAAAAAAATTGCTTGGGAAAGAGAAAAATTTTCTGATTTTCTGACTGCAAAAGGTTTTGAAGTACTTCCAAGTAAGACTAATTTTGTTTTTGCAAGGAAGAATGGATTTTCTGGAAAAGAAATCTATGAAAAGATTAAAGAACAGGGAATTTTAATCAGACATTTTGCAACACCAGGAATTGAAGATTTTGTTCGAATTTCTATAGGTGATGAAAATCAGATGAAAAAACTCTGCGAGGCTTTTGAACTTATTTTGAATTAAAACAAGGTCTGTCCCTGTTTTACGAAAAACAGAAGCTTAAAACAAGGTCTGTCCCTGTTTTAAAACCTTTTGAAAAATGGAAAAATTGTTTAAAAGTGGAAAACTGCGCCAGGCTATGGAGCAGGCACGCGAAGCGTGAGCCACCACAACGAACGAAACGAAGTGTAGTGAAGTGAGGAGGCCGAGCGGTAGCGAGCTGCGTAACAGCCGCCCGGGCGCCCAAATAATTATTTTTAATGAGGTTATTATGAAAATTTTAATTTTGAGTGATTTGCATGCGCATAATGATGTTTTAAATAAAATGGACGATGTTTTTGCCAAGTCGGATGCAGTTTTGTTTGCTGGTGATTTTGCGGCGTGTTTTAAGCCTGAAACTGGTAAGGAAGCGTTGCTGCAACTTTGTAAAAAGCATGATACGATTTTTGCTGTTCTTGGAAATTGTGATAATGAGGATTTTTTGGAAGATTTGGAAGAGCAGGATGTTTGTGTTGAGAAAACTCTTGTTTATCATGAAGGACTTGCGATTGCAGGAGCTGGCGGTGGAACTTATTTTACTGGAAAGACGGAATTTGAACGTGAAGAACAAGATATTATCGCTGATTTTAATATCGTAAAAAATTGTGTTGAAGAAACTGGTGACAAATCTCTTTGGAAAAACTTGATTTTAATATGTCACAATCCGCCGAAAGGAAAAACTGTGGATGCTGTAAATGAAAATTTGCATGCAGGAAGTGAACTTTTTGCTAAGTACATAGAAGAAAATCAACCGCTTGCTGTTGTTTGCGGTCACATCCACGAAGGTGTGGGTATGGAAAAAATTGGAGAAACGCTTGTAATTAATCCAGGAAGTCTTGGAGAAGCCGGCACTTATGCTCAAATGGAAATTGAAAAAGAGGGCGAATTCTGGCAGATTAAAGATGCAAAGATTTGTAAGTTGTAGATTTATAAATAAAAGTTTTTTTACTCCTTTGTGTTTCAAGTTTTCTTTTTTGATTATAATATTTGAGAAAGTAAATCTAAACTAGATTAAAATTTTTCCGATAATCAAGGCAGATTATTGTTAATTAATGAAAAGAGGAAAAAATGGCAACAACAGCAAACTTAAGTTCTATAATCCGGTATTATGCTGAAAAACAAAATTCTGGTTTCATAGATTTGCGCGAATTCTGCGGATATATCAAAAAATATGCTGAACATCATGTTGAAGAACAAGGTGAACTTGTAAAATATCTTGGAGACCCAACGAGTACAGTTGTTGCCGAACTTCAAGGTCTTTCTGAAAAAAAACTTGCAGCAATAATCTCAAATAACAATAAAAAAACAATTGTTTCCATTACTTATTTTGCTTCAAAATTTACTAATCAATATCAGCAGATGCTGAAAAATGAATCTGTTCTTTTTCCTATTATTTCTGATTTGCCAAAACAATTTCCAACTTCTTTTTTGGAAAGGAAAATTGCAAACCAATATTTTCAATCCCTGATAAAAAAAGAACCATCTAAATCTCCTTTACTTTATATTATTGAATTTACAAGAGACATTTCACCTCTTGTCTTGCCAGCTTGCATTCCACTCAAAGCATTAATTGACATTTCTCAGCAGAAAGTCAGAAAAATTCTTAAAAAAGAAGAATTTCACGATTATTTTTTAAAAAAACTTAGAAGCACTAATCCTACTAAAGAAATTTCTATAAAAAGCTTTTTCCAGCATTTTGTGGATACTGAGAATTACCAATTTGCTGATTTTTCTGATGGTGATGATTACTACATTTGGAATCAAACTTTATATTATGTTCGTCAAGATTTTGAAAAGATTCAAGATAGAACTGTGGAAGACACAAATATTCTTCAGGCTTGTCAGATTTTGGAAATCTATAGTACTTGTCTAAAGGAACGTTTTCAGAATGAAAAAAAACGAAGTGAGGCTCTGAAAGAACTTGAAAATCATCTTGCTCGTGCTCCTTATTTTTATTCCATGAATCAAATTTTGAAATTTCAAGATCAAAACGGAAGAATGCTTTACGGTCAATATACTGAAGATGATTTAAAGGAATTTTTGCAGAAAATGACTACAGAAGGTGAAGCAAATGAATTGCCACCTTTATTGATTTTCAAAGTTGCTTCTGGAACTCGTTATTATGTTTATAAGAAAAAAGTTATTCAAGTTGTCGTTCGTCTTTGTAATGAAGCACATGGTTCTATTGAAAAAGAATTAGAAAACAGTTGGTATAAAACGCTTTTAGATTATAACCGTCTTCCTGAAATGTCTAATCAAAATGAATTTGAACTGTGTCTGCAGGAACTTGTTGAAAAAAAATCACCTGTTTTATTTGCTCTTTTGAATGCAAATTTTATGCATCTTTTGGCTTATGAAAAGATTGACGCAGAGTTTACAGAAGGATTTCATTTATTTGTAAATGGAAAACTATTGCCTTATGCAGATTTATTGATGCTCAAAAATAATAAAATACTTGCAAATGCAAAATCACGTCTACCTTTTTTTTACACAATCCCAATTCTTTCATGGCTTGTAAGCCTTTTTAACGGTAAAAAGAAAAACAAAACTAAAAAGACTCAACAAAAACTTATTACTGCCGCTGAAATTTTTGAACAGGAAGATGATGAAACTGTTTCAAAAACAAAAAAAATAACTAAAACAGAAAGTCTTGCTGCAGCTGCAAATGAAATCACAAAGGAATTGATTCCAGAAGGTTCCTCTTTAGATCGTGAACTTGATTATCTTGCACGACAATGGAATAAAATGATTTCAAAAGAAGCTTATAGAAATCTAACTGATGATGTAAACAGTCTTATCCGCGATTATACAAGACGAGTTGTCAAAACTTTATCTGGAGCATCGTTTACTAAAGAACGTGTAGAAAATCTTGCAAAAACACTTGTAAATACTCCAAACATGAAAAAAATCAAAGAAGAAAAAGCTCTAACTGAGTATGTAATTCTTTATATTTTGAGATTGGTTAGTAATTTTCAGTAATCTATAATAGTTTTTGATTTTATTTAGAATGTTTCAATTGGATTAGTAAATCTTTATATTAGGACAAATGTCGAGTTTTGAATTTTTTATTTTTAGGGTGGCTTTTTGCTTCGCAAAAATCAGGCTTTTCAGGGTTACGCTATCGCTTCATTCCTTCGCTCCGCTTCGGAACTGGCTTCGCCAGCCCTTACAATCCTT
>JALFAW010000004.1 GCA_022773305.1 Spirochaetia bacterium
CAGGGACAGACCTCAATTGTATTATATTCGACATAGGTTTTTCCTCAACTTTTTAGCAAAATTCAGTTAGTCAGTCGCCTTCCGCCACTCCGCTATCGCTCCGGTCTTTCAGACCCG
Organism: Spirochaetia bacterium; assembly: GCA_022773305.1. GTDB lineage: Bacteria > Spirochaetota > Spirochaetia > Treponematales > Treponemataceae > Treponema_D. The sequence continues at coordinate 118 of JALFAW010000004.1, forward strand.
CCAAAGGCGGCGGCTCCACGCTCGGTACGCTGCTGAAATTACAATCTGCAACCCACATTTCAAGCTGGCGAACTTACCCGTGTTAACAAAATACTCATTGGTGTGCCAAGCTTAAAGCACGAGCCAGGGACAGACCTCAATTGTAAACCCAATTTTTTTTGAGTTTTGGCAAAAGTACAATTCCAGCAAACGAAGGTAAAAAAAACTGTCAAAACTCTCGGCTCGTGCAAACAAAGTGTTCATTGGTATGCAAAATTTACAGCACGAGCCAGGGACAGACCTCATTTTCTCAAAAAACTTTGCAATTAATCTAAAATCGATGTAAAATTATTTTTATGGTACTTTATTTTATTCAATTTTTGAGCTAACTATGCCGATATTTAAAAGGTATCGTTATCTTTGGGGAAGCGAATGTTAAGAATTCATAAAAAATTGCTTTCATTGTCTATGCTCTTTTCAATTTTTGTACCTGTTTTCGCACATGGCAAATCTGATATTGAAGATGTTGAAGTTTCGAATCTGAATAGCTGGCAGGAACAAATCGATTTGGAATCAAAGAAGGCTGGAAAGTATAACATTATGATTACAGCTCAAGATTTAGGTGGTAATGTTTATGTGGAAGGACCGCATAATATCTGGGTTGATCCGAATTCTGATTTACCTATTTGTGGCATTACAAACCCATATCCAGAAATGCGTGTCGTAGGAAACTTGAACATCGTAGGAACTTGTGTTGATGATGATGGTGTTTCAAAAGTTGAACTTATTCTTGACGAAGGAACTGAAATTGAAAAACGAGTAACGGCAGAAGGTAAAGAATTCTGGTCTTACTATCTTGATACAAATGATTTGGAGGAAGGTCCCCACACTATCAAAGTGATTGGCTATGATATAAATGAAATTCCTGTTGAAAGTAAACCTGTAGTTTTGACCTGGCAGCTTGACCGAAAACAGCCGGTAACTGAAATTCAAGATAAAAGTATGGGGGTACTTGTTTCTGGTAATGTTAAATTTGACGGTATCGTTTCGGACGGTAACGGAATTAAAGAACTTTTCTACTCAACTGACAATGGCGAAAACTTTATTCCTGTAAAAATCAGTCCAAATAAAGCTGGTGATATTTGTTCATTCTCAATAAATATAGATACAAAAAAATTTGCTGACGGACCTGCAGTTTTGTGGTTTAAAGCCATTGATAAAGCAACTTCAGTTGGTTATTATTCATTCCTTTACTTTATTGATAACACAAAACCTGATGTGCAGATTGTTTCGCCAGCTGCAGATCAGACTATGGACGGTATTTTTACTGTTGCAGGATTTGCAAAAGATACAATTGGCGTGACTGAACTTTCGTGGAGTTTTGGAACTGAAACTGGTGTTTTTGACCTGATTCCTGGCAATCCATATTGGGCAGTTACTCTCGATACACGGAATATCAAAGAAAAATCGCAGAAATTTGTGATTCATGCTGTAGATAGAGCTGGAAATATTGTAGATGTTCCAAGAAACATCCTTTTAAATCAAGAAAATGACAAACCTGTTGTAAAAATTACAGAACCTGTTGAAGGTCAGGTTTTTACTGATGATGGAAGACTCTTTGTCCGCGGTATTGCTTCTGATGATGATGCACTCAAGGCTGTAAAAATCCAGTTTGACGGTAACGAGCCTGTTCTCCAGGAAACAAAAGGTGTTTTTTATCTTGATTTGTGTGCTGCTTCAGATTTGACTGCTGGAACTCACAAAGTGACTGTAACTGGCATTGATGTAAATGATGTTGAAGGAAATCCTTTTGTTATAAATTTTGTTTCAAAAGGAATTGCTCCTGTTTTTGAAACTCCAAAGGTATCATCTGGAAAAGATTCTGTTGATTTTGTAAACGGAATGGAAATCCATCCTGAAAGCGGTTCTGTTTTTTCGGTAAACATTGCTTCTGGAATTGGGATTACAAAAGTTGTTTCTCAGATTTTTTTAAATGATGAATGTTTTTCAGAAAATCAGATTGATTTAAAAAATCTTACATCTTACACAAATTCTCTTCCAATAAATTTTGACAGTCCTAAAGGCGTTGTTAAATATGAGGTTACTGCAACTGATGCAATAGGACGCGAAACTAAATATAATGCGCTTTTGTACATCGCAAATACAAGTGTTGTAAAAAATGATGATCCAATTGTTGTTTTTGATGACAGTATGGTCGGCGAAGACGGCACAATCATTCCAAATTTTGAATTTTTGCCTTCTGGTTATCTGCTTGGTGCGGACGCTCAGAGTGTTGAAATCGTTCCTCCATCAGCTTTTGTGGCAGCACAACTTGAAGGAAATCAGATAAAACTGAATATTGACCAGAATGAAATCGGCATTTCTAATGATTTTGTTGTGCGCGTTAAAACTACAAAAGGAAAAATTGCAGAATCACGCACGCTCAGAATCAAAAATGACAGGGAAATTCCGCAGATTGATATTGAAGATTATTCAGAAGATATGGCATTAGACGGACGCGAAGGTCAAATCACCATAAAAGGTCGTGCAACCTGTCGCACAAAACTTGAGTCTGTACAGTATAGAATCATTCCTGTTTTGATTTCTATTGATAAGGGGGTAATTTCTAAAGTTTTGCCGCCTGAAATTCCCGAAGAATTTGATTCTGTTTCATTGATGCCAAACGGAAATTTTACAATCGATGTAGATACTTCTTATTTCGAAAACGGAATGTATGTTCTTGAAATTATTGCTAACAGTGAAGCTGGAAATAAAACTGCCAAAGCCGTTGCCATCAGCATTGTTCCTGAAATCGAAGAACAAAACGGTAAAATGCCAGCACCAAAAGCTCCTGTTATCACTTGGGTAGATGGGTTTGATGTTTATGCACTTGGAATTTATCAGGGAGAACTTGACAGAAATTTCCAGACTTTCGAACGTGCACAGATGAATGAAGGAAAAAATGACTGTACTTTTGAAGTTACTATTCTGGAAACTGAAAAACTTTTGCAGGGAAAATATTCCGCACAAAAACAACCAACTTTATCTGCAGCAATTGCTCTTGTAAACGGTGAAGAATATTTGAGCGGTCTTCCTGTAGAATTGGGATATATGGCAAAAACTGGAAGTACAGTCACTGTTTATATCGATTCAAGTGTGCCAGTTTCTTCTGTAAGTTATGAATTCTCTGGAGATGAAATTCCTGGCGGAAACGTTACTCAAAAAGGTGCTGCAAAAATCACCAAGCCTTCTGTTGACCAACCTTTGCGATGGTCAGCTGAAATTCCAGTTTTGAATCTGCCGTCAAGGGTAAATCATCTTCAGGTAACTGTAAAAGCGGGTTCTTTGGAACAGACTTTGAAAGGTGATATCATAGTTGTTCGTCCAAATGACCAGAGCATTGTAAATGATGGTGAAGAAATTTTTGCAATGCCACAGGCAAATCTTGCTTATGATGAAATTCAGAATTCTTATGTTTTTGATAGCCAGTCAGAATACTATTATTATGCAAATGTAAAAGGTCCAGTTTATGCGACTATAAACGGAAAAGCGGCTACTGGTTTGTCTTTGAAAACAAACGGAAATCTTGTTACTCTGAAAGGCGAAAAAGATGGTATTTATCAGGATGTGACTGTTACTTTTACAGACCGTTTTGGTGACACTTATACTTCCAAACCTGTTAATATAATTGTAAATAATACTCAGGCAGATGTTGTGCTGGTTGCTCCTGTTTTGCAAGATTGGCTTAATAATTCACTTTCACTTTCAGGAACTGCGGCTCATTCTCTTGGAATCCGTAGTGTTGAATATTCTGTAGATTATGGTGAAAACTGGCAGAAATTTGATTTACCTTCTGGAAAAGCCGGAAATCTTGGAGTAACGTACAAAAATACAATCGATATTTCTTCTATTGAAGATGGTCTAATTCCAATTGATATTCGTGCAACTGACATTTCGGGAAAATCTGTTTACTTTAGAACAGCCGGATATAAGGATGTGACTCCGCCAGAGGCAAATGTAGTTGTCCCTCTTGATATTGATGTTGTAAATGGTGAAAACCTGATTGTTTTTGATGTGAAAGATAACTCATTCCTTGCATCTGCTGATTATGTTACTCCATCTGTGAATGGAAAATCTAAAAAAATAGAAATCCCATTGCAGCCTTTGATTTCGATGTATATTGGTACAAAAGAAGCTCCGATTGATGATTCAATGTCGTTTGTTTTTAAAGATGATGCAGGAAATCAAACTGTTATTGAAGCATGGAATTTCAGTATCGATAGCGAATCAGACTTACCTCGAGCAGAAATCCATGTGCCAGAAGAAATGCAGGTAATCACCCGTGATTTTACAATTTCAGGTGTAGTTTATGATGATGACGGAGAATCTTCTATCTTCTATAAAATAGATGATGGAGAATATAAGCAGGTTTCCACAAAAGAAGTTTACAAAGCAAATAATCCTGCTGCAGAATACGCTTTGAATACAAGTTTTTCTATCGATGTTCCGTTGCAGACAATGACAGACAATGAACACACAGTTTCAGTTTATGCCGTCGACATAAATGGTGTAAAAGGTCTTGAAGTTTCAAAAACATTCAGAATTTCGCTGGAAGAACCAAAAGGTGCTGTCGAAAAACCTTCAATCGATACTTCTGTCCGCCAGATTGTAACAATTTCCGGTTGGGCAAGCGATAAAAACGGAATTAAAAATGTTCAGGTATCTTTGGATAACGGAATTACATATAATGATGCAGAAGGAACTGAAAACTGGAAATATGTAGTTGATACAAGAGCAATTCCTGGTGGAACTCAAGTTGTGTTCTTGAAAATTACAGACAATTACGGTATTCAAGGCTTGTATTCAAGTTTGATAAATATTGACAACAATGCTCCTGATATCAAACTGGAACTTCCTTTGGACGATTCTATCACGTCAGGAGACTTATTCTTCTCGGGATATACTTATGATAATGTTGAAGTGACAGATTTGTATGTTACAATCAGAAATCTTGGAAGAACTGGTGTTGATGTCGTTAAAAACATTAAGATTGACAGAATCATTGGTGAAACAATTGATATTAAAGATTTAGCTGACGGCTTTTACAATATAGAACTTACCGGTAAAGATAAAGCTGGAAACGTCACAAATGTGAGTCGAAATATCCATCTTGAAAAAAATCGTGATCCTGCAACCGTTGATATTCTTTATCCTTTGAATGGAGAGCATAAAAACGGACGATTCACTATTTATGGACAGGCTTCAGCTGAAATTGAAATTAATTCTCTCAAACTGTACGTTGATGGAAAATTTGTGGATGAAACTTATCTATCATATTGTGGATTTTTCAAATTTGATATGGGACCTGAAAATATGGAAGAAGGAACTCATACTTATCGCGTAGACACTCTTCTTTCAAACGGAAAAGAGATTCCTTCGCGCGAACAGACAATCACCTATTCATCTACAGGACCTTGGATTGTAATTGACAATTTTACATACGGTGATTTTGCTATAAATCGTCCTTACATCAGAGGTCAGGCAGGCTATTCAATTAGTGAAGATGAGCTTTTACTTTCCAAAACAAAAGAAGTTTCAGCAGAGTTTAAAGCTGCCGTTGCTGCAAAAAAAGTTGAAAAGATTGAACTCAGTTTTGACAATGGAAAAACATTCCAGCTGCTTTCAAATAATGAAAAATGGATGTACCGCATTGAAAACGAAGATATTCCAGAAGGTTATCATTTCTTCCTTATTAAGGCAACAATGAAAAATGGTGAAACAGCTATCACAAGAACAATAATTCAGATAGATAATACGAGTCCTACTGTAAAACTTATTGCACCTTCTATCGGAGGTCGTTATAATCAGTCTTTGAAAGTTTCAGGTTTGTCAAATGATGACGTAAAACTTGAAGATGTAACTGTTACACTTCGAAAAGGTGATAAGTCGTCTTATGAAATTCCGTCATTTATTCAAGGACTTTATTTTGATTTCAAACTTTGGGGTGCTTCACTTTATTCAGTAGGTGCAGGACTTACATTCTTTGATGATGTTGTAAAAGTTCAGTTCTCTTACGGACAGTTTACACAAGCACAGCGTGATTCAGTTTCCAGCATGTTCGGAGTAGATTTGACAAAACTTCGATATGGTGGTGACATTATAAGTGTTAAAATTTTGGCTAACATTGCAGAAATTCCATTTAGTTATTTCTTTGGTCATGATTTAGACTGGTTGTATGCAGATTTTGCAGTTGGATGTGATTTCTCAAGATTTTCTGAAACAAACAGTGGAAAACCTCAGATTTTATCATCCTTGATTGCGCAGATGGAATTCCCAAAAATCAAACTTGAAAATGTGAATATGTTCAGTTCGTTTGCACTTTATGTAGAAGGAGCGTTATGGTTTATTCCAACGGATGTTTCAAGCACAGTTGATATTAAAAACTTAATTCCACAAATTGGAGTTGGTATCAGAACAAACATCTTCTAAAAAAGGCGGGTGATATTATTGAAGTTTTTTATGCGTATGATTGTTAATAATATTTTTAATAGAAGAATAAAAACTCTTTTATCTGTTATGTTTGTTTTATTTGTTTCAGTTTCTTTGTATGCCGTGGATGAATATATCAGCAAAATTTATAAGCAACTTGATAAGATTTTCTTGGAAAAGTCTGAAAATGCACTGAACAATGTTCTTTCAGATAATAATCAGGATAAAAATTATTATTTAATTGAAAATTATACAGAGAAAAAAATTCGTCGCTTGATAGTAAACAATGATTATGATTTTGCCATGACAGCAATTATCATCGTTATAGAAAATAATTTGGATAATGAACAGGCAGTTGAAATGTATTCCATTATTTCTGAAGCTTATGAAGTGCAGAAAGCTTATGAAGCAGAGCAGGAGCAAAAACGTCAGCTTGAACTTGCCAGAATCGAAATGGAAAAAGAAAAACAACGTGCTTCTGTTGATAAACAGTATGTTTCTACTTCCAAAACTAATACTGGAAAATCAGTTTACATTTCCGGAAAAGAAACAAAACTTTCAAGTTATAGTTGGAAAGGTTGTTTGGGAATTATTGATTTTGCTTGGCTTATGGAAGGTGCATCAGGCTTGAATAATTTGGCGTACGGTATTTCACTTTCTGGACGGTATGAATATACTTTTCCAAATGATGTGATATTTGGTGGTGATATTTTTGCAGACGGTCATTTTCTTTCATTTTCTCAAGAAGAGAAAAATATTCTTCCATTATTTGGTGAACTTGAAGGTTTGTTGAAATTTGCTACAGCTGAACTTTCAAAAAAATTATTTTTCCGACTTGGTTTAGGTATTTACACAGGAAAAGATTCAAAAACTGATAATACAGTTACTTTTGCCGATACATTAATTACTCCAATTCTTGGTTTAACCTTCCAAAAAATTAGTCTTCCTTTTGCAAATCTGGATATTGGTGCAGACTGGTATGCTGGTCATCTGTTTGCACAGTCAAACTTGAATTTTGCAATGGGTGTGAATATGAATTTGGAGTTTGCTTTTGCCAGTATGGATGAAGTAGCATTGAATTTAAATATCGGTTTGAGAGATAAAATTTTTGTGAAACAAGGTGGCTTTGAAAATAGAGCTAGTTTAATTTTTGCAGTTGGAGTGGAAAATGTTGTTAAATAATTGTAAAAAAATTCTTTTTTCTATCATTATTCTGGCTTGTTCTGTGATATTATTTGCAGCAACAACTGATTTATCTGTTCGCTTTCTTGATAAAGCAAATTTAGCATTTGAAGATAATAATATAGAAGATGCTTACAAATATGTAAATCAGGCTCTTGCAGTTGCAAAAGATAAAGAATCGCAGGCAAATGTGTTGTATTTTGCACAAACAGTTTATTCTGTAAAACTTCAGAATCTGCTGGGAAATTATGATGAAATGGCGTTTATCGATATTCAGATGAATTTGGAAAAATATCCGAATGTCGAAAATACAAAAATCAAAAAACTGATAAAACAGATTGAAACTGAGCAGGCAAATATTGCTAAAGCAGCCGAAAAAGCAGAAGTTCAGGCTCAAAGAAAAATTGAAGCTGAACGTTTTGAAGCTCAGCAGGAATCTTTAGAAGCTCAGACACAGGCAATGAAAGAACAGGCTGACGCATTCAAACAACAAATTGAAGTTACAAAAACAACACAGGCAGAATTCAAAAATGCTTTGGAAACAGGTCTTAAAGATATGGGCAATGCATTTACAGAATCAGCAAAAGAACAAAAGCGTTCCACAAAAGTAATTGCATTTGCTGTAATCGGCATTGCAATTATCATTTTGATTGTTATTCTATTAATCATCGTACTTGTACGTCATGGCATCAAACAACAGAAAATTCAGCAGGAAAATTACGTACAGGCTTTCAAAATGCTTGCTGCAACTCAAAATCAGACAAATCGCATCATGCTTGGTGGCGCAGTAGATTTGTATGGAAAAGGAAATCTGCGTATTGCAGGTTCGTCAACATGGGCTCCAGCTCAGGCATTGCCAGATGTTCCATATACTGAAGAAGATGAAGAAGAACTGAAGCAACTTGCAATAAAATGTGAAGAAATTGGACAAAAAATTGACTCAGTAACAGGACGCAAAAACAATTCCAAGAATGTCAGTGAAATTGTATATAAGCTTTCCATTCAATTGGGATTACCACAAGGACTTGCAATGTTGAATTTCTGTGCCGCTATGATATATGATGCAGGATTTTTGGGAATTGACCCTGATTTATTATCTTCAACAACGCTTTCAGAAGAAGAAAAAGAGGCGATGAAAGAACATGTAAATCTTGCAGAAAAATATTTAAGTTTCGTTCCAAAAAAATATTGGAATGTTTTTGAAGATGCCGCAATGAAACATCACGAAAATATTGATGGAACTGGATATCCAAAAGGTTTGAAAGGTGATGAAATTCCACAGATTGCAAGACTTATTCGTGTGGCAGAAAGTTATGTTTCACTTTCGAGCCGTCGTTCTTATCGCGGAGCAATGGATAAAGAATCGGCAGTAGCAGCACTTCGTGAACAGGAAAATCTTTATGATAAAGATGTTGTGGATGTGCTTGAACAGATAGTATAGGACAGAAAAAATATAGATTTTTTTAGGAAGTCTTTACATAATCAATAAATAATAATTTCATTTTTTATAGAAAAGGCAGGTATCATGTTTTTGTGGTATCTGCTTTTTTTATGTCAATTTCATAAATAATTATTGACAAAATACAATGGGGGGGTATTATTGATGTATATAAGGAGGTTCTTAATGATAAAAAAGAAAATCATAAGAATAGTAAGTAGTTTATTTTTAATAGCTGCTTTGTGTGTTGGATGTCAGCAGCCAAATGGTGGTGAGGACAATAAAAAGAATGTTGACGAAGTTTTAGAAGATCTTGGTCTTTCTGAAGAAGGTGAAAAAACAGGTACTGACGAAGAAATTAAAACAATATCTGAGAGTTTAAAAAAACAAGGACTGGAAGAAGGAAAAGATTTTGAGATTACAGTTAACGATAAAGGTGAAACTGTAATTAAATTGACTGAAGATGGCAAAACAAAACTTGAAGAGCAGGTTAAAGTTGAAAATGGAGAAACAAGTGGAGAGGAAATTCTTGTTGATTTTACCCAGGAAGAAAGTTTCTTTATGCCATTTAACAAAGGTGGAGAAAATTACTTTTACGATTGGGAAGATGCTGACAAATTAAAAAAAATTAATCTAGGCGATACTGTAAAAATTAAGTTTGCAGGAAAGTTACCAATTGATTTTGATAAAATTCAAGTTGGTGTTTATGCAATAAAGAATAATGAAAAAATATTTTTAAATAAAGAAAAACATTTGTCTGGAGTTGATAGCAGTACTAATGCAAATACAGATTTTGAATTTGAAATAACATATCAGAATACAATTTTGAAATATGAAGAAGGCATTAGATATGGAATAGAGTTTCTTGTTAAAACTCAAGATTTTTCAAATCCTTGGATATATTATGAAAAAGGTGATTCTTTAAAAAGCGAAGATGACTATTTGAAACTTGTAGCTACAGATAAAGGTATTAATATAGTTTTAAAAGATTTATCTTCTTTAGGTTTAGAAAGAACAGATTATAATGCAGGGGTTATTTCTGTTTTTGGAGTAAATGGTATAGAGGTTAGTGTTGAAGATGATAAAAAGGTTGTCGCAACTTATTCTTTTCCATTTGTAAATGCTGGCGAAGTAGTTTATGTAAAATATTCGGGTGAATTAAAATCTTCGAATGGTTCATATTGGAAGGATAATTATTACAAGATTACTGCAACTTCTGGATTAAGTCTTCAAGACTATGTTATTAATTATGACGCATATAAAGAAATTAATCTTTCAATTGACCGTGAAGGATATAAATTTACTACAAAACTTAATTCAAACGGAAAAAATTTATCTGACTATTTTGATTTGGACAAAATAGCAGATATTACTGCAGATCATAGTTTGTTAGCAGGAAAATCAGATTGGTCGAATACTGAATGGATTGGTGGAAATGAATTCAAATACGATAAAGAAAAGAATGTTTTACTAGCACATAACTATAATAAATATAATGAATATAATTGCGATATATTCAAAGATGGAATTCCTGCGGTTTGGAATAATGAAAATGATATTGAAATCAAGATAAGAAAACATAATTATTTGTATTGTAGTGATTTTAGATTGAAGTTTAAAATTGATGGAATTGATAACTGGTTTAGATTAAGTTCTTTCACCTCTCCAGAATATGATGATGTATATAAACCTGCAGAAAAAAATATGAATCTGGAAGATGCTATTACAAAAGCTGTAAGAGATGTTGAAAAAACGCCAACATCAAAAGCTGAATTGGTTTCATTTATCAGTGAAATTGTCAATGAAATATCTCAGCCTAATTCTACATACAGTTCTGCAAGAATGGTAACACCTTCAATTCCAGCTACAAAAGATTATGCTACTATTAGCAAGGAATTATTAAAGATTCCTTCTGAAATTAAAAAAATTGTAGAAAATTTCGAAAATCAGAAATATAAAGTAGATTTCAACAAAGCTATTAATATTGGTGAAATTCCAGTTTCTGAATGGTTTAGTTTGATTTATGAACTAAATGATGAGATAAATAAAGTATTTAGAGATGATTCCTGGGAAGGTCGCTCTGAGAAAATATTCTATAATAATGATTCACAAACAAGAGCTTTAGTAAAAGAAATGTTGTCTGTGTATGATAAATATGCAACAATAAAACAGTTCTATGTGGATGCAGATATTGATGCAGATTTAACTAATGTAATTACTGATATTACAACTGCTGAAGGTAAAGTTTTGTCTGCAAAGATAAAAGCACTTTTGTTTGCTGGTGTAGTTGACATTAATAAGTTAACAAAAGAAATGATTGTTTCTGCTGCTCCAAGCGAGGAGGTCGTTGTTGGGGAGGACGTTGACATTAATGAATTAACAAAAGAAATGCGATTAATTACTAACAATACTTCAAGAGAAGTAACAGATTTTTCTATACCAATAAAAGCTATGAGTATGACTTGTGGAATAGATGCAGATGTAAATCTAACTGCAGAAGATTATAAGTATGCTCAGAATAATTTTACTCTTTCTGATAAATCCAACATTGATTTAGAGCTTGAAGCACTCTGTAGAGTAGCAGTAGTTTCATCAGCAAAAAATGGTGGAATCTTTACAATCAATCCAAAAATTAATTTGAATACAGAAAATAGTTCTAAATTACTAGAATTGGCAGTAAAAGCCTCAGATCCATCTGCTTACTTGAGCGCTTTAGACAATGTTTTTGATATAAAGATTATTGTTCAAGATAAGGATGGTAAAGAAACATACTCTGATACTTTTAAGATTAGTGATGTTATGGAGATTATTTCACAAATTTCTAGTCCAATGAATTAATAAGGCGAATTTAGATTTATTGATTCATTTTGAGATTTTGTCATCTAAAGTGAACTAAGTGTGTAGAGAAATTTATTTATGATATAGTTTTTTCTGTTTTGCTTTCGTTCACGACAAAATGACAATGTTTTTTCAAAACTTGAAATTATTCAATTATTGTAAAACTGTCAGGACGATTATGTTCTGGCAGTTTTTGTTTTAAATTGGATAATATTAAAAAAAATATCAAAATATTACTTGAAAATTAAGTAAAAATAAACTAAAATAAAGTTAGAAAAAATTAAATCGATTGTTAAGACAATCTTCTTGACTTTTTATAGGAGTGTAAGATAAACCCGCTAAAATAGCGCGGCTTTATCTTACTTAAAGTTTGCGTTGCAAATTTATTATTCAGGGGTTAATACAACCCCTGAAAACGAGCGAGTCAAGGCTTTGAGCGAAGCGTGCCTTGACCGGTCGTATTGAACTTCTGTTCCTCATTGCATTACGGAACAGCGTAAAAAAGTCAATCGATTGTTGAAACAATCTTCTTGACTTTTTATAGGAGAACTTATGATTCATCCAAAATATTATGAAATGCTTAAAAAACAGGAAGTTTTTCTTTCTAGAGAAAACAAAGTAAACAATGATTTTTACAATGGTGTTTATGACCGTTATGAAAATCCAATTCTCACAAGAGATAGTGTGCCTTTGACTTGGCGTTTTGATTTGAATAAAGAAACTAATCCTTTTTTTATGGAACGACTTGGTGTAAATTGTGTTTTTAATTCTGGTGCAATTTATTTGAATGGAAAATATTGTCTTGTTTGTCGTGTTGAAGGAAATGATAGAAAGTCTTTTTTTGCAGTTGCAGAAAGTCCAAATGGAATAGATAATTTTCGCTTTCGTGATTATCCTGTTGTTTTACCAGATACTTGTCCTGAAGAAACAAATGTTTATGATATGCGTTTGACTCAACATGAAGATGGCTGGATTTATGGAGTGTTCTGTTCTGAATCAAAAGATAAAAATAATCCTGATTTAGGTGCTGCCGTTGCTGCTGCAGGAATTGTTCGTACAAAAGATTTGGAAACATGGGAACGTCTTCCAAATCTGATTACAAAAAACTCTCCACAACAAAGAAATGTTTGCCTTCATCCTGAATTTGTAAATGGAAAATATGCGTTTTATACCAGACCGATGGATGATTTTATAAACACAGGAAGCGGCGGTGGAATTGGATTTGGACTTTGTGATGATATAACTAACGCTATAATAAACGAAGAAAAAATAATTTCAAAAAGAGTATATCATACTATAACAGAAGCTAAAAATGGAGCTGGTGCAACGCCAATCAAAACACAGAAAGGTTGGATTCATATTTCTCATGGTGTGCGAAATACAGCTGATGGTTTACGTTATGTTTTGTATGTTTATGCTACAGCTTTAGATGATCCTTCAAAAGTGATTGCAGAACCTAGTGGTGTTTTTCTTGTACCTCTTGGAAGTGAACGAACTGGTGATGTTAGTAATGTTGTTTTTTCAAACGGTGCTATTGAAAAAGATGGAAATATTTTTATTTATTATGCTTCGAGCGATACGAGAATGCATGTTGCTACAACTACTGTTGAAAAAATTTTAGATTATACTTTCAATACACCAAAGGATCCTCACAGAACTTGTGATTGTGTAAAACAACGATGCGAACTCATCAAACATAACGTTGATTTATTGAAAAAAGCATAAATTAATAGGACAAATGTCGAGTTTTGAATTTTTATTTTTAGGGTGGCTTTTTGCTTCGCAAAAATCAGGCTTTTCAGGGTTACGCTATCGCTTCATTCCTTCGCTCCGCTTCGGAACTGGCTTCGCCAGCCCTTACAATCCTTG